>NZ_JBSGCE010000061.1:0-53675 GCF_053601695.1 Nonomuraea sp. NPDC004702
GGACTCCACTTGAGGTCCACAACGAGTACCTGAGTCGACAGCTCGCATCATGAAGTGATCATCAGGAAGCTGTCCGGAGGACGCGGGGCACCTCAACATCGAGTTCTGCGGCGCGCCCCCAGACACCTGGAAGCTCGCCCACTGGTGGACGTACGTCAGCGGGCCTCTACTCCGAGACCAGCCCGCCCACCGCGCCATCACCGTCGACAACCGCCTCGGCGCCGCCATCAGCTTTGCCGACCAGACGCGCGAGACGCTGAAGCGGATCCTCACATGAGGGGCATCGTCTTGTACGGGCCACCGCCAGCGGTAAAGGCATCATCACTGCCGCCCCTAGCCGATGACTCACTTGGTGAGTCGGTTGTAGCAAATGAGGGCTGCGGCGATGGCGTCGAAGGCTGCGAAGTGGTCGGCTGGGCGCTGGTGGCGTCGGTGTAAGCGGCGGCAGCCGGCCACCCAGGAGTCCGTGCGCTCCACCACCCAGCGGTGGCGTCCCAGGCGCTGACTGGACTCGATCCCGCGGCGGGCGATGCGGTGGATGTTGCCCGGTCGCGCGGGAAGGCGCGCGGGTGGGGGTAGTCGTAGCCTTTGTCGCCGTGGAGCTCGCCGGGTCGCCGCCGCCCTGGGTCCGCGACGGGAACGGATCGGCGGAATCGACCGCGCCAGCGGTTCCCGCGCGAGACTGTCGTGGATGTTGGCGGCGCTGATCGCGACAGCCGGCGGCGAACCGGTGCGTTCGGTGATGAGGTGAGTCTTCGACCCTTTCTCGCCGCGATCGACAGGATTCGGGCTTGTCAGCTCCTCTCTTCGCTCGCCCGGACGCTGACCGAGTCGATCGCGCGTCGCGACCAGTCCAGCTCGCCGCGGGCGCCGAGTTCGTCCAGCGGGATCCGGTACAGCTTGGTCCACACTCGCGGGGTGCTCCACTCGGTGAAGCGGCGATGCGCGGTCCGCCAGGAGGCGCCGAGGACCGGCGGCGACCGCCGCCAGGCACACCCAGTGGTGGCCACGTACACGATCGCCGCCAGAATCGTCCGGTCGTCGACCCGCCGTCGCCCGCCACCTCGCGGTCGCGTCGGCGCCGGCGGTACCACCCGCTGGAACAACTCCCACAACTCATCCGACACCAGCCGTCAAAGGAACGCATCCACGATCGATCTAACGACCAAGCCCCAAATGAGTCACAGTCTAAATAGCCGTCGTTAACAATCCTCTGCGGCACCTAATGGTAATAGTTGTGCTACATGGCCGCTATAGGTGGCGAACATCAGTCATCACCTCAGCGTACGGGTTAGGACATCTAGGATCGGCGCACCCATGTACGCCTGGACTCGGCCCATTGCTTGATATGACCAACGAAGGTACATCGGATAGGCGGGAACCTGGTTCTTGCCTACGCACACCACCACGCGATCCTCGGGCCGCCCTTCCAAAATTTTCCAGTGCAATCGGCTTCCGATGCGTCGCCTACGCATGTCTCTACGGATGACAAAGTCGATCAATGCGAGCGATCGGCGCCCGCCTTGCTCATTGGTCATATCTCTGGCAGTTGGCTCGACGAGATGATTCCACCAATAGTCATCGCTTGGCAGCCGATGACCAAAGATGAAGCCGATAAGGATCCCGCCCACATGAGCTGTCTGTAGCTCGAATCCGGGCATATCGACATCGTTTCGGAAGCGTCCCAAAAAGCGATCTTCGCTGTAGAATTTTGACCTGAATTCCGGAGAATCCATGAAATCACTTACATACAGCTTTGCGAGGGCGCCCTCAATATTTCTCGCACTCTCTCTATTGTGCTTGGTTATGGTGACGTCGCCATTCTCGACAGAGGCCTCTCTAGTTGGACTCCGAGCGGGCAAATGCCTGTTCTCACGGGTGCTGATGTACTCCGTCCCGGAGGGCCACCGCCACGGCATCTGATCAGGTCATACATCTGAGAGGACCGCAAAGTCAAGTCACATAAATTAACCTATCAAGCGACATACAGCATCAATCCTCCTTCGGAACACCTGGCGTGTCGCATGCGTACTACAGGTTCCGAAGCGCGTGACAGGAATGCCCGAGAAGCGGTATGGCCAACGCGACCAGCCAACATCACGCCACGGTCACGACTAGCGCATCTACCGAGGCCTTTCCCTATGGCATGCCATCTCGTCTAAGCACAGCCTCACGGAGGGGAGCACGACACCGCGAGGCGACCACGTCAGCAGCCGTGATCGTCCCCCCATATCTTCCCACCGAAGGTCGCATGCTCTGACCTCACCTACAAAGAGGCAGGCAGATGGCATGAAGGGTTTTGTTGTCCATCGGACTCCTAAATCGGGTGCCGCAGGTACGAATCCTGCCGGGGTCACTAGTCTCAGCCCGCAGCAATGCGCCCCTCGAAGCGACGCCTCATGACTGCTGCCACGAGCACACCTCTCCCTGTTCGGTCTCTACGTCATGAGGGGAAGCCAAATTTCGTCTCACGCGAGAACCGCGACCGCCATCCCGGCGCGCAGATCTACTCCGCGGTGTTCGGAGCCATGACCAAGGGGAAACTCGAAGTCAGCGATTTCGACCATCTGACCGGCGCTGGCATCATGCGAGCGGCAAGGTTCAAGGCGGTCCCATCGCCGCGACGATGAGCCCCCAGGCATCGAACCGCCGCTGGAGCTGCGCTAACAGTAGGAAGGTCCCGTAGTGACACCCTCCCCCGCCCTCCCCGGCCTCCCCCAGAACCTCGTCGAGCTGGTCGCTCAGATGATCAGGGAGATCCGACCCAGCCTGGTCCAGGCCGCGCTATCGGGTGAACGATCAGAGGCCGCCAACCTGCGCCACTCCGACAACTTCCTGTCCGCACACGATCTATGGATGCATGAGCGCTACCGAGAGCTTCTGAACCCGATCCTTCCCTCATACATCTATGCCTCGGAAGAGGCCGCCCCTCAAGTCATCGGAGCCGACCCAGATCCGGATCTGTGCGTCGTGGTCGATCCGCTCGACACCAGCGAGCTGGCCGTTCGCGCCCTCTACGGCTACACACACGTGATGGTGTACTCCCGCAGCCTCGCCCGACCCATCGCCGCGGTGGTGGGCGACATCTTCCACCATCTCCAGATGTATCTCGCGGCCCGCGACGAGGACGGCAACGACCAGGCGTTCGTCTACACGCAAGACGGCAAGGCACACGAGCTGAAGGTGCGCCGCTTCGCAGAACTGCACGAGGCACTGATCACGAACTACCTGATGAAGCCTGCTGAACGACTCCAGCCGCTCGGACGCCAAACCCGCCTACTCGACGCGCTCAACCAGCCTTCGACGGACGGCGCCCTTCGCGGCCGCGTCGGAGTCGACTTCGGGTCCGCCAGTTTGTGCCACGTCGCGGCGGGCTTCACCGACGCGACGATCGAGTTCGCGAAGGGCTTCTCCGTCTGGGACCTGGCACCAGGACACTACATTCTCAAGGCCGCGGGCGGCGCAGTCCTCGACCTCGAAGGCGACCCCCTACCACTGGACTACCAGTTTGGCAGCATGGCTGACATCAACAGGGCGATGGACAGGCGGCAGAAGTTCGTGGCCGCCTCCAGCCTCACCCTCGCACACGACATCATCGCCTCCATCGACGCCCTCTAGCTAGTGGCGGATTCCGGGTGATCCTCACGTACCTTGAACCCCACCGACAGCCCCGGCAAGACGTCAGACGCGACGGACGTCGTCGACGTCGAGTTCACCGAACTGGTTCCACCAGAGCGCGTGGTGCAGCGGGCAGTGTTCGAGGCCGATGACCCGTCGTACGCGGGCACCATGACGATGACCTGGCACCTGACCACCGGCGAAGGGACCAAGGTAACCGTCATCGCAACGGACGTACCACCCGGCATCGACCAAGCCATACATGAGGCCGGGATGGCCTCCTCGCTGGCCAACCTGACGTCGCAGCTCGAAAGGGGCCGGCTGAGTCAGGTCGGCTTGCGACCGATGGGCCGTCCCAGCCTGAGCAGCATCTCCCGCACGGAGAACTCAACAAAACACCAGGTCAGCCGGAGTGCTTCACGTGTCTACTCCCATGAGGTGCCTGACGTTTCTGTCCCACGACATGAGCAACAAGTGATCTAGGAAACATGGCCAACCTTGTACGGCCGATGAGCGTTGACGTTGCGGACCGGGAGATCGGTGGTGCGGTGCGCCGTGCGCGGCCCTTCGTCCAGATCGATGGTCAGCGTGGTGTCGCTGACGTGCACGGTGACCGCCCGGCCGACATACAGCCGGCCGAGGGAGACCCTCTGCCGGGTCACCATGATCACACCGAAGGCGCTCGCGCGGCACTGCACCGTGACCGGCGACCGCTCCGGCACCGGCGGCGGCCCGGCCGGGCGAGCACCGGCAACTGCGGGCACTTGGCCAAGATCAGCGGGTTCGGCCGGACCCGCAGCAGCTGCCGGGACTCAGCGTCGAGGAACATCAGCGTGTTCTCCTCGATCCGAACGGTGACCCGGCGCCCGCCCAGAATCTCCGCAGCCAGCAGATACCGGCCGGCCAGGCTGACCATGCCGTACTTGTTCACCGTCCGCTCCACCTCCACCACCGCATCGTTCTCCGCCCGCGGCAGCGGCGACGGCCCCGCCGACCGGCCACCATCAGCGAACAGCCGGGCCAGATCGCTAGTCGACAGATGCGAGCGCGGGCAGTCCACCAAGAAACATCATTCGAGGAAGGGCAGCTCTCCTTGAGCAGACCTCAGACGCCGGATCTGCCTGTCGAGATTCCGTATCTGGGTCGAGTCCGCACCGAACGCCTCCGCTAGAAGTGGACGGACGGTTTCGAACTCCGCTATCGCTTCGTCCGGGTATCCGGACGAAGCGAGCATCTGCGCGATTACGAAGCGTGATTCTCGTATCCGCTCCGCGGTGTCGTCATTCGCCGCGGGGTCGGCGTTGACGGCGTTGCCCACGTAGAAGCGCAGATGCGGCAGGGCCTTGTCCGACTTGCCGATCTCGGCGTAGGCGTGACCTGCGTGATACGAGCAGTCGAGGACGTAGAAGTCGTTCTGGGGAAGACGCTTGCGGTAGTCACGTCCGACGACGTCGAACAGCGACGCCGCGCGGGTGTACTCACCGGCGTAGAAATGCGCGGCGGCCAGGAAGTGCCGCAGCCGCAATTCCTGGAACGAGTCCTGGGCGCGGGCGACGCCATCCTCGAGGAGACGGGTCGCTTCGGATGGGTGGTCGTTGTCGAGGAGCACTTGGACGTTGGCTCGTAATTCCTCGAATTCGTCGTCGGTGAGTTTGCCCCGGCCAGAGCCCTGCTCCTGCCGCTTGGCCGGAGCCAGTAGCGGCCGCCGGAACGGACGGGTCGGGTCGCGGTTCTCATCGACGCTCCCCGCCCCACCGGCCAATCCGCCCGACATCGTCACGAGGGGGAGGAGTTCCTCGTAGACGGCCTCCGCCGAGGGCCGAACCGCTGGCTGCTTCGCCATCATCGACGACACCAGCACATCGAGCTCCGTCGGGACATCCGGGCGGCGCGCCCGCACCGACGGTGCCGCCGACTGGAGGTGATGGAAGCGCACGGGCCTGTCGGTCGTCCCGTGGAACGGCACGTCACCGGTAAGCAGCTCGAACAGCAGGCAGCCTAGCGAATATACGTCCGAGGCAGATGCCACCGCCTGGCCGATGCACTGCTCCGGCGACATATACGGCGGGGTGCCGACAGTCCGATCCACCTGGGTGAGCCTAGGCAGCGCCCCCGCACCACGCAGGATCGCGATGCCGAAATCCAGCACCTTCACCAAGCCGCCGTCCACAACCATCACGTTGGCGGGCTTGATGTCCCGGTGGACGATGTCGACTCGGTGCACGTCCACCAGGACCGCCGCGATCTGCGCGGCGATCGACGCCGCCCAGGACACGCTCGGCCGCGCGGCGACGTAGTCCGCCCTGTCCAGCAGCGACTCCAGCGTCGAACCGCGCAGCAGCTGCATGATCAGCCACAGCTGCGTACTACCGCCGGGGGCCGTCTCGACACCCGTGTCGTAGACCGCCGGAATGCCGGGGTGCTCCAGCTGGGCGGTGGTACGGATTTCCCGCAGAAACCGCCTACGGTCCCGGTCCAGGGCGTCGAGGATCTCCGCCGCCTCCGGGCTGTCCGGCCCGACCGGGATCGCTCCCAGCGAGGAGGTCCGGAGCATTTTGATCGCGACCCGCCGGTCCAGCCGCTCGTCGTAGCCATGGAAGACCTCACTCATGCCTCCCTTGCCGAGCGACCCCTCCACACGGTAACGCCCCGCCAGCAGCCGCCTCTCGACCGGTTGTCCGCCCCCGTCCTCCACGCCCCATCAGCTCTATCTCGAGATCGGAACTCCTAGCCGGCCAGACCGCCGGTTTCCCGCCTCATCTCCGCGCGGAGCTTGGCCAGCGCCTCATCCCGTGCGGGCTCGGTGATAATCCGGTAAGCGCGCTTGCGTGCCGCCTCTTTAATCGCCTTCTGGAACTCGTTGTTATCGAAATACAACTCCATGAAGGCAGTGTTACGTTCGGCGTTCTCCGCGACGATGTCATCGAGCCGGTCGTCGGCGACCTGTCCGAACCGGGCCTCGTCGTTCATCAGCGCGATCTGCTGCATTCCGGTGTCCTCGACCAGACCGACGACCTGTTGGTAGATGAGGATCTGGTCGGCGGTCCCCAGGCCGAGGCCGAACCGATCGTTCAGCTCCTCGATCACCTCCGACAGCGGCTTCACCTCCGGCTCCCGGTAGCCGCCGCCGTCAGCGGCGTGGCCCCGCACAGCCCGGTCACCGACCGCCAACAGCGACACGTTGTGGCGCCCGGTGTGCTCCAACCGGAAATGGCTCAGGTCCGCGTCCCCGATGTCGATGGAGGTCGAGGGTCGTCCGGGCAGTCGGAGCAGCAGGATCCGGCCGTACTGGTAGAGGCGTTCGAGATCCCGGTCACCCCAGTCAACGATCTGCGCGATGAGGCTGTAGGCGCGTACGTAGTCCTGAAGCGCGCCCCGAAAGCCCTCCCGCTCGTCGTCAGTGTCCAGCGCGTCGAAGCGGTCCAACGCGGGCTTGAGGTATTCGTGCAGCTCGGCGTGGAGCTTCCGCTCGGCCGCCTCAGGCAACCGGCCCGGGCCGGCTGCCGCCAGGACCCGGATGAATGCCTCCATCTCCGCGGCGACCAGCAGCTCGTACTCCATTACCTCGCGCTGCTTGGTGTAGAGCAGGTTAGGGTCGCTGGGCTCGGTGATTGTCGTTTCGAACCAGTCCCCGAACGCGGCCTGGATGTCGGCGGCCTGGTTGACGAAGTCCAGGACGTGCACATCGTCCTGGGATTTCAGCGGGTGGATCCGGTTCAGCCGGGAGAGCGTCTGTACCGCTGTGACGCCTGTCAGCGGCTTGTCGACGTACATCCCGCATAGCAAGGGTTGGTCGAAACCGGTCTGGTACTTGTCCGCGACGACCAGCAGGCGGTACTCGTCCTGGTGACGTGCGGCAGCCTGTGGATCGTCGGCCTTGGTGTACGCGAACCGATCCGGCAGCTGCCCCTCGGGGAAGCCGTTGAGCTGCGACTCGGTGAACTCCAGGCCGGTGTCGTCCTTCAGTTGACCGGAGAACGCGACGAGCGTGCCGCAGTCGGTGTACCCGCGCAGGGAGACGTAGCTGCGGATCGCCTGGTACAAATCGAGTGCGTGCTGCCGCCCGCTGGTAACCACCATGGCCCGGGCTCGCCCGCCGAGCCGCTCGGCGAGGTTCTCCCGGAAGTCGTCGACGATCAGCCGGGCCTTCTGTTCCAACGACTTGGGGTGTAGTTCCGCGAGGCGGACCAGTCGCGCCTTCGCCTTGCCGGCGTCGACCTCCGGGTTGGCGATCTGGGATTCATTCTGGTCGACGGCCGCGTTTCGCAGCCGCCACTTCGTGTCGTAGGTGATGTAGTTGGCTAGAACATCCAGGATGTAGCCCTCGTCGATGGCCTGCCGCATCGAGTAGATGTGGAAGGGGACGTACATCCCGATCTCGCCGGTGCGAGGGTTCACCCGCCCGGGATCGAAGGTCCCGAACAGCTTTAGCGTCGGCGACTTCGGCGTGGCGGTGAACGCGAAGTACGACAGGTTCGGCTGTTTGCCGCGCACCCGTGTCATGTAGGTCGCGTCGTCTTCGTCCTCCTCCCGCGGCGTCGCGTTCGCGCCGAGTGCCTGCTTGAGCCGGATCGCGGATTCCCCGCCCTGCGAGGAGTGCGCCTCGTCGATGATGACGGCGTATCGCTTGCCCGCCAGCCCCATGTCGACGATCTTCTTCAGCAGGAAGGGATACATCTGCAGGGTACTGATGACGATCTTCGAGGTGGCGTCACCGAGGGCTGCGGCGAGCTGCGTCGAATCGACATCGATCTTCTTGACGACGCCGGGTGTGTGGTCGAACTGGAAGATCGTCCTCTGCAGCTGCCGGTCCAGAACCACTCGGTCGGTGATCACAATGATCTTGTCGAACACTGGCTGG
Organism: Nonomuraea sp. NPDC004702; assembly: GCF_053601695.1. Lineage (NCBI taxonomy): Bacteria > Bacillati > Actinomycetota > Actinomycetes > Streptosporangiales > Streptosporangiaceae > Nonomuraea > Nonomuraea sp. NPDC004702. The sequence continues at coordinate 8,480 of NZ_JBSGCE010000061.1, forward strand.
TTACCCGCGTCGAAGAGATTCGAGAGCCGGTGTGATACCCAGGCGATCGTGTTCGACTTGCCCGAGCCCGCCGAATGCTGGATCAGGTAGTGATGCCCGGCCCCGTGCTCTCGTGCGTGGTCCACCATTTTCTGTACCGCGTGCCACTGGTGGTAGCGCGGGAACACCTTCGGCAAGGTGTGCGGGTTCTCCTTCACGCCCTTCCGGTCCGGCACTTGGATATGCACGAACCGGTGCAGGATCTCCAGCCAGTTGTCGCGCTGCCAGATCTCCTCCCACAGGTAGTCCACGCTGTACGACCCCGGCTTAGCCGCCGGGTTCCCCGCCCCGCCGGACCGGCCGGGTCCGTTGGATCCAATGTTGAACGGCAGGAACTGGGTGTCAGCCCCGCGCAGCCGTGTGGTGATGAAGGCCCGGTCAGGATCCACAGCGAAGTGGACCAGCGCCCGCTTGGAAAGGAATACGTCGTTCGGATCCCGATCGCGCCGGTACTGCGCGATGGCGTGGTCGGCGTTCTGCCCGGTGTTCGGGTTTTTCAGCTCGATCGTCGCGGTCGGTAGCCCGTTAACAATGAGCGCCATATCGATCGAGCGCTTCGGATGCCGCACGCTGTAATGCACTTGCCGGGCAACCGTCAGCACGTTTGCGTCGTACTCGGCGAGAGCGTCGGTGGCCAGGGTATGGCCTGGCCGGAAGTACGCCAGGTCGATCTGCACCCCCCGGTCCCGCACCCCCTGCCGCAGCACGTCCAGCACCCCACGCGCATCGACTTCGGCGGCCACTCGCTGCGCGAACTGCCGCCGCGCCGCGTTTTGGTCACCCCCGTAGAACCCAACGAGGCGGTCCCACTTCTTCGCCTGCGTCGCACCGATGAAGCGGAACATCTCCCCGGTGTCGAGCCCCAGGTCGACGTTGAAGGTCCCCTGTGCCGGCGACCAACCACGGTCTAGCAGCTCCGCCTCCACGCGATCCTCAAACCTCCGCTCGCTGCGCACTCCAGGCATCACGCGAACGCACCTTCGGATGGGGAGAGACTGGATGTGTCGGCTCCACGCGCGGTCGTGACATCGATCTGCCCGGTGACGGCAGCGGTGATGAGCGCCCGACGACGCTCGGCGAGGAGGGCATTTGCGGCTGTCATCTCTGCCTGCGTCTTGTGAATGGCAGCGATCTCAGAGTTCAGCACAGCAATCCGACGGCGACCGTCAGATGGAATGGGAATTCTATATGCCGCCAACTGCTCGCCGGTCAGATGTGGAATGGTCGCCAGATTGCCATCGGCGTCAAACACGCCAGCCGCCTTCGAAAAGCGCAGCCAGTACATGAGCCATTCGACGGGAACATCGCTGATGGCTCGAACACGGTGAAGCGACTTCTGATAGAAGACTTCGGGAATTTGACCATCCCAGACAGCGGCCTCCGCTACACCAGCTCCCCCTTCGCAGACCAAGAGGTCGCCTTTTTTGACCCCGTATCGGATCCTTTCGTTTGGCTCAAACACCATTGTAGCCAAGTCGAATGTGCTGATCTCGTACCAATGAACATTCGCGTTGCGCAGGTAAGGCTTCTGCCTCTCCCCTGACGCGCGATCCGCGTTCAGCATCTTGCCGAGCTGAACATCAAAGTAGGCGTATACGGGTCCAATACTCCAATCGCCTGGAATCGTTGGCAGCCACTCCCAGCCGGTTCGCATGCGTCCCATGCTGTTGCGCTCAGACCCGCCAAGCTGCGCGCCAATCCGAGCCAGCTCGAGTTCACAGAGAGATGTCACCTGGGCAAGCCGCCTGGTCGTAAGCGCATCGATGCGGGCCGTCTCGGCGTCGAGGAAGTGGGCGATGCGCCGCTGCTCATCCAACGGAGGCAGACCGATTGGAGCTCCGGCCAGGCGCTCACGATTCAGTTCGATCTGGTTGGTCGCACCCACAACGAGCGCTGAGTGGATGTAGTCCTGAAACGGCGTAGAGCTCAACCAGTAGAACATGAACCGAGGATCAGCGACGTCGCGGTCCGCACGGGCGACTGTTACGTGCCCATCGGCGACGCACGGTAGATCGTCCGGCGCTGTTGTGAAGTAACCGACGCGCCCCAGTGTTCCGTTTCCCGTTGAGTTGATCAGCACATCATTCGGGACCAGGTAACCCTTGAGCCTTCGCGGATCCCCGCTGTAGTTATGGAAACGCGTGCGTTCCCAATCCAGGCCAGCAGGCTGATTTGCCGCCTGGCTGATCACCCTGACCGGCCCACTATCGACATAGTCAGGCGCGGTTCCACGGTTCAGGAAGGTCACCGCGAACTTGATCGGCGACCATGACCAGGCTTCTGGAAGCGCAATATCGAGCCCGGTGCTCACCCCGTCACCTCTCCCAGAAGCTCCTGGATCTGCGTTTCCAACTCGCGCAGTTCGGCGTCGATCTCCGCCAGAGGCCGGGGCGGCGTGTAGACGTAGAAGTGCCGGGTGAACGGGATCTCGTAGCCGACCTTCGTCTTGTCGTAGTCGATCCACGCATCCGAGACGTGCGGGGTGACTTCCCTGGCGAAGTATTCCTCGATGTCCTCGTCGAGTGGGATGTTCTCGTAGTCGCGCAGATCCGGGTCGGGCAGTACCGTACCGTCTTTGTCCTTCTGGACCTCACCCTCGGGGTCGGAAATCGCTACCGCAGCCCAGAACGCCTTCTTCAGCGCGGCGGTGCCGGGCCACTGGGCTCCGCTGTCGACGACGGCCTTGTACAGGGCGTTCGTCGCATCCTTCTTCGCCCACCAGACCGAGCCGACCACGCCGGCTAGCGCCTCGACCAGCGCTTCGCGTCCGTCCCACTTCGCTAGGGCCTTCGCGCTGCCCAGTGCGGTCAGGGTGTCCTCGGTGATTTCGAAGCGGAGCTTTAGTGGGCGCTCCACGGTGATGCGGTGGTAGCCGAAGTCGCGGGTGCGGAAGATCTTCACCTTAGCGTCGTCGCGGTGCTCGGCGTCTGCCACGACCTTCACCGCGTCGACGTACAGCTCGGTGATGTGCTTGATCTGATCATCGCTGATCTGCTTGCGCTTGTCCCCGAGGGACTTGCGCATCTTCTCCCACTGGTCACGGGCATCGAGCAGGATCACCTTGCCGCGCAGCTTCTCGGGCTTCCGGTTGGAGAGGATCCAGAAGTAGGTGGAGATGCCGGTGTTGTAGAAGAGCTGGTCCGGCAAGGCGACGATACCCTCCAGCCAGTCGTTCTCCAGGATCCACTGGCGGATCTTCGACTCGCCGGACTCGGCAGCGCCGGTGAAGAGCGGGGAGCCGTTGAAGACGATCGCCAGGCGCGAACCCTTGCCCTCGACCGGGTCCATCTTGTCGAGCATATGCTGCAGGAAGAGGAACGAGCCGTCGTTGATGCGCGGCAGCCCCGCGCCGAAGCGGCCCGCGTGGCCGAGCGTGGCCTCGTCCTCGACCGCGTCCTTGACCTTCTTCCACTCCACACCGAAGGGCGGGTTGGCCAGCATGTAATCAAACGTCCGCCCCCGGTGGCCGTCCTCGCTGAAGGAGTTGCCGAAGTGGATGCTGCCGCGCTGCTCGCGCATGAGCATGTCCGCCTGGCAGATCGCCCACGACTCCGCGTTGAGCTCCTGGCCGAAGAGGTAGACCGTGGCGTCCGGGTTGAGCGACTTGATGTGCTCCTCGGCGGCGGTCAGCATTCCGCCGGTTCCACAGGCTGGATCGAGGATGTTGATGACCTGGCCGTCCGCGGCGAGGGCGTCCTTGTCCGGGGCGATCAGCAGATTGACCATCAACTTGATGACCTCGCGCGGAGTGAAGTGCTCACCGGCGGTTTCGTTGGAGTCTTCGGCGAACTTCCGGATCAGGTGCTCGAAGACGTAGCCCATGTCGTGGTTGCTGAGCCGGTCGAGGTCGCGCATCGAGGCGAACTTCCCGACTAGCGCGTAGAGGATCTTCGCGCCCGCCAGGCGGGTGATCTCATTGTCCAGATCGAACCGGCTCAGGATCGTCCGGACGTTCGGGGAAAATCCATTGATGTAGTCACGCAGGTTCTTCGCTACGTTCTGCGGGTCGCCCGCGATGGTCGAGAAGTCCTGCTGCGAGGTGTTATAGAACGGTAGCTTCGCCGCGAGCTCCAGCAGCTTCTGCTTGTTCTGAACGGTGAGCGCGGCGTCACGGCCACGTACAGCTTGCCGGGTGGGAGCCATCACCGCGTCGAGGCGGCGCAGCAGCGTGAACGGCAGGATCACCCCGCCGTACTCGTGGCGCTTGTAGTCCCCGCGCAGCAGATCTGCCACTGACCAGATGTCGGCCGCCATCTTGGTATGACTGGGTCCCGAGGTCACAGCTCTCTCTTCTCCTCATCAGCAGCACTCGTGTCATCAGTGTTCTTCATCAGCGTGAATTCGGGTGCCAGAACGCCGGCGATCAGTCCGTACACAGTCTGTTCAATTACGTGCGTGCCCGCCCTCTCTAGCGCCGCAAGCACGTCCCCCAGCTCCCGCAGGTAGCGAAATGCGTCGCCGTAGCGCCGCTGCTCGGCCAGGGGCAGCCGGGGGACGCGGCAGCGCCGAAGGTCGTCGCGGTTGAGCGCACCTAGGGTATTGGCCACCGGGAGCGCTCCAGCGTCAGCCCGCAGGAAGGTCGCCAGAAAGTGGGCGTCCAGCCGTTCGGGGTCGATCTCGATGATCTGCGCGACCCCGGTGTCGTCCTCGGCGGTGCCGGTCGCGACGATTGGCGGGCGACCGTGAGTTCGCAGCAACACGTCCCCGGCACGTGGGGTGTCCTCGCGCGACCTGACGCTCAGTACTCCGGCGCGTTCCAGCTCACCGAGGGTGGCGGACGAGTGGCGGGTCGGCACCGTCGCTGCGGTGAAGCGCGGCAGCCCCTTGAGCGCACGCGAATGGAGGGCGTGCAGCTTGTCAGTGACACGGACGAAGTCATCCGCGCTCGCCTCGACCCGCTTGGTGACATGGCGGGACGGCAGCAGGTTCGCATCACCGTCGAGGAGTTCCAGGCGCGGTACCGTGCGAGAGATCGTCGGATCGGCGTCGCTGAACAGTCGCTCCCAGGCGGCGAACTCGTGCGGGACGTCGGCGGCGTCACCCAGTCCCGACAGGTCGACCATCCGGACTTCCCGATGGTCGGGAGCGCCGTAAGGCCGCTGCAAAACCCAAAGGTAGACGTCCGTATCGGGGGCGGAGCCCATTCCCTTCGGTAGCGCGATCACGTCTCGGAGCGCTCCGGAACGCACTAGCGCCGCGCGTATCTGCCGCCCCGACAGCCGCACACAAGTGCGCGGCGTCACAGCGACGACCGCCACGCCCCGCGGCCGCAGGTGCGCGTAGCAGTGCTGAACCCAAGCCAGTTCCCCGTCGCGAGGAGCTGGGATGCCGAACTCCCAGCGCGGATCGGTGGCCAACTCGGCCGAGGGCCACCGCGGCAAGTCAAAGGGCGGCTCGCAGACGACGGCTGCTGCCGCGCCCAGATACCCCCTAAGCCGGTTATCCAGAAGGGAGTCGCCGGTGTAGATCTCGTACAACGTACCGAGAGGGTTGTCGCTCAATCTGCGCACGGCCGCCTCGGTAGCCGAGAGCCGGACATCCTGCCCAGCCAGCCGAACCTCGGTGCCGAAGCGGTCGGCGACGGCCAGTAGCAGTGTCGCCTCCGAACAAGCGGGATCCAGCACGACGGGCACGTCCGCGCCCCAGCCGCCGGACGACCGGGCCGAAGCCGTCGAACGCGGCAGCAGCGACGCCATTACCCTGGCCAGCAGCTCACCCGGGGTCAAATCAGCGACGCCGCGCTCCGACCCCTCTAGCGGCTGATCGAGATAACTGTTCTCCCATGGGTGGGGCTTGCCACCTGGGAACAGAACGGAGTCGTCGACGCGCTGCGTCCCGGTATGGGTCCGTCCGGCCGTCGACAACTGGTCGCCCTTCCCTGTCGCCTTCAGCCACAGCTCGACCTCCGCGAGAGAGAACGTCGGGCTGTGCTCACTGCCACCGACCGGTTTAGGGAACTCCGGATAGCGCCTGCGCCAGTTCGCCACGGCGGCACGGGTGACGCCGGCCAGCCGGGCGATCGCCGCCGCCGTCCCCTCATCGTGCTCGCCAAGACTCATCAGGGGACCATACAGGACAACAACCGATCATTCCAAGATGTTGTTAGCACTTGTGAACTCTAGCGCCAACGCTAACAAGCCGTGGTTGTTTACCCGCGCGAGCGGCAGTCGCTAACCGCCGTGACCCACGGATGATGAGTGTCCGCACAACAGGGCACCCAGGAGCGTCCTCAGTCATCCCGATCTCCCAAGCCTCTGGGCACGCGGGCCACGTCCGCACAGGGGGCCTCCAAGCCACGCAACAAGACGCTCCAGGACCGGTGCGCACGTCGCATGGCACCTACGCCGTCCAAGGCGCACCGCACCTCCCAGCCATCAGGATCACCATGGTCCCTGTACCTCAGACGAGGACTGACATGAGCACTGACAACCACACCGTCCCGGTCGCGGCCGAGAGGACCACGACCCCCTCGACCACCCGCAAGACCTCCCTCTACCGCCTGCGCGCCGCGGGCGCGATCGCACACACGAGCCTCCGCTCATTCGTTCTCCCCCGCTACCTGGACCGTGAAGGGTTCAAAACCCGCAAGGTCAACCACCCGCCGCCGACTGGTGTGACCCGCTCAGCGCTCTGAGCGGGCACCCCGTCGCCGAGGAGAACCAGACGACCCTCGGCCTCCTGGTCCGCACTGGACAGGCGATCTACGGCCTCACCTACGGCATGGGCCACCTGATAATCGACCCGGCCCGGATCGACCCCGGATTCGGCATCGAGCTCGCTTTCCGCTGCCTGGACGCCGACCGCGTCACTAGGGTGCGCCGCCAGGTCATGGACGCGCGGGGCCGGACGGACGAGAACTCCGCCACCGGCGGGGAGAACATTCGGGGTTTCGGCATCGAGCAGTTCGGAGAGATCGTCAGCCAGATCGCCGGTCAGATCGCCAACGTCCCGCTTACCTTCGCCAAGGACCGCACCCGGCCCGCGCACATCACGGGCGACGACCGTTCGGTGAAACTGCCCTCGGCGGCACACCCGCCTCCCTGCTCCACGATCTCCAGCGGATCGAGGAGGCCTGCGCCCAGCCGAGCCCGCTGCCGGAGTTCGAGTTCATCGCCCAGGTCCGGCCGCTCCTCCCGAAGTCCGAGCAGGTTCAGCGGCTTGACGAGCGCCTCGACGCCATGCTCGGCGGGGATGAGCGCGCCCTCCTCGCGCTGGCCGTGCCCAGCGTCTGCCGGGACCGATACAATGTCGCGGAGTCCTTCAAGGTAACGCTCGGCGGCCGCTCCCAGTACCACACCGAGCTCGAGATCGACCAGTTCGTCGAAGCCGTCCGACACCGTCAGCCGGGGAGCCGCCTGCGTGCCCTGCGTGACGGGCGCATCCAGATGTTCGCCGACACGGAGGGCCACGAACTGATCAGCGGTAAGGTTCCCGCTGATCACTGGCTCACCGCCGAGGTGTCCGAGGGCAGCCTCCACTACTTCTACTGGCAGCGGCGATGGTACGAGATCGGCGCGGAATACCTTGCCGTCATCGAGCAACGGATCGCCGAACTCCTCGCCCGCTCCACCGAGGTCACGATGCCGCCTTGACCATAGGGCCGCAGCCCCAAGGAGAACGACGAGGACTGGTACAACAAGCAGGTCGCCGCCCGGGACGGATACGTGCCGCTCGACAAGAACACCGTGCACACGGCTCGCCTGCGCGGCGGCGGGCTCGAGATCTGCGACGCCCTCGGGCCCGCCGGCCAGTTCATTCGCGTGAAGAAGGCCGAAGCGACCGCCGAGCTGAACCACCTCTTCGCGCGGGGCCGGGTCGCCATGGAACCCTGCGCTTCGATACCGAAGCGCAGGAGAAGTTCCTTACCAAGCTCGACGAGCTCGCCCCGGGCCACCCCCTGGACAGGACGTTCAGGGCGCTGACCCTCGTCTGCGGCATCCTCCTCAAGGACGGGATGCCGCTGACCCCAGAATCCCTGTTCTCATTGGCGAATGTCTCGCTACCGCACCGCGCGAACACCTCGCCCAGCGCGGACCACAAGCCGAGCGCGCCATCCCCGACCGCGAGCACCGGCGCCCGCGTCCCGCGCCGCTCGCGGTCGCGCGGCAGGCCCGCCCACGACTCGCCAGACTGCCGGCAGCCGTCGGTGAGCGCGACCAGTTCCTCGCGTCCGTTGGCCCGCACGCCGATCATCACCAGCGGGCACAGCTTGTGTTCCTCTAGCCGGACGCTGACGTGGATACCGTCGACCCACAGGGAGACGTAGTCCACCCCGGACAGGTCACAGGCCGCGAAGGCGCGCCGCTCAGCCTTCCAGGTCTCGGTGACACGCGTGATCACCGAGGCTGACAGGCCCGCCGCCGAGCCGAGAAACCGCCCCAACGCGGGGACGAAATCGCCCCTGGGCAGGCCATACGGGTACAGGAGCGGCGGCGTCTCGGTGAGCCGCGGCCTCTTGCGGCACCAGACGGGCAGGATCGCCGAGGACAACCTCTTGCGCTCGCCGGTGACCTCGTCGCGTTCGTCGGCGAACGCGACGAGGCCGGCGTCCACCTCGGCCCGCGATGCGGGGGCGAGCATCTCGCGGGCGCCCTCGCGCACGAGCTGGTCGATTAGCGAGGCCGACGAGTCGCCGGTCGCGCGGTCGTGGTCGTCAGCGGGCGCCTCGGGGACTACGGTGAGCATCTGGGTGTGCCTTCCCGACCGTCGTTGGCGCGTCGGCCTGCTTGAGATACCTGATCAGATTCGGGAAGGTGCACTCCCTCCCGTCAGATCCACAGGTTTCAAGCATTGCTCCGCCAAGCTCTTCTCCCCACCGGGCGCCCCGCCACCCATCGGAGAAGACGGACGTGAAGTCGTGCGATGAGGCGGAAAGGTGGGCCTAGATGGCTGTATCCGCCTACACACCGTACGTTGTGTAGAGGCGTTCGAGTTCGTCTCGCCACACGATTTGAAGTTCCGAGGGACTGTCAGGTCGCGGACGACCATGCCTAGTCAGCACGTCCGCGAAACCAGGGTCCATCGAGCCGTCCAGCATCGTGATCAGAGCTGCGAGCAGCGGTCTGTTCCGGTCCTGGTCCATCGCCGCGAGTACCGAGACCCAATCATCGCCGGTGAGCCAGGCGGCTCCGTTCACACTGCGCGCGACCGACACCCAAGTCACCGTCTCTCCCCGAGCTGCTACACGCTGGAGAAACTCGCGAAGCCGAGAGGGCAGGGCTGCGGCACGCGGCGACGGCCACGCGTAGCGAAGCTTGAGTCGACGGATCTCGTCCTCCTCCTCGCGCCAAGCCTGTTCCTCAGCACGGCGTGTGGCTCTCGCCCGCTCAAGTTCCTTTGCGCGAGCTTGACGCTCCTCCTCCTTCTTCTGGTCGAGCTGCTGTCGGAGGTTCCATTCTTCAAGCCGACGCGCTTCACGGATGAGCGCTCGCTCGGCCTCCATGCGAGCGCTCTCTGCCGCCTTGGCAGCCACCTCCTGCTGCTGGCGCGCCTCGTGCTTCCGTTTTTCCGCTACCCAGCGCTCGGCTCGCCCCAGTTGCGCCCTGTACCACGTGTCATGTCCGACGAGCGTTGTCAGCACTGGGCGCGATCGGCGCAGGAGTTCAACCACCCGCGAGACATCTTCGGCTTCCCTCGCGTGCTTGATCTTGTCGAGGACGTCGTACATCTCGTCCCGCGCCTTCCAGATCTCCATTCGCGTGATCGCTTTTCGGGGCACGGACTTCTTCGGACTCGGGCCCGCAACCGGCCGCCTGGCCGCCCCCGCTCGCTTCTGCTCCACGTTGCCCTGTTGTTCAATCTCCGTGGGAGCAAGGGTGGGGGCGGACATCGTGCCAAGTGGGCGCAAGCCCTCGGCGAAGACGTCCCATGGCCGCTCAGGCCGGTCGATCTGCTTGACTTGCGACACGCCGACGATCTCGTGATCTTCTCCGACCGTGAACGTCAACCGGTCCGGCACCAAGATTCGCGCTTGCACAACATCCCCGCCCTGCCTGGGGAGCACCTCTACAGGCACCACACAGGTTCCTGGCGCGATGCCTAGACCTCCCACAGGACGCGCTACAGGCGCAAGGGGTCGAGCCACGGCGTTGAGGAAGTCCACTGGCCAGGATGGCTCCACTTTGTCCTGTGGAGACGCATGCCAGGCTTCAATTTCCGGTGTGATGATGCCGTTCTCCGTGATGCGACACTCGCGCAGATCAGACCAGCCGACTCGACGATCGGCGGTACGCGTCCCGAGCTGCACGACCCGGCGATCCTGTCGCTGGTCACAGCGCACGAGGAGAGCGTAGCCGTGCAGGTCGGCCACGTGTTCCGCCGTATGAGATGCCCTGGGCCCGAAGAGCCAGCTGACTCCCTCGTTCTCCTCCCGCAGACGGCGATCGCAGGCGGTCCAGGTTCCCGGAAGCATTGGCTCCAGTTGGACCTGAATGATCGCGCGCCGGTTTCGGATCACGAGTTCGGAGCAGCCGTGGTTGTTGAATATGCCCTCGAACCGCTGACGCGGCATGCGGCTGCGCTGCTGGACCATGCCTGCCAGCCCATTGTGGATGTGAAGGTGGTCCGCGCTGGCGATGCCGCGATCATGAAGGTCGCACACTCTCGATGACGTGATGCTTGGTCCTGGCCGGTGGGCGAAGTGCGCGACTCTGTCATCGTAGATCTTGACGCTCAATTGCTGGCCACAGCCGCGAAGCAGGTGACCGCACCAGAACGTTCGGCCCTCATAGAGATCGCGAAAACGCTCCGCCGACCATGGGTCTACGGGAAGCGAAGCTCCGGCGTCCGAGTCCCGGTCGTCGAACACCGCCGTTTGCACCTTCCGCGTGTCACGCACGACCGTCATCGCCCTCCTCCTGCTTGGCGAGAACATCGAGTGCGAGTTCCCACAGAGTGCCTTCTCCCTTGATCGACCAGCGAGAGGGGCCCTGTACGGCGACCGGGCGGACGTCCGGCGACCAGCCTGCTCTGTTCCAAATCTCCGTTACCAGACCGGTCGGCGAGTATCTCTTCCCATCGACCGCCCATGCGAGAGGCTTGGATCTGTCGTTGACCCAGGCCGCTTGGCCTCGGCGCGAGTCCTCAGCCAGCCACAACTGGAGGGCTTCTCGTTCGGGCTTCGTGGCGTACTCGAACGACAAGATGGTGCCGTCCTGAATTCGACCAGCGTCCACCAGCGTGGGGACCGCGTTGGGTCGTCGCTGCCGTTTGGGGCGAGGCGTCGGCTTGTAGTCGGATGGCAGATTCGGGCTGATAGTGGTGTCCACCATGCGCGCGACTACGAGATCGACGAGCAGCGCGCATCGTGCGGGGTTCGTGATCGTGCTGCTGACGAAGGAGGTAGGGCCAAACTCCTCGTCGATGCAGGCGATCAACCAGATCAGCACGGAGTCAACCAACTCCGGGATCCGCTCCAGCACTAACGCGAGGTCGTAGTCAGGTGTGTCGATGCCTTCCGGATCTATGCGCCTGAACACGATGTGGGTGATGAGGAAGTCGGCCTGTTCCGCGACGGCTCGGGCCCGCCCTGTCCACTTCGTCTTGGCGCCCTGGAGCGCCGCGCCTACGGCTCTCATGATGAGGTATGAGTGCCAGATCTGGAACGCCGTGGGCGCCGGCTTGAACAGAAGGGCGTAGGTTTCGGCCTCCCACAGCAGGTCCGTGCTCCGCTTCGCACGGATGGCCAAATCGACTTTGCGGTGAGCGCACGCCAGAGCGATGGCTGCCTGCACCACCGAGCAGCCGGCTTCGGGAAGAGGGTCTGGCTCGCCTCGCCGGAACGTGTAGGTCTTGTCCAGGGAGAGAGCGAAGTCCTCACGGATCGCGATCTGAGCCGAGTCCAATGCGACAACAAGGTCCCGCTGCTCGACCCGGTTCTGAACATTCGTTGCCCGCGTCACGGAGTTGCCGAAGCCTTCGGGACAGTTCCCCGTGCTGATGACCTTGAGGCCGACGTAAGCCTCCGCGACCCCGTCCGGAGCTCTGCGAGACGCCTCCGCGATGGCTGCCACGGTCTGGGCGCCGTTGACCACACTTGCGCCTTCCATGACAACCTCTGCCGGCCCTTTGTGGCCAAGACTCCATGCCTTCCGTTCCACGCGTTCGCAGAGAACAGTGAGCCCGTTGTTGAAGTACCAGAAGTCGTGAGGGCTGTTGACGAGTGTGCTTACGAGCTCATGGTTCACTGCGGTGAGCCCCAGCGATTGCCGGATGTTCTTCGAGAAGAGCCGGTCCCCATGGTTATCGAACCACTGAGCGATTTCCACCGCCGATACCCGGCCTTGGTAGGCGTCGTAGGGCTCGCCGATGCGGATCCATTCATCCATGTGGGCGCTTAACTGGATCGGCGGCTCGGCGAGCCCATCGCGCACCGCTTCCCAAATTCGCTGCAAGGACCATACGTCGTGATCCAGCTTCTTATCGAAGCCGGCGTTGAACTCACTCTTCAGAGCGTCGAACCGTTCCAGCACCGCCGACGAAAGTGTCCCGCCACCCATCAGCACGACGACAAGGGTGATGCGGCCGCGGGGGTCGGTAAGGACAGCCTTGACCTGCTCAGCGTGCGCCTCGAACCGCTCGTTGAACCGTTCGAACTTCTGCTGGTCGATGGAGGTCAGCCCATCCCAGAATGCGCGAGCATCGTCGATGCCGAAGCCAGCGGTTCCCCTGTCCTTCCATTTGCTCTGAATCAAGAGCAGGTGGAGACCGTTGTCGGCGAAGGCGATCGCATCGATGCCGACGTCGTTCGCACCGTCGATGACAGCATGGGCGGCTTGCTCCGGAGTAAGATCGGCAAGCCGCCGAGCCACGAAGGCAGCCAACGCTCGGCTGAGGAACTTCCGCTCGTACTCCTCCGGCGACATCTTCGTCGCATCGGCCATGTGGATCAGACCGTCGAACTCCATGCGAAGCGCATCCGCGACATGGCGAACCTGCAACGGCATCCCGCCTGGCTTGACCATGAATTCCCCTTGTCGGAACGTGACACAGAGATCATGGCACCACTTGTCCGCAAAACCGAGCTTTCTAGGAATATGCAACTACATAGATCCGACTCCGGGATTCCACCACCCCTGGCCCGATCTGCTGGCCGTACCACCACCGCCGCGTGATCCGCTGGCCGCCTGTTTCTACAAGAGGCCGAGGGCTGAGACAGCCGGCCCGCGAAGCCTTGATGACGATCGCGCGGTAGTCTCTAAGCCGGTCCAGGTTCTCCAGCACGCTGCTTGGAAACGGATGTAGGACGAGCGGGGCCATTTCTTCGGCTCGGGCACGACCAGGCCGTGGCGAGCCTGGAAGGGCTGCCCATCCAGCCAAAAGGCCCCGCCGTGGTCAACCTGCATCAGCTCAAGCGGCTCTACACAACCGACGGCCGACGCACCCGAGAGGCGGCCGCGGCCATGCTGGAGCGGCTGGCCGAGCTGCGCGAGGGCGGTTGGCGCCTGGTGTGGACGGTGCACAACCTGCTGCCCATCAACGGTGGCCCCCCGGTCGAGGCCGACCGGGAGGCCGCGCACGGGGTGCTGCAGCTCGCGGACGTAGTTGTGACCCATACCCGTGCGGATGCCGCTCACCTGGCCACCTTGACCCGGGCGCCGATCATCGTGGCCGGATGGGCGGGCCTGACCGCTTCTCCCGCCGTCGGCCCGCCGCCCTCCGACGTTCGCGCGCTGGCCCGCTATCTGCGAGATGCGCCGTATGCGGTGCTGATCGTCGGCAATCTCACCACCTACAAGGGCCTGCCCGAGGCCGCGGCCGCGTTCCTGGAGGCCACAAGGCAGGCCCGGCTGCTGATTGCTGGGCCCGGCCGCGACGCGCACACCCTGGCCCGCCTGGCCGAACTCGCCGACGCCAGCGGCGGACGCATCCTCCTGCACGCCCAGCGTGTCGAGCCCGAGCATGTGCCGCTGCTGTATCGGGCGGCCGACGCCGCCCTGTGCCCCTACCGCACCGACGGGCCGTGGCGGTTCTTCACGGACGTGCTGCACCCGAGCTCGGTCGGCACCGCGCTCGCCTTCGGCACCCCGGTCATCGCCCCCGGCCTACCCGCCATCACCGAGATGACCGCCGGGAGGCCTGCCCGGCTGTACGCGTCCGCCGACGGGCCGGGCCCGGCGCTGGCCGCTGCCGAAGCGGCCGGACCTACCCTCGCTCGGCCGCCCACCGACGACGCAACAATCCGCTGGCGAGCCATCGGCGCCGCCTACCAGAACCTGTATTGCCGGCTCACCCAGCAGCCCGCCTACCGAGGAGAGAACCGCCGTGCCTGAGGACGTCATCGTGGCCACCCCGCTCGAACAGGACACCATCGCCACCGTCTTGGCCGACCGGTACGCCCTGACCGCCAGCGACATCGTCCGCCAGCCGATCGGCCAGGTCACCATCAACTACCGGGGCAGCCTCACCGACGGGCGGCAGGTGTTCGTCAAGCGCTACCCCGCCCAGGCCCGCCTGGACGACGAGCGCGGCGCGATCCGGCTCTCGGGTGCCGCGCTGCCGGCGGGCATCCCCGGCGCGCCGATCCTGACCAACCAGGACGGCGACGTCATCGACACCAGCAGCGCCATGGCGGTGTCGGTTTGGCGATGGATGCCCGGCCACGTCGTCCCCACCTGGCCCCGGCTCAGCTGGCCACGGCCGGCCGCACTCTGGGCGAGCTCCACGCCACCTTCGCCGACCTGACCACCAACCCCGGTCTTGTCATCGGCGGCCGCCACGACGCCGTCCACGCCTGGCGCCATGCGGACCTGCCCGGACTGCGCGCCACCATCGATCGCCTGCTGGCACTCATCGAGCAGCGCCGTCGCGAAGGCCAGGCCGACGCGTTCGACGAACAAGGTCGGCGCACCCTCACTGAGCGGCGCGCCATGCTTATCCGCGTCCCCGCCCTGCTGGCCGACCTGCCGGAGCACCTGACCAGCCAGCTCATCCACGGCGACTACTCCCCGGTCAACCTGCTGTTTTCCGGCGACGCCCTGACCGCGGTACTCGACTACGCGCCACCCGTCCCATTCTTGGCGGCCTATGACCTGGGCCGGATGGTCTTCTACCCGCACACCGTCACCGCCTCTCCCGACTGGCCGGCCGCCGCGACCATGTTCGTGGCCGGCTATCTGACCGCCCACCCTGCGGTCCCTACCGCCGACGTGCGCGCCTGCGGCCGCGTCGCCCTGTTGCAACTGCTCACCAGCCTGTACGGGGTCAAGCAGCACTACCTCCAGCCCGGCCTCGACCAGCAGGCGCTGGACGGGTTCTGGCTGTTGCGCCACCAAGCCGCCGCCGTCCTGCTGGACCGCCTTGACGAGACCGACACGCTGCTGACCGACCTGACCCGCGTCTGACACGCCGCCCGCGCGGCCCGTCCGCGCACCGCCTGACTCTTCAGATCTTTAAGGGAGGTCCCCGTGACCACCGACACCGCTATCCCCCATGCCACCACGGCCTGGAGCACGACCTGGGGTGTGGTCGGCGGCCCGATCACGGCTGCCGTCATCGAGACCGGAGCGGCCGCCATCGCCGCCCGCCATCAGTTGCGGCTGCACCGTCCCGGCCCGCAGGCGCCCCTACAGCTGACCGACCCCGCCGGCGGGGTACTGCTCACCGTGCGCTGGCGGCCCGCCACCCCGACACGCCCCGACACTCTCGGCCATGTCCTGCCCGATCAGCCCTGTCTGCAGGTCCTCATCGACGCCCACCCAGCGGCCAGGCCGCGGCCGAGGACCTGCACACCGCTCCACGAGCGGACGCGCCGCTCCGACCTGGCCGAACTGCGCGAGATCACCGCATCCATGCCCCTGCTGACCCGCCACGCCACCCCCGACGCGAACCTGTCCGGCTGGGCGGTCATCGTCCGCGACCACTACGTGGAAAACACCCTCGCCCTCCTGCTGGCCATTCAGCGCTGCGGCGTCCCACCCCAGTGGATCTCGCACTGGCCAAGGGCGACCAGACCCACGACCGCGACCGCATCCACGCCACCCTGACCAGCCTGGGCAGAGCCAGCGGCGTGCTGGACAACACGGCGATCAACGGGCCACACACCCACGCCGCCGACCTGGCCCAGGCGCTGGCGGAGGTGGACGCCTTCATCGATGCCGCCTACCAGGCCGGACGACCGGTCCTGGTGATCGACGACGGCGGTCTGATCGCCCAAGGCTACGGTCGCCCGGACGCGCCCAGGCGCATCGACGCGGCGCTGGAGCTGACCGTCTCCGGCCTCAAACGCATCGCCGCCGCTGGACCATTGGCCATCCCGGCGGGCAACCTGGCCCGCTCCGCGGTCAAGACCCGACTCGGCTACCCCGAGATCGCCGACGCATACGTGCGCCGCCTGCGGGCGCTGCTGCCAGCTATCAAGACCATCGGCCGTTCGGTGCTCATGCTCGGCTACGGCACTCTCGGCTCGCGCCTCGCGGCCGCGCTGCACGCGCACGGCTGCCAACTCCACGTCGTCGACCCCGACCCGCTCGTGCTCATCGCCGCTACCGAGGCCGGGCACGCCACCTACCGCACCGCCGCCCACGCCCTGCGCGCCAGCCGCTCATCGTCGCCGGTACCACCGGCGACAGCGGCGCCCTCCCGGAAGAGGTCCTCGCGCTACTGCCCGACGGCGCCATCCTGGCGCCGTTCGCCACCGCCGACTTCGCCGTCCACCACCTACGACTGGTTCCGGTCGTCGAAAGCGGTTCCCGGAAATCCCCAACCGTCCGACTGGTTTGCCTTCAGCAACTTCTCCCAAAGGCCCGAAACGCCGCCGCGACCGCCAGCGCCATACGCCATCGAGTTGACGGGCAAGGAGGCAGCCACGAGGTATGTGAGTACTAAGATCTATCTGGGCTAGAAGGATGGCGAACGCTTGAAGGGTACGAGAGGGAAATCTTGGAGGAGGTTCCCGCGCCACTCGGAGCTGCTGACATTCCCGCGAAGAAGAATGGCGGATCGTCTGATGTCGGAACCGGTAACATACTTTGGGCTTCTGCTCACAGATGACACCCGGCAAAAACCCAGTGGACTAGCGCGGCGGCGCATTCTGGATGACGGTGGGATCGTGGACGAGACCTTCCAGAAAGACCTTCAGTGGCACACCGACACAGTGATCGGTGAATGGCGACGCGGCGAGTCGAGCGAGCAACTCGTCGAGATCAGCGAGGCTGAAGCCGAGCAGGTCATGCATCGGTTCCGAGAGATGTTCAAGGAGTAAAAGGAGCCGGAGCGGCACTCCAAGGATGGGGCGATGACTCACTCGTGGTCAGAGGGCAGACTGGTCTCGGTACCGATAGCGCAAAAGTAGTCCCAGAGTTGCTGAACCACATTTTCGCCCGCTCGGCACCTTGTCCTGAGACCGCGGAATAGAACCCGCCGGCTAGCGGCCGCTGACCGAGACGACCGGCGTCTTCCTTGCGCACCAGGCGGCCCAAGATAGCGGAGCTCGAATGAGGGCGCGAACCGATCCGGAGCGCCACCTACCCAAGGCATCCATCGGCGCCCGCACGGCCAAGCCGACCTCGACGCACTGTTCACCCGCCCGGACACCCAACTCGCAAGCGCCTCGACCGCCGAACCCGAACCGCTTAGCCTTTATGGCCGCAACGGAGGATTTCGCCTAGACAGAAGAGCTAACGCGATCGAAACACTGGAATTTTTCGCCGACAGAGACGACAAGAACAAGTTACGTTCCGTATGCCCTTCATCCTCCTTACCCGGCTCTCCCGAGCAGGACTGTTACCGCGTCCACCGGCCCGGCTCAGCCGCCGGAGATCCGGACCTCGCCGCAGGCCACCGGACTCATCTTCACCAGCCACCGCTCCTGACCTGCGGCAATAGAATAGAAGTGCTTCGTCTCAAGGAGAACGAATGAGCGACCGAGCCCTGTTAACAGCCGTACTAGCCACTCTTCTGATCGCGCCTGCATGCTCTCCTCCGCAGCAGGATCGGCGTCCATTGGGCAACGTAACCGCCGAGCCTCGCGAATGCGGCTTCATCTCCCGCGCCGCTATTGCTCGCGCCACGGGCCTGGATGACTTCTACACGGATGGCACGGAGTCGGTTTCATACTTCGGATATTGCCAGGTGACGGCATCAACGAGTGTGTCAGACCCTGTGCGAATGCTGATCGAGCTGCATAATCCCACGCCTACGCCCATCCAGAATCTGGAATACACCAAATCAATCGACGAAGGGATTTCACTGCCGAATGATCTAGGGCCCGGGTTCAGTGCTTTGATCAAGGATAAAGAAGGGGCCCCGGTGGGCGCCTATGTCCTCGCGTGGACGCCTGACGTAATCAAATTGCTGTCCATTAGGATCGAGCGAGGAGCTCCCGGCCGGGACGTTCGCGCCGACGCCATCGAATTCGCCCGACAGCTCCGGCCCCTCCTCCTTACTTCGACCTCCTGACAACTTCACGGCTCAGTAGAGATAAGACTATTACCGTGGGTCAAGAGCGGTGGCTGGTGGCGATGAGCCCTGTAGCCCGCGACGAGGCTTCGGCAACCGGCAGCCGGGCCCGGCTGGGCCGGTAGGCGCGATATCAATCCTGCCCAGACGAGCCGGGAAGGCTGTCGTCAAGAGTGCCCTGTCCTGCGGCGGCCGTTACTACCAGCGGTTCCTCGCCAACATCCAGGATGCGGATCCTGGCACCGCTCCCATCTTCTACATCACCGACAACTCATCCAGCCACAACAGCTAAGCCATCCTCACCGAGGATGAGACCACCCGACTCTCCCAGCTCAAGGACCACAACACCGTCCTGGCCCGCCTCGCCGAGCATGTCACCGCTTTCGCCCAGATGATGACTGGCCTCCCCTGCGCCCGGCACCTAGAAGTCTGGTTCACCGCAGTCGAGACTGACAGCCTGCCCGCCCTGCGCACTTTCGGCTGCGGCGTCGCCCGCGACCAAGACTCCGTCACCCACGGGCTGCCCCTACGTCACAGCAGCGGTGCCGTTGAGGGCAATGTGTGCCGCGTCAAGGCCCTCAAGCGGCAGATGGTCGGCCGCGCGAACCTCGACCTGCTCAGCCAAGCGGATTCTGCTGGCACGGCTCACTCACCGTGACCACATCACGATCTTTGTGCCAGAGCCATTCCCTCATGACCGCTCACAGTCCCGCCTTGTTGTCCGTAAGGCGATGGGCCGCGTCGGTTGGTGCCGAGATCACCAATTCACGGCCAAAGAGCGGATCTCGGTTTCGAGATCCGCTCCCCGCAAGATTGCCGACAGCGCGCCACGGAGCATCACAGCCGCCTGCCTGAAGATCCACTCGGAAGCCGCCACCTCATCACGCCCGCTCGGTCCACCAGCAGCACACCCGCGGGAAGTGCCCCGGCATCTTCGACAAGTCCCTCCAAAACCGCCGGAGCGAACTCCGCGGCGAGGCCCGCCGCGTACGGCCGCTTCCACAACATGCTCGGGCACGAGGCGGCTGCACGGTCTTCCGTGTAGGTGACCGTGAAGCGGGTGCTCTTGCCCGTACCAGATGTTAACTGTCCGCCCAGCAACGCGCGCGGAGCGTGCCCGCCGAAGCGGCGCAGCACCTCGACCCCCACTCGCGCCGAGGCGACGGAAGTCTGGCCCGCAGGACGACTCGCGGTCAGCGATGCCGTCGGGGTGTAGGCCCCTTCTGGCAGGTCCTCGGCGACGGCGATCATGCCGCCTCTCCCAACATTAATCAGGATCACGTCAGGGGCCCAATCCATTCATCCTCCGGTTCTCTATCGCCCAACGCCCAGGATTCAAGATCGACAAGTGGCGCCGCAGAACCCTCCATGATCAACTTTCCGCCCCGTCAGCGCCGGCCGCACTCACTACGTTCGCCCTCCGCGCGACTCAAGGCCATGTCGCCGGCCTGCCGCTCACCACCACGCGAAGGCCGTATCGCCAGGAAACGTCCCCAGCCTCACCAACCGAGCCCAAGTTCATCTGTCCGCACGTCCCCTCGACCGCCAGCTCCGAACTCCTGGGCAGGCCAGCCGACGAATGCCGTCCGTTCCCGTCTCAGTCCATGTCCAGCGCGTATCGCAGGTAGAAGTCCGGCCTGGCGAGGAACCGTCGCCAGTGGTCAACCAATTGAAGGCTCTCCCACCCTGCCGAATGAATGCCGTCCTCGCCCAGTTCGATGATCTGCGCACCCGGCAGGCTGGCGACAATCGGCGAATGGGTCGCGCAGATGATCTGCCCACCCTCTCCCGCGACGCGGTTCATGAGCGCGACCAAGCGTAGGCACGACTGGAACGACAGGGCCGCTTCAGGCTCATCCATCAGATACAGCCCCGGTCCCAGCACCATACGTTCGAGCACAGTGAAGAACCCTTCACCATGGGACTGCTCCGCGAGGTCGTCTTCCCAGAAGCCATGCATACCTGACACGCTCTGCCCAAGGTTGAACAGTGTCTCGGCGCGGAAGAAGAATCCGCGTCGCTTGGGGCGAGAGCCGTGCAGCAGCCGCAATCCCGTGGACGTGAGTTCGGCATCAAGGACCTCCCCGAGCGGTGTGAGGTCACTCGTCGAGGAGTACTTCGTCCCCGCCTTACCGCCTTCAGAGTTGATGCGGCACACATCGGCAATGGCCTCGACCACCGTTGACTTCCCTGACCCGTTCTCGCCCACCAGGAAGGTAACCGGACGAGTGAAGGTCAGCCCATGCTCGACGAGGTAGCGCACCGGAGGCAGGCCGCCAGACCAGCCGCCCGGCAGGCGTGAAGCCGTAAGCCGCGTCAACAGCACCATTACCTCCTCTCCGCCTCGTCCAGGAGCCGATGCGCGTGAGCCCGCACAGGGCGTCGCAGTTCACCGTAGTCATCCACACGATAGCCACGACTGAGGATGTGAGCTGCGGCGCTGAGCTGAGCGACAAGACCGGTGGGCGTGTCCAGCAGGTCGGCGAACACCTTGTGCACCTTGTCGGCTGTTTCCGGCACGAGGAGCGAGTGACAGTAGAGCAATGCCGCACCGTACCCAGCCGGGGCGGTCCCCCAGTACTCCCAATCCAAGATCCACAATCGTGGGCTGGTTAGATTGGCCCAGTGCAGATCAGTGTGCTCGGTGCGCAAGGTCGGGCTCGGCAGATCCAAGCGGCGCGCGTACAAGTCTTCAAGCCTGCCCACAACAGTGTCCGGGGCGTGTTCGCCCCGGTTGGTAGGGTGCGCGGCCAACCTGTCCAGCGCCGTCCGCAGATCTGCCCACCACGTGCCGGGAGCGGAGAAGGGCTGTAGCAGCTCAGACGTAGCAGAGCAGGGCTTATCTGGAACGTAGGTCATCAGTTCGGCGTAGATGCCGACCGGCGGTTCGTCCCACTCCATGCGCGCGAGGACTTCCGGCTTCGGCAAGCCCTGGATGTCGGCCGCGTCGAGGTTGCCCGTCCATGCCTCACACTGAGTCCAGTCTTGATGCTCAGCTGTGGCACGCAACCAGAATCGGCCGCCGCTGGAGGTGGCGGCCGATCCAATGGTGCGGTCGCGCCAGCCGAACACCACATCACCGGTGAGGGTTACGCCGAACCCCGTCGCCCCCTCACGGAGCACACGACGCAGGAACGCGCGCTGACCGCTCGACTCATGATGTTCGCTGGTCACGCAGACTTTTCCTGCCTGGTAGGACGGCACTGATTGGCTTACTGCTCCTGCTAGATTCGCACAGCCGCTTGTCCGGCCCACATGACCCGTAGGAGGGGCTACCGTCCGGACGCGGCCCGCAGAGGGTCTGGACTGCGGTGAGCAGGCCGGGCTACATGACGGGCCGCACCTTGAATCGCCTTCATCAGGCCCGCATTGCCTCCTACCTCGAAGGCTTTCCGCAGCCGGCGCGTGATCTCCCCGAGCTGCTGGCTCGTGCGGATATTGGCCAGAGGCTGCCAAATGTTGCCGATCGGGTGCAACCAGGGGAGTTCGCACGGCCACACCTTGCCTGTGGGCGAGATGGCGATCTGATGATTTCCGACCTGCCACAGAACTGATCGAGGCCCGGCCCGTTCTCCGGAACGCAGCGTCCGACCTCCCGAATGTCGTCGTAGCCGACATCGTCGTCCCGAGATCTTCGAGAACCGCGATTGCTTCCGCTGACTGCGCTGCCCTTCGAGTACGCCGATCACACCCACGGGAAGTGGAAGGCCGACTCACAAGCACGGACGATGTTCTTTGCGATGACCTTGTGGGAGGGACGTTTGGTGATCGCCTCGTGTTCGTCAGTCCGGTCCGGGTAATGGGAAGTCGCGATCCGGACGTCCGGCAGGCGGAAGGTCTCCCACATCGCCGGTGTGGCGTGGAGGAGATTGGTGTAGATCTCGACGTTCATCTCGCTGTCGAGCGCGTGCCGCACGAGTTCGGTCAACGCCGAGTGAAGCGACGGCTCGCCCCTCGATGGACCGGCCCATGGTCGCACCAGGATCCCGGGTCCGCGTGATGACCTGCCGCCAGTCGGCGATGGTCATGGTTCCGTGTGTTCCATCGGGCCCTGAGGGCGGAGCCTCCTGAGCGCCATGAGGGACTCAACGAAGCCGCCATGCGTGGCCATGCCGTGCGAGAACTGGTTGTGGAGACCGGTGTCGAACTCGCTGCCGAGGGACTACGTCTGGGGGCGCTACCCGCAGCGAGAACCGGAGCGCCGGCCTGACCTTCTCGCCCCGCCGCGACCGGCGGCGGTGCTGGGTGAGCGTTTGAGGCCGTGACTGCCGCCGGGCGGACCCTAGAGTGTCCCCCTAAGCTGGGACCGGATGGCCCTGGTACGCGCGCCGGCCGAACTCGCGGACCTGGACAGCCCACACGCGGACTACCTGCAGCCGATCGTCCGCTGGTACACAGAGATGTCGCCTCATCGAGGTGATGCCCGAGAACCGATGTAGCCGCGGCACCACTTGCGGGTGCTGATGAGGAGGTCTTGGGAGTGCGACAAGCTCGGGATGTCTACCTCAGGCCGTGGTTCGAAAGTGGTTGGGATAGCCGTGCTGGAGATGCGCCTCGGCAACGGCCACCAGATGGTGTCAGCGATCCGCCAATTGAGCCACTTCCTTCCCCGTTCCCGACAAGTGCTCTTCCGCCTGCTCGCGGGCGGCTGGGGCCAGGGTGGGCCGAAGGCCCATCGCAAAGCGACGCGAAGCGCCCTGGAGGCAGACGTTCGCGAGCAGTACCCTCCGGCACCGGGAACGGAGAAAGCCGCCTTGACCTGACCCTATTCCGTGATCCTCACCGTGGCTCAATTACCTGGAGGTGATCACGGTTTAGTGGCTCAATTCCGAGATCGCCGACAATGGAGGGTGACATTCCGACCGTGAGGGCCGGCGGGGCGTGTCGTTGCGGCGACATACTGCTGGCACGACACGGCGGCCATCGAGCGTTTCGTGGGTCTGTGCCGTGCGGGAGTACACCGCGGCGGCCAAGGCCCGGCTAAGCCCAGAACGGGCCTTGTCGCCGAGGCGGAAAGGCACGCGTCCCTGCTCGGCCTCGCCGATCGGCCAGGTGTGGACGTACATCTCTCACCCGGTGGGCCGCACCTCGCCACGGCCGTGACCACCCTCCTCAGCGAGTCACGCGCAGGGCCCACTCGACCGAGTCCGGGGCCTGGACTCGTACGGTCAGGGTCTTCCTCCGGCCCAGGTCGAGGCGGTTCATGATGGGGCTGATCACGTCGTCGAGGCAGGTGAAGGGCATGTCGATGCCTGGCTCCAGGATGATCTCCGCCTTGCCCTGTCCTCGGCAGCGGAACAGGACCCACAGCTCGTCCTTGCCGGAGGGGATGTCCCCCACGACCATGGACCCCTTCCTCGGCCCCGCCTTGAGGACGGTGGTGGTGCCCGCCTCCATGGCCGGCATGCGCAAGGTCATGTGTCCGGGCGATGGCGTGGCCGCCGGGGTCGCGGTGTGGGGGGTCGGCGGGGTGGCGTCTGACCGCCCCGACGCCGGACCGGTCGGAGGCGAAACTGCGCAGGCCGCCGCCAGGGCGAGAAGGCAGCAGGAACCTACGAGGGACGCCACCTGTCGGATCACCATGTCGAGATCACCTCTGCTTGACGTACCAGCCGACGCGCCAAGGAGTCCAGGCGGTCACGCTATCGGCCTTTGGGATCGAGCGACAGTAATTCACACCGACGAACGGCGAGCAAGCGATCACCCAGTATTGATGGGCAACGTCAGTTTCACGGGCCTCCGTGTAACGGCCCTACAACGGTGTAGAACGCCCTGCATGACGTGAGCCATTCGTCGAAATACCCTGCCCCTCCCGACCACGCCATCGCGCGGCGCCGTGCTTCGGTGCCGCCCTTCTGGTGTTACTCATCACCGGTCGGCGATTCTCGGGTTTCGGACGCCAGTTCTTCGTCGTCGCCGTGTGAGGGCACCCTGTGGGGATCATGCTCTGCGGCACGGCACCGCAGCCCTCGGGACGATGCTGCCGGTCTACGGCGTCTTCCGGCTGCACGGCGGCTCGCTCGCGGACCGCTGGCCGCCCAGGCCGATCATGCTGGCGGCCGACGTCGTGCGGACCTCAGCCGCTGGCCTGCTGCGCGTCCTGGCCTGGAACGGCGAGGACCGGTCGAAGGCTATCGCCGAATGAGGGACGAGGGCGGCTACCGCTGCCAGGACATCGCTACCCGTCTCGGCCGGAGCAAGTCGCACATCGTCAAGCGCGTCAAGCTGTTGAAGCTGCCTGCCATTACTCAGCAGCTGATTGTCTTCAAGGCGCTCGGGGTTGACACGGCACTTCTCTTTTCCGCCTCGGGTGATCAGGCCGAGCTCGTCGCACCGGCCTGGCAGATCACGCGGAAGGAAGGACTCAACGCCAAGGAAGCCGCGCGCCGCCTCCTGCTGGGTCTCGGTGGCGCGGTCGGCGTGGACGAGACGAAGGGCGTCAGGGACAGCGCTGCCGAGGGTTCGATTCCGGTTCCGGCGGAACCGGCACCCGCGGGGTCATCACTGGGTGATCCCAGCGCGCCGACAGAGGAATTGGTTCTGCCGGAACCGGTCTCTGCCGCAGCGGACCATGAATCTGAGAAGATCCCTCCCAGCCTGGAGGTACTCCAACACCGGGCCGCTGTGACGGCTTCCTCATCGAAGCCGGTACCTTCCCTCGGCGCGGCAACGTCACCGAGCCGTGCTTCGGACGATCCTGATCATGCGCGCGCCGCCGCTGCCCGTGACAAGAGCTGCCAGGAACTGGGTCGCCCAGTACCTCCCCGAAGCCAGTGACACCACATGATCCGCATCGCGGCCGCGGCCATCGACCACGTCAGCCGGCAGGGGGCCTCCAACGTTGAGGCCCCCTGCCCGTCGCTCATCCGCGCCGTGATCAGGATGAGACCGCTGCCTCATGCTCCAATCCGTCAAGAAACGCCTCGATGCACGCGTTGATGACGTGCCCGAGCATGCCTCTATGCGCGAGATCCAGGGACAGGTCGTCCTTCAGATCTTCCACCCATGCATTCACTTCCGATGTGAGATTGAACGTGTTGGACCTCGGCAGATCCTCGTGTGAGGTGCGAATTCTGAAGCTGTGCCCCATCTCGACGAGCACCTCGAGGGGCTGTCGACGAGCTTGTCGCAAGGCGGCATCGATGTAGTGACTGGGAGCTAGAGGAGGCCGCCGCCGACCGGCCGCCAACCGTCTCCTGTCCGCCACGGCTTGCTGGTTCAGCCGCGCTGCGAGCCCTGCGCTGAGGCGCACATTTCGGCCAACGTTGTCCACCGATGGATTGGCCGCGTCGCTGAAGCTTTGATAAAGACTCACGTAGTTGGGCGGCAGCTGCGCGAGGAGCGTCTTGATGGGAGCGGGAAGTTCAGCCGGGCGCGGTTGAAAGTAGCCAGAGGCCGCTCCGACGGGAGAACGGCGCCGCCGAGTAGATACCGCCCCTGCGATGCTTCCATCGAGCGGCTCCTCAGTGCCAGGTTGCACCCGACGCGTAGGCCGCTCAGGGTCGCGTGCCATCCCTGCGGCCTGGTCAGCGGAAGTCGGTGTGTTAGGTGCCGCCGCGGCTGGCTCCGATTCCGAAGAGCCGATCCTCGGGCCCGCCTCCATGGTCGCTGAGACGGTGGGGAGCGTGGCAGGCGCCGCCGGGGCATCAGTTGTCTTGCCGTGCTCTGGTGCTAGAACTGTCTCCTCTGAGCTCGGTGATGGCTCAGTAGACCTATCACTCCCCTCCCGGTGCTTCGGTTGCTGAAGATCTCTCTCTTTGGAGGTAGGGGTTTTTGCCACGGACGCATCGGCGTCATCGACCGGTATTCCTGTGGTACGGGTCTCGGATGCGGATGACCCGTCATTGTTTGGCGTGGAGCCTGACTTGGACGGAGCGGGGGGTGAGGAATGCGTCGGCGACGCTGCGGCCATGGAGGTCGCCCTTGCTTCGGCTGCCGTTGACGGCCCATGCGATATCGACTCGTCCGCTGGCGCCTTGTCGCTGTCAGCTCGCTGCTCAGGAGAAGGGGTGCTCGCAGTCCTCTGACCGCGACGCGCCCGTCTGGGTCCCAGAGCCGAGGCGAAGGCGCTCAGCTCATCAGCCTGAGGCAGCGGGTCCCTGTCTACAGGGGCGCTCATGCTGTTGCCTCCACATCATCCGGCTCATCGGCAGCGTTGAGTGCCTCCCGCACCTCGTTGATGGCTGTGAGGATCTCCATGGTGAGACTGCGGTAGTCCTGGGCCAGTTGCGCGGCGCTCTTCTGAAGGGACGGCTCAACATCCAGCGCAGCCGCCAGTTCCTCGGGCACCATGCCCAAAGTACGACATCTGACAGCAACGGCTTCAACGTGGCGAATCGCCGTCCCGAAGACGGGTGCGTTGCCGGCCAAGTCCTCCTGCAGTTGGTCCCGGATACCTTGCTTGACACGGGTCGCTGAGCTGTTCGTGGCGAACAGAACTACGCCCAGCAGGGCGAGGTCCGGGTTGTGCTCGCGAGCCTCCCGGAAGCGTCTTGCCACGAGACGCAAGCCCTTGCGTGATGAAGGGTCAGACTTTGAAGGGATGATTACCACGTCGGCGGCTACGAGAGCCTGCAACTGCAGAACTTTGGAGCCAGGGGCGACGTCGAGGACAATGAGGTCATAGTCCTCGTAGACCTGCTCGATAGCCGCGGCGTACATCCCAACCCAGGAATGATCCCCGCTGTGTCGCGAGAGTCGCCGCTGGCAGTAAAACTCCTCCGCAACGCTCTCCAGAAGTTCTCCGCCAGGTAGAACGTCCAGGTTCTTGCGCGGCGTGCCGGTCGGCTGGAGCTTAGCGCCTTCAAGGATCATTCGCGCCTGGGCCGCACCGTCGTCCGCAAGTTGCCTGTCAGCGACGAAGCCTAGGTCTTCGGCGTTGTTCCCCTGCTGGTCCAGCTCGATCAGCAGGGTGCGTAGCCCAGCGCGCGCGGCGGCTGCGGCGAACGCGGCTGCCATTGAGGACTTACCCACGCCTCCCTTGCCGTTAGCGAACGCGATGACCTTGATCCGCGCGTCTCCGTTCTTGATGTCCTGCTGCTTACGGTTCTCTCGCTGCTCTAGCCCCTCACGCGCCCAAGCTGTAGAGGTTAGTGCCAGCTCGGGCGCACTTGATGGCTGTGACATGTCACGTAGCCTTTCGTGTTTCGGTGCCGTGGGAATGATCCGCAGCCCCTGTCGTACCATAACCGGCGCCGCCCTTGCGGGAGAGAACCACATGAAGCGCGGTTCTGTGACAGAAAGCTTATGAAGTGCCGAACAAGTGAACGAGTCTGTAGCTGCTGACGTCGTAGCGCCCGTTCGATCTCCTCAGAGCGAGTGGCTCTCCTACTGATGCTTCGCGCATGTCAAACGCGATAGGCGGCAATGCGCAGGGTCATCAAACACTCGGCATTCATCACATGTATCTCGTGACCCAGTCCCGTTGAAGTTGCCATCTGTGGGCACGATGTGTGTGTTGCTGTAAGTGCGTTTGTGAAACCGCAGGTCAGGGCCACTTTTGAGTCTCGATGTCATCGAATCGAGACAGTGTCAACAGCTGTCCACACGAGGCATCGCACACGTCAGGGGAGTGCTCGGACGCGCTTCGGGGGCCGTGTAGTCCTAAACTCCCCCTCTGGGCGCCGACGCCCTACCGTCCACCAAAACTACCGCCGAGTAACGGCATTTGACCTGCCGAAACGCGCCTAAGGGCCGAACGCGACAGGGTCGGATAGGCGGTACCCGAAAGGGGGTACGCCGCTCTGAGGTGCCTTCTAGGGCCGTACAGGGGCTATCCGAGTCGGCAGCAAGATCCACAGGCCCCGTAGGGGAGCGAAGGGCCTCGAGTAAGTAGCATCAGGGACCCCATGGACCCCCCGCGACACTCTGCGGCCCCAAAGCTAACGCGGGCGACCAAAGGACAGGCTCTCGGATACCTCGTGGCATACGGGCCTGGCCTCTCTCGCAAGACCCGCCGATGTATATGGTCAACCTGGTCGATACCTGCAGAACCCACCCTCGCGAGGCGCGCCAACGCCGGAGCCTCTGGACCTACCGCGATGAAGGTGGCCTCTCGACGATCAAGCTACTCCCGGGCAGAGGGCACGGCCATCTAGAGAGGTGATTGCTTGATGGTTCCCTTCGCAGGGGGCGCCCTTCTCGCAGGAGGAGAGGCGACTGGATGCCAGCGACGCGCAGCCAGGACGACATGGGACCGCTGGCACCGATCGAGCGTAAGAACCGGCTGGCAGTTGGCGGAAGCGGCTGAGGACGCGGCTCCCCATGGGATGCTGCGCCTGTTGAACAGCGCCCGCTGAGATCCCCATCACGTGCGAGCTGACCTACGCGGATACATGACGAACCATCACGGCCCTCGTGATGACGTGCTGATCGTGGACGACACCGGCTTCCTGAATCGACCGGCGTGCGGCGTCAGTACTCCGGTTCGACGGGTCGGGTGTACAACGACCAGATGCGCGTGTTCCTGGTCTACGCCTCCCCGCTGGGCAGGGCACTGATCGACGCCGAGTTGTATCTGGCAAAGTCACGGATCGCACGCCTGCCGGGGTGACGGCCGATAAGGCCCACGGCATGGAGTCACGTGTCGGCACTTCCTGGAAGAACACCACATGAGCTATGTGGTCGCGGTGCCCAAGAACCAGACCGAGGCCATGGGGTGGGCGGAGATATCCGCGTCATTACCCTGACCGCCCAGGCGCCGTCCGAGGCGCCGTCCGAGGCGGCGCCCAGGGAGAGCGACTGCATGACTGGGCGCTGGCCGATGTGCGCTTCGAGGCCGAGCCCGGTTACCTGCCCAGGCCTCGTAGCGCCGGACTTGGTCCGGTCCAGGCCGGTCTCGTTCTTGGCGCTGTGGAAGCATTCCTCGATCGCCCAGCGGGTGCCGGCGATCGTGATGAGGTCTTCGGTGGTGCCGACAGGGGTATGGCACAGGCCAGTTCGAGTTCGCCTTTGGCGTTGGGGGCTGCGCCGGACCAGCTGCCAGCGCTGGTCGTTCGCGGCGGGTGACGGGCAAGGTAGGCGTGGGCGAGCGTGGCCAAGGTGATGTGGCAATCTAAAGGCACGAGCGGCCTGCTTCCCTCACGCCAGCCGAGATCCGCCGCCTGCTGGCACACCTGACCGCGACGGTCACCCCGGCCGCTCACGTAGGCGCTGTCCTGGTCACAACGCCGGCGCCACCACCTGACCCGCGCCCGAGTCAGCCACTACTGGAGACGGTGGCTTCGACATCACGAAATCACTCTGGAGTACTACCGAGCGTGTGACTCACATGGCGCCGAACCGAGCCTCGTGTTGTTGCTTGGCGAGTTGGGCCAAGCGCGGGAGTACGTCGCCGATCTGCTGACGGAAGCTGGCGTACCGTTCGTCGTCGAGCGCGTCCACGATCTCCTGAGCCCACCATCCGATCTCACGGAGGGTGGGGAAGCGCGCGGGAGTCAGTGGCCACTCCATCTCGCGTACCGCGCGACGCAACCCGATGAGGCTCTCCGCGAGCTCATCATCGATGAGATGGTCGTACCGGGCACGGAAGCCAACGAGTTCCGACGCGGTCTCCCACAGAGGCAGGGCATGACGGTCGTACCACTTCGCTTCAGCGGATGTGAGCTGAGGGCTGACGGTCGAGAGCCGGTGGGCGCGCTCTTCCCTTTCGCTCCTCGCCAGGCCCAGTTTGGCCGCGCGGTGCCGGAGGATCCGGTTCTCCACCGCCTGCCTCGTACGGACGTTCAGCGGAGGCGCCATCCTGATCATCGCGATCTGCTTCGCGCATCCCAGCTCGAGCAGGTCGTGTTCGAGCCGATCAGCCTCGTCAGGGACATGCGGCGTGTACCGGCGGATGTAGGCCAGCACCCATAGGGCGTCGATGACGTCGTTCGAGATCACCCAGTCCGGCACTCTCCGACAAGTCAGGACATGCCGAATCACCGCAACCGGCTGCTCCGCCGGAATCTCATGCAGCAACACGTCCAGATCGGGATCACGCACGCTCCGCCGACGCTCTACTATTTCTTCAAGAGCCCTCTGACCTGCGGATTTGCTGACTTGAGGTTCTGCGCGCTTAGGCATGTCAATAGTGTATTGACGTCTGTGATCATTGTGGGACGCGCTGACAGTTGAGACTCCCAGAGTGTCTGAGGCGCTTGCAGATGTCAGTACGGCGCCAGGGATGTCAGTAGAGATGGCAGTAGGCCATTGGAGATGTCAGTAGGCACGTGTATCGCAGGAGGTTCGGCCCGGGAGATGATGACGCTCTGGCCCCGGCGGCTGACGCTGGTCGTGGCACCGGCGTACGGCGAGTCCTTCACGTCGTGGGCCGATCGGATGGCCCTGCGGAACGGACCCCCCCGCCCTGGACGATCGCCGAGGCGTTAGGGCTGGATGTACAGACCTGGCCCCGCTTACGATCATCACCCGTGAGCAGCAGCGCACCTGGATGTCGCTGGTGCGCCACTTCGAGATCAACCTGATCCCGCTCGATCACCCGGCCGACGACCTGACCCTGCACCACCGGCGCTACCTGCACGAACACACCTCCGGCTACATCGGCTCGCTGGCCATGCCGTTCAAGGAGGCGGCACACACGGCGATGGACACCGGCATCGAAACGCTCACCCGCCACATCCTGGAAAGCGTGGTGCTCAGCCACCACGACGAGACCGACTACGCCAAGACCACAGCCCGCCGTCAAGCCACTGCCCGGCCCCGCACCAAGAGGACCGCGCCCGCTTCCGGCCAGGACGCGAGCACCGCATGATCCGGCCCGACGCCGACCTCGGGGAGCGGCAACCGGACCGGCCGCCGCCGCGCCGGCTGACTCTGGTGTGGCCGCCAGCCGACGGCGAGGCCTTCCGCTCTTGGTTCTTCCGCCTGGTCGAAGCGCAGCCAGAACGGCTAACACAACAGCGTGGTGATCCCGCCCAGGAAGTCCAGCGCCAGCAGGCGCTTGGCCTCCTCCAGACTCTGAACCCACCTGCGGCCCCATACTGACCACAAAGGCCAGCCCGGGCCGATGCCGTGGCCCTGTCCGCCGGGTGAACCGGCGCACCAGCTCGGCCCGACGCACCTCGAACGAGGTCATGTCACCGACGGGGCAGACCACCTCTGCGCTGCTGACCTGCCACGTGCCAGAACGTCCCGTGTTCGTGCTGGGAATCCGCCATCAGGCCAAGAAACGTCCATACGGGGCTGTAATTCACGCAGCTGGTCGAAGGGGGTTTCGAGGGTCCTGGCTACGAGTCGGCGATAAAAGTCTCTCAGCGGGCATTCTGGGGGCTCGATTTTCCGGTGATTGCCGAAGTCGGACCGGCCGACGAATCTCCGCCGGCTGAGGGGAGCGCCGGACGGCGGCTGGGACCGTTAGGGACCCTGTACGACGGCGCGTCGGCACTGGCGCTGGACGCCAGCCGACTTGTCGCCCTTCTTCGGGAACCCGATCTCATCCACGGTCAGTACGCCGTCGCGGCGGCCGAGCGCTCCATCACGCATCCGCGCAGGTCGGCGCGCACCTCGCGAGGGTTCCAGTGGGCGCTGTTCAACAGGCGCCGCATCCGATCCGGAGCCGCATCCCCGGCCGCCTCCGGCCAGCTGCCAGCTGCTTTTCCGCTCGATCGGTGCCAGCAGTCCCATCACATAGGCTCGCGCCTGCCTGCCCAGGACCCCGCGCGGGGGCGTGACCTCCGAGTTCGCGGTTCTGCCAGACATTCACAATCCAGGTGGCGATCTCGTGTTCCATCCGCTCGACGGTCAGCACCGCGTCTCCTATCAGATCCGCGGTCGGCGACATCGACGCCGGTGTAACCGAGTAGCCGCCCGAACAGCAGCGATCGGAACGCGCCGAAGGCCCGCTCGATGGTCTGCCTGTCCGTCGGCCGCAGCACCCTCGACGGCAGGAAGTTCGTCCCGATCACGCGCTGGACCTCCACTAGATCGCTGATGTGAATGTAGGTCCGTGGTCCCTACCGTTGTGACATCTGGGCTCGTAGCGTTCAGATGCCCCGGAGGGGTGAGTGTGGCTTTCAGTGGTCTGCCGTTCCCGTGGCTCCCTACGACTCGCCGCTCACCCCCTCATGCCGGACCCGGCCTCTGATTAAGAGTCGCGATCTGATCGCTGAGTAGGGACCTGACGGCGAGGTCGTCCGCGGGCTGGACAAGGGATCTGCTGGGGAGAGGCTTAAGTCGAGGCGAGCGTGGGCCGGGGTGGACATCGGCGGGGAACACCATCACGTGGCGGTGGTCGACGGAGACGGCACGCGGGTGTTCTCCCGTCGCGTTGCCAACGACGAAGCCACACCGTTGGCGACGATCGGGGACGTCCTGGGCCTGGCCGAGGACGTGACCTGGGCGATCGATCCGCACAGCAGCGAGTCGGTGCCGCTGTCGACGTTGCTGATCGATCATGGTCAGCAGGTCGTCTACGTGCCGGGCATCGTGGTCAACCGGGCGGCCGAAGGCTACCGCGGGGCGGACAAGACCGACGCCAAGGACGCCTTGATCATCGCTGATCAGGCTCGGACGCGCCGCGATCCGACCGTCCTGGACGGCGACGATGACGTGGTCGTCCAGCCGCGAACGCTGGTGGCTCGACGCAAGGATTTGGCCGCTGACCGCACCCGGGCGGTCAACCGGCCGCACGATCAGTCGCCGACTATCCGCCCCGCCCCGCGGCGCGTCCTGGACTTGACCACCAAGGGTCCGCTGACCTTGCTGACCGGCTTCCAGACCCCGGCTGAGCTACGCGCGATCGGCGTCGACGGCCTCACCGTCTGGCTCAAAGCCCGTAAGGTCCGCGACGCTGCCGCGCTGGCTGGCAAGGTCGTCGCGGCCGCGCGGTCTCAGCACGCCACCTTGCCCGCCGAGCGGACGGCCGCGCCGCTGGCCGCCCAGCTCGCCCAGGAGCTGATCACTCTCAACAAGCAGCTCAACGACCTCGACGCTCTCCTCGAGGACCGGTTCGGCCGCCATCCGTCCGCCGAGATAATCCGCGGCGTGCCCGGCATCGGCGTCCCGCTCGGCGCCGAGTTCATCGCCGCCACCGGCAAGATGAGCCGCTTCACCAGCGCCGACCAACTCGCCAGCCTCGCCGGCGTCACCCCGCGGCCCCGCGATTGCGGCCGCGTCAGCGGCAATCCGCACCGGTCCCAGCGAAACAACCGGGCCCCGCGGCGCGTCTTTTACACATCCGCGCTGCTCAGCATCCAGTCCTGCCCTGAGTCCCGACGCTTCTATGACCGCGAACGCGCCGAAGGCAAACGTCACGTTCAAGCCGTCCTCGCCCTCGCCCGCCGTCGCGTCAACGTTCTCTGGGCACTCCTGCGCGACAACCGCACCTACCAGCCCACGCCTCCTCTCGCCCGCGCTGCCGCTTGACAACCGGATTAAGAGTCGTAGGCGGTCAGGGACCGTTTCACGGGTGCGCCGGTGTTCCAGTTGTGCCAGATAGCGGCGTTGAGGGCGAGGATGCGTTGGCTGATGCGTGCCCAGAGGCCGTCTGGGTGGCGGGCGTTGTGGCGTTCGAGGCCGAGCTGGTTCTTCAGGGTCCAGATGATCGCCTCGACGCGCTGACGCGGCCAGCCGGGAAATGGCAGGGCAGGTGCGGGCTCGTCTTCGCGGGCCGGCCGGATCAGGAGATGGCCGAGATCGGCGGCGGCCTTCTCGATGCCGGCTCCGGCGAATCCCTTGTCGCACACGATCGGGCATGGCCCGTCGGCTATCTGGTGGACGTGTAGTTGAAGCACCTCGCGGATCTTGTCGCGGTCGGCCTGGGGCCTGGGGTGGCGGCTCAGCCAGTTGGGCCAGCCGTCCGGGCGGGGCGGGGTGGTGGAGTGCGGCGTGAGCTGGGCCAGTGATGCGGGCGCCTGGGCGGTGGCGTGGTCGTCGTTTTCCATGGTCAGCTTGCGTCGGATGGGGACGGCGGGTCGTGCGGCGGACGAGAGTGAGTTGTTGAGGGGCTACCAGCCGCCGGAGTCGCCGCCGTAGTGCGCGTGCAGGATGCGGGCGGTGTCGGCGGCCATCCGGGCGGCTCGCCGTATGGTCGGCGTCAGGCTTTCGTTGTTCGGCAGTGGGGCGAGCGCGTCCCGCAGGACCGCCGCGAGCGCGATCATCGCCGCGGCGATGCGGTCGACGTCGTCGGGGCTGGCGTCGAGCAGCTCCCCTTCGCCGTTGCGCAGCAGGGCGGCCAGGTCGGCGCGCCGGGTGCCCTGGGCGTAGCGGTGCCGCAGTTGCTCGCCGAGCACCTCGGTCAGCAGGGTGACGGTGCGCTCGCAGTAGTCGTCGCTGACGGCGAAGGCGTCGCGGCGCGGGATCGCGTACTGGTCCAGCAGGCCACTGACAAAGCCGGCGAGCACGAAGCCGCGGCAGGCATGCGCGAGGGTGACCGGAGCGGGCTGGTCGCCTGGCTCGGTGGCGGCGCTGATGTCGGCGGCGAGCGCCGTCAGGCGGGCGGCCAGCGGCTCGGCGGGGGCGTGCGGGTCGGTCATCGGCGAAATCCTTGCCGGTCAGCGGTCTACGGTGAGGTGGCGCGGGGCGTGCTGTTTGTCCTCCTCGGTGGGCTGGCTGTAGACGCGCAGCGTGTCCAGGCGGGCGTGGGCGGCCATCTCCGCGACAGTGACGAGGTCCTCACCGCCGCGGATCAGCTGGGTCACGAAGGTATGCCGGCCGACGTGGGCGGTGGTCGGGTCTTCCAGCCAGGCGGCGTTGGCGATCGCGGTGAAGACGTCTGAGGCGGCGCGGGCCGACAGGCGTGCGCCGCGTCGGTTGAGGAACAGTGCCCGCTGGGTGGCGGCGCCGGGCCAGGAGCGGCGCGCGTCCAGCCAGTGGGTCAGGTGCCGGTGCGGCTGGGGGTGAATGGGCACCTGGCGGATCTTGCCGCCCTTGCCGTAGACGATCAGCACGCTCTTGCGGGCTGAGAGGCGCGCGTCGGGTACGTTCAGGGCGACGGCGTCGCCGATGCGCGGCCCGGCGTGGAAGGGCAGCCGGGGCAGGGCGCGGTCGCGGGGGTGCGGCCAGCCGTCGATGGCGCGCGGCCAACGGATCTGGGCCGGGGCGTTCATCGCCTTGGGCGCGGTCTTGGGGGTGTCTTCGCGGCCGATGTTGGCCTTGCCCAGGCCACGCCGGACGTGGAGGTCGTCCAGCGCGGTCAGGGCGTTGTTGACGTAGCGCACCGAGCGTTTGGAGTCGGCCTCGCGCGGCGGGCAGGGGCGGTAGTCACGTACCGCCCAGTCCCGGGCGCGGCGATCGGTGCGCGGATCGCCGTTCACGGTGGCGGGCCGCTCGGCGAGCCAGGCCAGGTACACGCGCACGCGCGAGGTGTAGGTGCGGCGGGTGTCGGCGGCCAGCGGCACCCGCTCCAGCGCGGCGCTGTAGTCGGTGAGCGTCTGCTGGTAGGCGGTGGACAGCGGGGTGGGGCGGGCGCTGTGCCGCTTCGGCTGAGCCGCGTCCGCCGACGGCCCCGTGTTCTCGGAAGTTGTTCCGGGGGGTTGTGATCCGTCCTGGACCGGGTTCTCGGAGATCACCACCGGAGTGTACTTCCGAGAAGGCGTCGTTCTCAGAAGTTCGCGCGAACGGGGCCGCCGCCGCTTCCGGGGGTGTATCGGAGCCAGGCGTGGATGGTCTGCGCCGACTCGGGGGTCAGGTCGCTGTCGTGCGCGGCGGCGGGGTCGATCCAGCGGCAGGCGGTGTGCTCGCCGGACAGGGTGATGGCACGGTCGGGGGCGGGGACGGCGAAGGTGAGCTGGCGGGCGGCGCGGCCGGAGCCGCTGGTGTAATCGAAGCTGGCGGCGAAGCCGGGCTCGATGGTCAGCGGGTGGCGCCAGCCGATCTCCTCGGCCAGCTCGCGTCTGAGCGCCTGCAGGAGGTCCTCGCCGGGTTCGACGCCGCCGGAGGGGAGTTCTTCGATGCCGCCCATGAAGTCGTTGGTGGCGCGGCGCAGGATGAGGACCTGGCCGCCGAAGTGCACGACGGCGCCGACCACGAGTTTGTCGATCCGGTCGCGGTCGGCGTCGTCGATGAGCTGCTGCAGGTGGGTCACCTGGCCAGCCTATTGCTGGCCAGGCCGGTCAGGGCGTTGTTGAGAGCGTTGGTGATGGTCGCGGTGTGGGCGCGGCCGACGTCGTCGTCGCTGACGGGGAGGGTCACGCGTACGGCGCAGGCGGCCAGGTGGTCGCTCGATGGGGAAGCCGGTTTGGAGGTTGGTCGTCTCGTACGTGGTGACCGGCGACAGCGGCGTGGTGAAGGCCGGGTAGGTGTGCAGAGGCCGCATCGCATCGCACGTCTCCAATGCCTGGCACCGTGCGAGGGCGAGGGCCTGGAGCAGGTCGTCGCGGGTGAAACCGGCGCGGGCGGGGTCGATGATGAAGACGAAGGCGTAGAAAGTGGCGGTGGGGCGAGGGCCGGTCGGGGTGAGAATGGCGACGCCAGGCTGGCCGGCCAGGATCTCCTCCAGCGGCAGGGCGTGATGCTGGCGGTCGGCCAGCCAGTCATCAAGGCGTTTGAGGTAGACCGCGGCCATGGCCAATCCGAGCGGGTGGGCGCGGTACTTGAGGCCGAGCCCGGCCTCGGCGTCGCGATACAGCTCCACGTCGGGGCGGATCTCTGCCAGGGCGCGCTTGTTGTAGTGCGCGAGCAGGGTCGCCCGTTCATAGAGGTCGCGGTGCGGCGTGGTGAGGATGCCGCCCTCGCCAGCGGTGATGGTCTTGTTGCCCTGCAGGCTCCAGCGGGCGGCGTCGGCGAGTTCGCCGACGGATAGACGCTCTCGCATCGCGCCGTGGGCGTGTGAGCGGTCCTCGATCAGGGCTAGGCCGCGCTCGTCGCACCAGCTCCGTGCGGCGTGCGTGGATTGCGGGTGGCCCCCATGTGGGTGATGACCACCGCGCGAGTGGCCGGGGTGGACCAGGTCGGCGGCGCGCTCCAGATCGAGGGCGCCGTCGGGGGTGACGTCGGCCAGTACCGGGACCACGCCGAGCTGCGGCGGCGGGGTGGCGGTGGTGAAGAGGGTGTAGTCCCGCGCCCTCGCCTCGTCTGCCGGGCTGCGGTCGAGGGCGTAGTAGGCCGTGTGCAGGGCGGCGGCGCCGGAGGAGGTGAGCAGGGCCTGCCGGGCGTGGTGGCGGGCGGCGAGGGTGTCCTCGACGCGGGCGATGATCCCGGATCGGTGGTAGATGGAGGTGGTGACCTCCATCTGAGCCAGGATCGCGGCGCGCACCTCGTCGTCGATCGGCGGCCGGGACAGGTGGGTCATGAGGCCTCCTTTAGCGTGGGGTGGGCGGCCGCGACGGCGGGTACCGGGAACGAGGCGGTGCAGGCTGGCGTGGGCGGCCTCCAGCAGAGCCACCGCGCCCAGCCCGATCTCAGCCTCGGCCACGGTGGTGGCCGGGTCGTGCGGGGCGCGGGCGTCGTGGCGCGGCATCGCCGCCTTGGCGTCGTCGTTGGCATCGGCGGCGATGGTGTGGGTCAGGCCGACGTGTTCGCTGACCTCGATGCGAGCCTGGTGGCCAATGATGGTGATGCCGCCGTGCTCGCCGACCAGGTCCACCTCATCGGCCCAGTTGTCGCAGCGCGACAGCTCGACGCTGCCGCGGCAGCCACCGAAGTGGGTGAGGAGTGCGTGGGCGCGCTCTTCGACCCGCACCCGCGATCGGCGCGCGGGCGGATCTGCCACCTGGGCGTAGACGGTGGCCACGTCAGGAGCCGCGGCACGCCAACGAGATCACCGCTTCTCGCCCGCGGGCTCGCCCCTGATCGTCTGGTGCTGCGACTCGACTCCAGGCAGCGGTGTTCACTAGTGAACAGAGCGTCGCGGGGCATGAAAGGCCGGTCCTGCCCTTCGCTGGAAAGCCGTCCACCACAACCCCTGCGGGCCCGCGCCTTGGAAGTCCACTTTCACGACATGGTCCCCTCAGCCCAAAGCCGCCAGCGCCATCGGCTGGCTCGTCTCCAAGCCGCGCATCTACCTGTGCCCACGCGTCCTGGTTCTGGACGAGATGGGCTACCTGCCCCTCACCCGCGATAAGGGCAACCAGGCCTTCCGAACGAGTGTTCGATCTCGTGGACCAGTGACAAAGCCTTCAGCGAGGGCGGCCAGAGGCAGATCTTCGGAGATGAGGTGCTAGGCACTGCCATCCTTGGCGACCCGCTCCACCGCCAACGGATGGGTCCTCGATGTCGCCACGCCCGAGTGGCCCATCGACAGAGTCGCGAGATCCGCGCAGCAGGCTCCCCAACAGGTCGCGCTCTGATCGTCGCCCCCAGCTACGCCCTGACTCTCCTCCTCCACCCCTGCCGTCCTTCGCACCGCACACTCGTACGCATCCTTTGCGCGCCGATGAGTTCATCGCCGCCCCTCGTCTACGCCGTGGATGGGGTGTCCCTCATCGACATCGACCTGGCCTGCCTGGACGATGGCATGGCGCGGATCTCGCAGACTCAATCGACACCTTCGTGAGGTCGGCGCCAACCCAGCGGCCGGTGACCGCAGCGAGGACGCCATCCCGGCGGCCCGGGCCTTCCCCCGGTCGAGAGTACCGATGTCGTGATCGACTCACAGCACCTGCGCCGCCCTGTCCTTGGCGCCGCCATACCGAAGGCCCACTGATCACCTTGACCACCTTTCGTGATCTCGGCACCATGCCGATATGAGTGCCGGCCTGATCATCGCGATGCCTCTCCGTCAGTGGGGGCTCATTGACGCGTCCATGGACAATGACGCCAGCGTCGAGACAGTGAACGGCGATCGTCAGCGGGCCGATCTCGCGCGCGGAATCCGCCAGGCCGGCTTGGATCAAATCTTCCACTGGGCAGCTGACGCTCCAGGCTTCGGTTCGTGGCCGCCACCGGACGAAATCGTGAAGCCCAAGCTCACGATCGCCCAATGGCGCTTCACGATCGACGTCCTCGAACGCTGGGCCGCGGCCGCCGAACGCACCGGACATCACGCGATCGCCGCTCAAGAACGTGAACTCCGGGAGCTGATCATCTCGCGGTTCCAAGCGCACGGCGTTCAGTACTGAAGTCGCCACGGTGCTCACCCGCGGGAGGACCAAGAGATGAAGGAAGTGTCACGCCGCGACCGAGTGATATTCGTTGACTGGCATGGTGTGCTTTCCCGCGACCCCTTCTGGGCGTCCATCCGAGACAACACCCGGCATCCGCTTCATTCGCGACTGGTAGAGACACTCGCCCAGATCTTCGCCGGCGATGGAGCCCACGCCTGGATGAAGGGCCAGGTGTCCTCCACCCAGGTCATCGCGAGCATGAACATCCAGATGGACCGACGATTCCGCGGTGACTTCCTCCATCGCCGTCTACTGGCCGACTGCGCCCGCATGCGCGTGAACGTTCCGTTGTTCGAGATGCTCCGCGAGATCAGGCCGTATGCCTCGATCGTCGTGTCCACCGACAACGCGGACTGTTTCGCCGACACTTTCAGACGGGTGCGCGAGACTCGGCACCCGACAGTTCCCCGGCCGACGACGTTCGCCGAGTGGGCCTTCGTCTGTGACGACATGATCTGTTCCAGCGACGTCGCGGTCCTCAAGAGCGAAAGTATCGTCGAATTCTTCGGGCCCTGGCTGAGCCGGCATGGCATGACTTTCCCTGATTCGCTGCTCATCGATGACTCAACGAACAACTGCGCCGCCTTTCAGGAACAGGGAGGAACCGCCTTGCGTTGGACGATGGGCACCGACGACATCACCGAGGTCGCGACCGCGCTCGCTCGATGGCTCAACACCTCCGCCGCGTCCGAACACTTCTAACACGTGATCTCCGCCCCCTTACCGCCACCTTCGATGACGCGGATACCGTAACCTTGACACCCTCCAGAAGACAGCGCCCCGATCAGCCGCGGGCTCCGCGGTCATGTTCAGTGACTCCAGACGCGGAGACCGTTGGTAACTGCCAGAGATGACTGTCGCCGACATCGGCACCGTGGCGGTCCGGAAAACTGATCATGGCGTCCTCCGATAACAGTGGGCCTCGAGAGTCACCGGTAGGCGTAAAGCTGGTGGATCCCCTGGGTGGACATACCAACCGCTGCGCCCCGCCCGGGCCCGTTCACGGGCTTGGACGGTTCCGCGCGATGGTCAGCGCTTTGCCGCCGGCTCAGTCCAGGCCGCGGAGGACACGCTTCGTGTGTTCCTCAGCGAGCTTCACCGACGCGATCGCGGCATCCCGTGTCGGGTGGCGAACATCATGGTGTCGGTTGACGCGATAAACCGGCCCAACGTTGAGACGTTGAGCCAGCGGCCGCGGGCCGAGCTTCCGCGGTGGGATCAGCCAGAAACGGTGTGGATTCCTTAGCGAGACGACAGGCGAGGAGTCGCGGTGGGAGGTGAAGATCCCTGAGCGCACCGTGCGGGCCGGAGCGCTCAACTACGCTGATCTGCCCACGCCTCTGGACCGGGTTCAGGGCACCGCCTGACGATGCCCAAACGTCCTCCAGGCGTTCGTGATGGATCAGGAGAAGTCGTTCCTTCGGGTGTGGATGCTACGGGACCGCCCGTAGCGACAGTTCACGCCCACGCGGCCTGATGAGAAGGACGAGGAGTTCTCGCCGAGCGGCCACGGATGATCCTGGTCGACCGCGTCGAGGTGATCTGGACTGCTGGGGTGTGCTGACGCGGGCCCCGCGACGGTAGAGCTGAACAGATCGCTGAGCGTGCGTCC
Organism: Nonomuraea sp. NPDC004702; assembly: GCF_053601695.1. NCBI lineage: Bacteria > Bacillati > Actinomycetota > Actinomycetes > Streptosporangiales > Streptosporangiaceae > Nonomuraea > Nonomuraea sp. NPDC004702. Next base: position 49,568 of record NZ_JBSGCE010000061.1, read on the forward strand.
GGCGATGATGCCAGGTTAACGGTGTGCCTTGTGTGGCCGCTGTCCGGCTGGTGCGACTCCCAGCATCGAGTTCGGGTCATCGGTGACCGAGCGGCGATTCTTGAGCCGGCGGCGGGGGCCGTTGTTGGCGATGACCTCGCGGTCTCGCTGCGGTGATCGAGCTTGGCGGTTGTCAGGGCCTCATCACTGACGATCTAGGCCCCTCTGAAACGGCTCGATCGCCCGCGCCCGCATCGGTCATGAGTGGCGAATTCTTCAAGCCCGCTCGGGCGGCTGCGGGCCCTCCACGGATCAGATCGATAGGCGGAGGGACGGATCACCCGCCTTCAGTCGATCACGGCCGCGCTGGGGGGCATCATCTGATCGCCGGGGCCACCGAGTCACTCTCGCGATGGCCCTGACGGGCGCCCACGAAACGAAGTCCCCCTGTCGCGTGGCCAGGGGACCGCGATCCGGACGAGGCGCTGCCGGCCTCGCCACGCGGGCCAGAGTTATTCGTATCAGCGGCGACAATGCCCGTAACAGCGCTACCGCCCGCTCCACGGATCATCGGTTCGTCACGCCCCCGCCCGCTGGGACGCCAGACACGATCGCCCCAGGAAGAACGCCATCGCGCCGCCGAGTGAACCTTCGTCCAGCGCGAGCCCTCCGATCCCTTCGCATCCGCTAGGAGATCCCCGACAGCGGGGCGGGCTTGGCGACAAGGAATACTGTGTGACTGAGCCACGTCCTCGAGCTTGAGTGCTCGCTCACCCCTCGGCAGGGCCTGACTCCGCTGGCGCGCCCCCTCTAGACGCGTGTCGAGAGCATCGTCGCCCGCGAGTGACGATGTCACCGTGATGTCGATGACAAATTTGTCATCGACATCACGACGTGCTGATATCGCCGAACTCCGACTCCAGCATCACTACGGCCTGCTTGAGCGCGGGGAGGAGCGCGCCTTGACCCCAAACTGGATCCTCCTTGGCGGCCTCGATCAGGCGCCTTCCGTCGCCAGAGCCGACCAGGTCCGTGAACTGGCGGAACCGCGCCAGGTTCCGGGAGTAGTGCCTCCCTTCCTCCTGGAGCTCCTGGTCTGAGCCCTCTGGGGGGAGATAGCCCTTGGCCCGGGCCACCCGTACAAGAGCGGCGGCTGATCTCTTGCCTACGGTCGAATCCCAAACCTCAAACAGAGCATCCCGGCCGTGTGCTTCCAGTACCGGCCGCATGGCGGTGACCTGCCCTTCGTTCAGATCGCGATCCACACCATGTTCCGCAAGCGCCTCTACCACAGGAATACCGGCGATGACGCGCGAGACGTATGTGGGGTGCCAGGGATGCTCCGCCTTGATGTAGGCCGTGAAGGATGTAAAACCCTTCTCCCGAAAAAGCTCATAATCACGAATGGCCGCTAGCGCGCGACCGATCGCGAGGAGCCACTGCGTAGTGATCGCAGTGATGTGCTTCTCGCAGTCCTCCAAGGTCGGCACGTCACCACGTGAGACCTTCTCCACGAACGCGTCCGAAGCACGAATCGCGGGCTCCAACACCGACGGGTGCGCGGGAGACGCGCTGACCGTGCCCACCGGCTGAGAAGCAGGTGCTAGCGACGGAGCATCCGCTGAGGCCTCCAGCGTTACATCGACGTGGTCACCAGCGGCTACGGGCTCAGGGGCGGCGATGATCCGGGTCTCTCTGGCCGGTCGGCCCCGTACAGGCTTCGCCATCTATTTCACCTCCACGGCCGGCACCTCAAGCCCCATCCGGATGGCCAGCCGCGCGGCAAGCCTATCGAAACGGGATGCCATCTCTTCTCCTTCTCGCCCCAACGCGCGCAACGGTCGAGGGGGAGCGGCATCGGCAGCGTCCTTGATGGCAACCCTCTCAGGCAGCAACGGCTGCCACAGGTCGTGCCCGAAGATCTCCGGCATCGACTCCTCGACCTGAAACTTGTGGGCGCCCGTACGCGTATCAACGCGGTTGGCGATGTAACCCACGACTTCAAGGCTGGGATTGCCCAGCTTCTTCCGGTTGCTCGCAACGAAGTCACGCAAGGCCATGGCACCTTGCATCCCATCCATCTCGGCATCCATCACGCACAGGGCCGCATCCGCGGCCGCGAGCGCCAGCTGAGTGAGATGACCGAGATTGGGCGGGCAATCGATAAGAACGAAGTCAAACTCATCATCCGCGCCGTCGAGGGCCACCTCAAGACGATGCACCGCACCCAACTGGCCCGCTTCGAGCATGGCGCGATTCTCTAGATCAGGACGAGAAGGAAGAAGAGTGATCCGCTCGCTATAGGGAGCGGGCCAGCCGATCTCGGCGAACGCGTCCGTCGCGCAGCCCTCCAGATCCGCCTCCGGCCGCTCCGCCAAAGCCTTCAAAACATCCGACACAGTCGGCTGTGCGTAATCCGTCGCCAGGGCCAGACGGCGCCCGGCATTACCCTGAGGATCTAGATCGACGACCAAGACGTTGTAGCCGGCCTCCGCGAGTGCCGCTGCGAGATTGACAGTGCTGCTGGTCTTGCCCGTGCCGCCCTTGTTGTTCGCGACCGCTACCCTTTTCGCTCGTCGCCGTGATGGGATCATGCGTCCTACCTCCTGAGATGACGTGCGCCTTCGCACGTTCGGCGCGTCAGCGGCACACGCGACATCCTAGAGAGCTCTCGATTGGCGGTCACGCAGAAAGGCCGCCCCAACAAGCAAGCGCCCCTACTGGGCTTCTCATCAGGGAAAAGACCTCGCCTCCCCACCAGCGACGCCAACGAACTTCGGCGAGCGTCCACGATTACCGACCCGCCACCTACGCGCCGGCCCCATCCCACTCGGGACCCACGCCCAATAATCACGCCCATGGGAGTGGCATACGAGTTCTGGCCTGGTCATCAGGTGCTGTCGTTAATGAGGACGGCCATCGCGTGAGGCCCCATGTTCGTCAAGCGGCCTGTGTCGTTGGAGTCGGGTGTCCGAGAAGCCGGTAGATCCCGCGGCCCGAGGCAACACTTGAGGCGGCGGATGGCTTCGCCGCGGGTCTCACCATCGCTGGCGCGTCTGGCCAGATAGTTTCGGGTTCCGGGGTCGCGGCGTTCCAGCGTGAGGACGATGTGACGCGGAGCCCGGTCCAGCTCTTGGTCTCCGAAGGGATTGATATGGGATTGATCCGGCGGCTGGCGTGTTCGCCACCGGCTGGTCCCCAAAGGACTGACGCCGGCCCGGGCGGCCAAGGCGGCCTTGTGGCTTTAGCGACCAGGACCTGACCAGGAAACCCAGCAGTGGACGGCGGGTGATGACGCCGACGCCGCGCGTCTGGAGGGCTGACTGACGTACTCATCGACAAGTTCGGCCAGTTCGACGCCGGCAGTGGGCGCCTTGTCGGTCAGGTCGCGGATTCGAGGAGCCAGACGTCGCATTCCGGTGCGGCGGGTGCTTCTTCGTCGCCGCTGACCGCCACGGGGCGCGGGCGCGGGCAAGCGTCGATCGAGGCCTGGCGCATGAGACCGCGCGGTCGTCGCCGCGGCGACTCCGAGGCGGTCAGGATGAGACTCTTGAGCTGACTGACGGCGCTGGTGCGTGCGCTGATGGCGCTACCGTCGATGGCCCGCAGCACGCGTGCGCCTCCCGCGGGCCATCCCTGAGGTATGGCGCTCTGCACGCGACCCAAGGCTCCGCGGGCAGGCACGGCTGGCATCAAGGACGTCGCTCTCGCCGCTGGCACGCCGGCTGACGTGTCGCGGGCCGATCGGAGTCGATTGCCGCTGGCCAGTAACGCGTAAGGCGCGAGTCAGCCCGGCGCAGTGGCCGCGGATGCCTTCGATAGCCCAGACCACGTTTGGTCTGGTCATGTCGTGGGCGGTCCAGCCGATCAGATGCGCGTACCCGTCGGCGTCGGCGGTGATGATGATGGCGGCCAGCTCGCCGCAGATCGAGTTGACCAGGCAAGCTCTGTGGTTATCGTCGCGAGTGTCGGCTCCGATGACGGCCTCGACCGATGACGGCAGCATCGCCATCCGCGCGGTGCCGTTCACGTGAGCGCTGCCGATCTGGCAGAGGGACAGGCTCTCGACCATAGGTCGAGAGCCTGTCCCTCTGGCCTTTGACGCGGTCACGTGGCCAGGCGCTTCGTG
>NZ_JBSGCE010000062.1:0-53487 GCF_053601695.1 Nonomuraea sp. NPDC004702
GGGTGAACCCCGTCTTCAGCCCGATCACCCCCGGCTCGGCGAGCAGGCGGTTGGTGTTGCGCCAGCCGTACGCGCCGTGCTCCTCGGTCGCGGCGCGCGATCGTGGTCGGCCCGGACGACGGCCGGCCGGTGACCAGGGGGCTCGGGGCTCTCATGGGCGGTCCGGACGGCGGGCGGCCGGGCGTCGGCGGGCCCGGGGCCGTCGTGGCGGTGTCGCCGTTCTGGCCGGGCACGGCCGCGACGGTCCGGACGCGGGCGGTGACCGGGCTGGTGACCAGCGGGCTGGCCGCCGCGCTCTACGTCACCGGCGACGGCGCCTGCGACGGCGAGCGGGCGGCGATGGCGCTGTCCCAGGGCAAGCACGTCTTCGCCGCGCCCGGCCTGCCCTGGACGCCCCGGCTGGCCTACCGGGGAGGAGTCACTGTCGTAGCGGGCATTGACGAGCTGGCGCGCCAGGCGGTCAATCTTGTAGATGTGACCCGGCTGACGACCGTCTTCTGACCATGGGCGACGCCCGCGCGGTGACCGAGGCGTACCTGCAGATCTTCCGCAACGTCCCGGCCGCCGGTCCCGGCGTCTGCCGGATCTGCCACACCGGCGCCGGCGGGCCGTCCGGGCTCTGCGTCACCTGCGGCGTCACCACCCAGGGCCTGTACCGCCACACCGAGCACGTCGTGCCCGTCTCGCTGTGCGTGCGCGACGGCGACGGCGCCCAGCTGCACGCGATCGTGACCCGCCGCAGGGACCCGCCGGGCAGCGTGCGCCGGGTGCCCTTCCTGGCCGCCACTGTGGCGCGTTTCCACCGGGCCCACTCCGCCTGCCTGACCCGGCTGGCCGGCGGTCCCTTCACGATGGTCACCACGCTGCCCGGCACCCGGCTCGACCGGCCCATCGAGGTCTTCGGCCCGATGCCGCGGATCGTGGACATGGTCGGCGACCTGCGCGGGCTGCACCGTCCCGTGCTGATGGCCGGGTCGGCGCAGGCGGCCGAGAACCTCGCTCGGCGGCGTTCGGACGAGCGGGCCTTCCAGGTGCTGGGCCGCGTCGACGGCGCGCGGGTGCTGCTGGTGGACGACCTGTTCGTCTCCGGCGCGCACGTCCAGAGCGCGGCCTCGGCGCTCTACCTGGCCGGGGCGCGGGCGGTGGTCGCGCTGGTGATCGCGCGGCTGGTCTTCCCGCGCGCCGGCGGCGACACCGCCCGGCTGTGGGAGCAGGCCTGCGCCGAGCGGTTCGACTTCGATCGCTGCTGCTGCGCGGGCGCGCCGACCGTTGACCGCGCAACGGATTTCGGTTGAGATCACCCCATGAGCTTCGCCGTGCCCGAGCACGTCCGGCCGATCCGCGACGCCGTGCGCGCGTTCATGACCGAGCGCGTCGAACCGGCCGAGGAGGTGCTGCACGAGGGCGGGCCGCGGGCCGCCGCCACCATGGCCGGGCTGCGGGACGAGGCCAGGAAGGAGGGCCTGTGGGCCCTCGGCCACCCGCGCGAGCTGGGCGGCGGCGGGCTGCCGTTCCTCGACTACGTCTACGTCAACGAGGTCCAGGGCCGCAGCGAGTACGGGCAGCTCGCCCTCGGCACGTTCACCCTGCAGGACTCGCTCATGCTGCACGAGCACGCCTCCCCCGAGCAGCGCGAGCGCTACCTGGAGCCGCTGGTGCGCGGCGACATCTCGCCCAGCTTCGCGATGACCGAGCCGGAGGTCTCCAGCAGCGACCCCACCCAGCTCACCACCTCCGCCGTGCTCGACGGCGACGAATGGGTGATCAACGGGCACAAGTGGTTCACGACGGGCGCGTCGGTGGCGGCGTACACGACCGTGATGTGCCGGACCGAGCCGGACGCGCCGCCCCACCGGGCCTTCTCCATGATCCTCGTGCCGACGGACACGCCCGGCTACACGATCGTGCGCGAGACCCCCGTGCTCGGCCTCGGCGGCGCGCACTGCGAGGTGCGCTACGAGGACGTGCGGGTGCCGGCCGCGAACCTGCTGGGCGAGCGCGGGCACGGCTTCGTCATCGCCCAGCGGCGTCTCGGGCCCGGCCGGATCTTCCACTGCATGCGCTGGCTCGGGCAGGCGCAGCGGGCCTTCGACCTGATGTGCCGGCGGCTGCACGCGCGCACCGCCTTCGGCGAGCCGCTGGCGGCCAAGCAGCTCATGCGGCAGCACGTGTTCGACTCCTACACCGAGATCCAGGCCGCCCGCCTGCTCACGCTCCAGGCCGCCGAGGCCGTGGACGCCGGCTCGCAGGCCCGCGTCGAGATCGGCGCGATCAAGGTGGTGGGGGCGCGCATGCTGCACAACGTCATCGACCGGGCCGTCCAGGTGTACGGCGCGGCCGGCCTGACCCCCGACACGCCGCTGGACCGCATGTACCGGCACGCCCGCGCCGCGCGCGTCTACGACGGCCCCGACGAGGTGCACATCGACGCGGTCGGCCGCCGCCTCCTGGGCGCGTACGCGGCCGGCGGCGCCTGGGAGTTCGGCCTCCGATGAACCGGATCGAGACGATCGTCCGCGAGGTGTACGGCCCGGACGCGGCCGTCCCGTACGCGATCAGGCTGCCCGGCGGGGCCTCCAGGGAGACCTGGGCCCTGGACGTGGTCGTCCCCGGGGGCGACCGGCAGGAGCTGGTGCTCCGGCTCGACGGGCCGGGGGCCGCCCTGGAGGCGGGGACGGGGCTGGCCGAGGAGGCGCGGCTGATGCGGGCGGCGGCCGTCGCCGGGGTCCCGGTCCCGCACGTCGTGGCCGCCGCCGGGGTCCCCGTCGCGCACGTCGTGACCGCCGCCGGGGTCCCCGTCCCGCACGTCGTGGCCGCCGCCGGCCCACCAGCCGGACCGCCCACCGGCCCACCCACCGACTCGCCCACCGGCCGGCCCCCTGGGTCGCCCGCGCGACCGCTGGCCGAACCGCCCGCCGGACCGTCCGCCCGGCCGCCCACTCAGCCGCCCGCCGGGCCGTACGTCCTGATGAGCCGGATCCCCGGCGAGACCATCCCGCGCCGGATCCTGCGGGACGAGGCGTACCGGGAGGCCAGGGCGAAACTGGCCGCCCAGTGCGGGCGGGCGCTGGCGGCCATCCACCGCATGCCACTGTCCTGCCTGCCCGAGACCGGCCCCGCGACCGCCCCCAAGACCGCGCCCCTCGAAACCGCGACCCCCGAGACTACGCCCCACGAGACCGCGACCGGGACCGGGACCGTGACCCCCGGGACCGGGACCGTGACCCCCGGGACCGGGACCGTGACCCCCGGGATCGGAACCGGGACCGCACCCGCGACCGCGCCGCAGGCCGTGCCCGCCGACCCGCTGTGCTTCTGGCGTGGCGTGCTCGACCTGACCGGCCAGCCGCACCCGGTGTTCGAGCTGGCCCTGCGCAGGCTGGAGGCCGATCGGCCGCCCGCCGTCCCGGCGAGCGTCGTGCACGGCGACTTCCGCAACGGCAACCTGATCGTCGGCCCGGAGGGCGTCAGGGCCGTGCTCGACTGGGAGCTGGCCCACGCCGGCGACCCGCTGGAGGACCTGGGCTGGCTGTGCGTCAAGGCGTGGCGGTTCGGCTCGCCGCTGCCCGTGGGCGGGTTCGGCGGCTACGCCGAGCTGATCGCCGCCTACGAGGAGGCCGGCGGCCGGCCCGTCGACCTGGACGCGCTGCGCTGGTGGGAGACGTTCGGCGTGCTGAAATGGGGGATCATCTGCGTCATGCAGACCATGCGGCACCTGCGCGGCGGCGCCTCCTCGGTCGAGCTGGCCGCCCTCGGCCGCCGCGCCTGCCAGAACGAGTGGGACCTGCTCGGCCTGCTGACCTGACCTGACTGACTGGGCTGGGCTGGGCCGGGCCGGGCGCCGGTCGGCCCGCCGGAGCCCTCAGCCCCCGGCGACGGCCGCCGCGATCACGTCCACCAGCCCCTCCACCACCTGCGATCGGTCCACCTCCGGATGCTCCAGCCACCAGTCGCCCGTCGTCTGCACCATGCCGACGAACGCGTGGCCGAGCACCTGCGCCCGCACCGGGTCGGCCACCACCCGCTCGTCGGCCAGCACCCGGCCCAGCTCCTCGCCCAGGCCGCGCACGAGCGAGGTCATGTGGGAGCGGATGCGGGTGTCCTCGGCGCTGGCCCGGTGGAACAGGAAGCGGTAGAGGTCGAGGTTGGCCGAGATCAGGTCGAGATAGACGCCGATGGCGGCGCGGGCACGGGCCCGCAGGTCGGTGCCGGGCCCGGCGAACTGCGGGCGGAGCTGGGCGATGACCGTGCGCACGTGGCGGTCGGCCAGCGCCTGGTACAGGCCGCTCTTGTCGCCGAAGTGGCGGTAGAGGACGGGTTTGGTGATGCCGGCCTCGGCGGCGATGGCCGCCATCGACACCTCGGGGCCCTCGGCCAGGATGGCCCGGTCGGCGGCGTCGAGCAGCGCCCTGCGCCGGTCGGGGTCCCGTCTGCTCATCTGCTCAGGATAGATCGCAGACGACGCGGCAGCAGCGCCGAGAAGACCAGTAACGCGCCGGTGTAGGCGTACAGGCCGGTCGCCCCGGCGAGGGTGCCGGGCGGCTCGGCCCACGGCGGCTCCCACAGGCCGGGCAGCGCGCCCGCCAGGCCGATCGCGGCCCGCAGGTCGAGGGCGAACAGCACGCCCGCCACCGCCAGTGGCACCCCGCAGGCCAGCGCCGCGGCGGGCCAGGCGGCCAGCACGGCGACGATCAGGGCCGCCGCCGCCAGCAAGCCCACCCCGGCCGGGGCCGGGGCGAAGGCCGCCTGCCCGGCCCGCAGCGCTCTGGCGCCCGCCTCGGTCAGGTAGTAGACGGGGGGAACGGCGGCCAGGCCCACGCCGACGCCGATCAGAACTCGTACCTCACCGGTCACAGAGGCCATCGTCCCCCGCTCACGGACGGCTCACGCGGCGGTTAGGTTTTTGGGCATGAAGAACACCGGCACAGGCCCAGGCGCCATCACCCCCGACGGATCCCCGGTCGAGTTCTACACCCTCCTCCAGCCCGGCCGCGACGCCGACGTCGTCATCCAGGAGACCCCGCCCGGCGGGTCCGTCCTGGAGCTCGGCGCCGGCGTCGGCAGGGTCACCCACGCGCTCGTGGAGGCCGGGTTACAGGTCGTGGCCGTGGACGAGTCCATCGAGATGCTGGCGCACGTGCGCGGGGCCGAGACCGTGCACGCGCGGCTCCAGGACCTGCGGCTCGACCGGCGCTTCGACACCGTCACGCTGGCCTCCCAGCTCGTCAACGTCGTCGACGTGGAGGTCAGGCGGTCCTTCCTGGCGGCGTGCGCGCGGCACGTCAAGCCGGGCGGGGCGGTGCTCGTCCAGTGGATGACGGCCGAGCGGCACGACGGCTGGCGGGCCGGCTCGGGCAGGAAGGACGGCGACGTCACGATCACCCTGGCGGAGGTCGAGGAGATCTCCCCCGGCGTGTTCGCCGCGACCATGCGTTACGAGCACGGCGACCGGGTCTGGACCCAGTCGTTCACCTCGCGCCGCATGACCGACGACGAGCTGGCCGACGCCCTGGCCGCCGAGGGGCTGCGGCTGGAGCGGTTCCTCACCGAGGACCGCATGTGGTTCCTGGCCCGCCCCTTTACATCGTAGATTTCGGTGTAAATACTGGGAAATACTGGAACTGTTGATACCCTCGCGCCATGAGTGACCCGCTGGACGAGCTGGAGCGGCGGATCGACGGGCTCCGGGCCGGCGTGCGCAAGGCCATGCGCGTCAGGGACGGCGCGACGGCCCGCGTCCTGCGTGCCGAGCTGCGCGCCGCCGAGCGGGCCTGGGACGCCCTGGTGAGCGGCGAGCAGCCGCGCGCCAGGGCGGAGGGGCCCCGGCTGGTCACCGTGCGCGAGCAGGTCCACCAGGCGCTCGCGCTGCTCGGTGCCGCCGCGCAGCCGCGCCTGGTGGTGGCGGTCAGCGGCGCGTTCTTCGCCGGCACCATCCGCAGCGCCCAGCTCACCAGCCTGCGCCGCGACGAGGAGCGCTCGTTCCGGTCCACGCCGCACGGCAGGCCGTACTACCTGTGCGCGGCGCTGACCGACCGCCTCTCCCCCGCCCGCGGCCTGCTGACGCTCAGCACCTGGCCGCTGGAGCGGCGGGTGGTCGGCCCGCTCAGCCCCCGCGTCGACTTCCTGACCTGCGCCATCGCGGTGGCCTCGCACGACGGCGAGGACGAGCGGGCCCTGCGCTTACTGGCGCGGATGGCCAGGAACGTGCCCGGCGCCACGGCCACCGACCTCGGGCCGCCCGACCGCCGGCGGATCGCCGAGGCGGCCAGGGCCGAGCTGGCGGTGCACGCAGAACGCGACACGCGCGACCGCGCCGAGCTGGCACGACGCGCCACATCCCAGCTCGGTGACGTGGCCAGGCTCTTCGGCGCCGCTACGCTGGGCACGATCAAGGAGGAGACAGCGACGTGAGCGGCTTGAGACGCGAGGACGGCCCGGCCCACCGGCTCGACGCGCTGCGCGGCACGACGCCGCCCAAGCCGCACGACGCCAGAGCGATCGCGGCCCTGGCCGCCAACCCCGGCTGCACCCGCCGCGCCCTCATGGACGGCGCCGGCGTCGACAAGGACGCCGCCGCCCGCCACCTGGGCTTCCCGGCGCCGTTCGGCCAGTCGCCGTTCGCGATCACCCGCGGGAACGCGTTCGAGGCGCTGGTCAAGGCCGACGGCTGCGCCGAGCTGCTGCGCATGCTGCGCGAGGTGCTGGACCTGCCGGTCGCCGAGGTGGCCTACCACGACGTGGAGAACGTCGGCGCCCACCTGCGCCACACCCACACCCGCGCCCTGTTCGACCGGGCGGCGCGCGGCGACCAGGACGCCGGCACGCTGTTCGACCACCCGCTGCTCAGCCTGGAGATCGCCGGCCACACCGCGTTCCTCGAACCCGACGTGGTGGCCTTCCAGCTCGGCGGGCGCTTCCACGTGGTGGAGATCAAGTCGTTCGCGGTGGTCGACGGGCAGGCCGAGCCGGCCGCGGTGGCCGCCGCCGCCCGCCAGGCCGCCGTCTATGTGCTGGCGCTGCGCACGATGCTGGCGGAGCTGGGGCACGACCCGCTCACCGTCTCCCACGACGTGGTGCTGGTGTGCCCCGAGAACTTCGCCAACCGGCCGGTGGCGACCCTGGTCGACGTGCGCAGGCAGCTGGCCGTGCTGCGCCGTCAGCTCACCCGGATGACCGGCCTGGACCGGCTGCTCGCCGCGCTGCCCGAGGACCTCAGCTTCGACCTGCGGCCCGGCGAGGACGGCCGGCCCACCCGTCCGGCGGCCGAGCTGGCCGACGCGCTGCGCAGGACCACCGCCCGCTACGCGCCCGACTGCCTGTCCGCGTGCGACCTGTGCTTCTTCTGCCGCGACGAGGCCCGCCAGGAGGGCGCCTCCGACCTGCTCGGCCGCCAGGTGCGCGACGAGCTGGGCGGGGTCGCCTCGGTCGCCGAGGCGCTCGGCCTGGCCGACGGCCTGCGTGACCCGGCCGACGGCCAGGAGGAGATCGCCGGCCTGCTCCGCAACGCCGAACGCCTGCGCAGGGAGTGCCTCAGTTGAGCCTGCTCACCTCGCTCGCCCGGCTGCGCGCCCTGCGGGAGGGCATCGCCCAGCCCGTCGCCACGGTCCGCCACTGCCACGTGGGCGCGCGGCCGATGGTGTTCATCCCGCTCAAGCTGTCGGGCGAGGCCGCCGCGCCGCTGGCCGCCATGCTCGGCACCGACCGCGACCGGCCGCGCCTGCTCGTCGTCACCCAGCCGCGCAACCGTGACCTGCGCTTCGCCTGGGCCGCCGAGCTGGCCGGGGTGCTGCTGCCGTACGTCGAGGGGTTCACCGCCGACACCGAGACGGTGGAGCGCAAGAACGCGGACCCCTACGAGCGGGCGCTCGACGCGCCGCAGCTCGTCCTGCCGAACCAGGCGGGCGTCGGCTTCACCAGGCTGCTCGGCCGCTCCACGCGCTTCCGCAGGCCCGACGGGCCCTACCCGGTGCCGCCCGAGGTGCCGCTGCTGGGGCGGTGGCTGACGTACTTCGCCGAGCGGGCGGCCTACCCGGGCTCGTCGCTGACGCTGGCCGCGACCGAGGAGCTGGGCCGCCACTGGGCCAGCGGGCAGAGCGCGCTGGAGGACGCCAACCTGGCCGCGCTGCTGTCCTGGATCACCCAGGGCCCTTCCGACGACGCCGAGGACCCGCTGATCTGGCCGCCCGCCGGGCCCGCGACCGATCCGGGCTTCGACGCCGAGGTGCTCGCGCCGGCCATCGAGAGCGAGTCGCCCGAGCGGGTCGCCGAGGCGCTGCGCACCCAGCTCGAACCCACCTGGCGGCTGATGTGGCAGGCGCTCGACCTGCTGGCCGGGCTGGAGCCGGGCGCGAGCGTGGCCCAGCGCTGGGAGCACGACCGCGGCTCGTTCAGCGCCATGGCCGCCCACATCGCCGAGGGCGCGCCGCCGCAGGCCAGACGCGACGGCGCGGTGGCGGCCGCGGCCAAGCTGGCCCGCATGGAACGTGCCCAGGCCGCCTACGACGTGCAGCGCGCCTACGACGACTTGCTGGTGATGGCCGAGTACCGGCTGACCGGCGAGGCGTTCGCCGGCGAGGTGGTCGAGACCGTCCCCGACAACGTCGAGGGCGAGGGCCGCTCGCGCAAGCTGCGTCCGCTGGTGGTGCTGAAGACCGACGACCCGGTACGCCTGCCGCCCGGCGCCTCGCTCGGCACCCCGCAGCGCCGCGGCCAGGGCGCCGAGCTGGTCGAGGCCCACGACGGGCTGATCACCTTGAAGATCACCAAGGGCATGGGCCGGGGGAAGACGCCCGCGCCCGGCGCCGTGCCGGAGATCGGCGAGCGGGTCTGCTACACCTCGCTGACCGACGACTTCCAGGGCTCGCCGGCGCTGCCCGAGGCCGAGGCCACGCCGTGGACGCACGGCGGGCCGCCGCAGGAGTACATCCCCGACGACGAGGACGCCCAGGAGGAATGGTCGTGAGCGAGAGCCCGGAGCAGGTGATCGCGAACGTCCTGGCCGACCTGCCCAGGAACCGCGGCGTCGTGGTCGACTCCCCGCCGGGCGCCGGCAAGTCCACGCTGGTCGTGCGGGCCGCCGCGCACATCGCCGCCACCGGCGAGCCGCTGATGATCGTCGCCCAGACGAACGAGCAGGTCGACGACCTGGTGGCCCGCATCTCCGACAGACACCCGCACCTGAAGGTCGGACGGCTGTCGGCCGGCGGGTACGTGCCCCACCCGCGCATGCTGGAGCTGGCCGGCGTCACCGTCGGCACCAGGATCCAGGACCTCGGCGACCCCGACATCGTCATCGCCACAGCCGACAAGTGGGCGTGGATCTCCGGCCGGGTGTGGCCGTGGGCGATCGTGGACGAGGCGTACCAGATGCGCTCGGACAAGCTGCTGCGCATCGCGGGGCTGTTCGAGCGGGCGCTGTTCGTCGGCGACCCCGGGCAGCTCGACCCGTTCTCGATCGTCGACGGCGACCGCTGGTCGGGGTTGTCGTGGGACCCGTTGCAGAGCGCGGTGGCGGTGCTGCTGCGGCACAACCCGGAGCTGCCGGTCCATCGGCTGCCGGTGTCCTGGCGGCTGCCCGCCTCGGCCGCGCCGGTGGTGTCGAAGGCGTTCTACCCGTTCACCGGGTTCCGGTCGGGCACCTCGGCGGGCGACCGGCGGCTCGAACTGACCGCGGGCGGCATGGGCACCGTGCACGACCGCGCGCTGGAGGAGGCCGCCCGGTCGGGGTGGGCGCTGCTGGAGCTGCCCGAACGGCACACCGTGCGCACCGACGGCGAGGCCGTGCAGGCCGTGGCGCTGCTGGCGGCGCGGCTGCTGCAGCGCGGCGCCGTGGCGACCTCCGAGCAGGGCGAGCGGCCGGTGACCGCCGACCGGATCGCGGTCGGGGCGGCCCACCGCGACCAGGTGGCCGCGATCAGGAACGCCGGGCTGCCGCCGGAGATCACCGTGGACACCGCCAACCGCCTCCAGGGCCGCGAGTACGACGTGACGATCGTGCTGCACCCGCTGTCGGGCCGCCGCGACGCCACCGCCTTCCACCTGGAGTCGGGGCGGCTGTGCGTGCTGGCCTCACGACACCGGCACGCCTGCGTGATGGTGGCGCGGGCGGGCATCGCCGAGCTGCTGGACGCCCACCCGTCGGCCGAGCCGGTGCAGCTCGGGGTGCCGGTGAAGTTCCCCGACGGCTGGGAGGCCAACCAGTCGGTGCTGGAGCACCTGGCCCGCCACCGGGTCTAGCGGGAGCCGGTGACGGGACGGTCAGAGGCGGCGCCGCCAGACGTCGATGGCCAGCACGCGGCGCATGCCCGCCGACTCGTACAGGCCCAGCGCGGGGGTGGTGTTGTTGCTGTCCACGTGCAGGATCGTGCCCGTGCGGCCTCTGGCGGCGTCGGCGGCGAAGGCGTGCCGGAGCAGGAAGCGGCCCAGTCCCCGGCCGCGGAAGCGCGGGTGCACGGCGAGCGTGGCGACGTAGCCGCAGTCTTCGTCGGGGACGAACTGGTTGTTGCCGATCAGCACGCCGGCGGGCTCCCCGTCGATCCTGGCCAGGGTGAGCTGGCTCCAGTCGGTGACGCTCATGGCCTGGCGGCGCTCGTACCAGTGGTCGTAGTCGACCGAGATGAAGCCGAAGTGCTCGGCGAAGCCGATCTGGTGCACCTCGTGCGCGGCGCGGCGGGTCTCCTCGTCCTCGCCCGTGTGCAGGGTGAGGCCGGGCGGCGGGGCGGGCGCCTCGACGGGGGCCGTGTGGTCGGCGCGCATGCGGTGGAAGCTGGTGCCGGGCTCGAAGCCCTGCTCCTTGGCGTAGGACTGCTTGTCCTGGTCGGCGCGGTAGATGCCGATGTCGAGGGTGACGCCGTCGTGGCCGCGCTCGGCGCCGAGCTCGCGGGCGCGGGCGGTGACCGTGCGCCACAGCTCCTGCCGCAGGTCGTCCAGGCCGGGCAGGCCGTCCAGCCCGGGGCGGGTGATGACCTCGATGTTGACCAGGTCGCTGTCGCCCACCCGGCAGGCCCAGGCCCAACCGGTCAGGCGGCCGGTCTCGTCGTGGGCCAGCCAGCCGTCCCTGTCGAGGTCGAAGCCCGGCTCGGCCAGCTCGTCGGCGATGTCGTCGAGCGTCATGTCGGGCGAGCCGATGACGTCGGTGTCGTAGGCCGCGACCAGCTCGTGGATGGCCGCGGCGTCGTCGACCCGGGGGCGGCGCAAGATGTGCATGGGGAGGATTGTGCACACTTCGCCCACCCCGCCGCCTCCCATTTTTCCCGGGGTGGCTAGGCTGGCCGGGTGGTCGACAGGAAGCCGCTGCACATCGAGGTCGCCACCCCCGACGCGACGACCGTCGCGCTCGCCCTGTCCGGCGACCTCGACTACGAGTCCGTCAGCCGGCTGGGCGACTTCCCCGTCCCCGCGGGCTGCACCGCGATCGACGTCGACCTGTCCCGGCTGACCTTCGTCGACTCCTCCGGCCTGGCCGGGCTCGTCCGCCTCCAGCTGCGGGCCGCGGACGCCGGCGCCGTGGTGCGGGTGGTGGCGCTGACGCCCTATCTGCGCAGCCTGTTCCAGCTGACGGCGATCGACCGGCTGTTCAGCCTGCCGCCGGGCTGACCGCCTCCTGCGGGGCCGCCTCCGTGGGAGCGCCGCCGCGCAGCGGGATCTCCTTGATGAAGGCCGCCAGCAGCGGCACCACGACGGCGAAGGCGATGGCCCACCAGAACACGCCGGAGATCGAGGTCGCCAGCGACTCCAGGATCCCGGTGCGCATCTGCACGGGGAGCTGTTCGAGCTGCTTGGGGTCCATCCTGGCGCCGCCGCCCGAGGTCATGCGCTCGGCCGCCTGCGCGCCGAACCGGCCGGTCAGCTCCGACAGGTAGTGGTTGTTGAAGATCGCGCCGAACAGCGAGACGCCGAACGAGCCACCGATCGACCGGAAGAACGTGGTGGCGCTGCTGGAGACGCCGAGGTCCTTCTGCTCGACGCTGTTCTGCGCGATGAGCATGGTGGTCTGCATGAGGAAGCCCATGCCGAGGCCGAGCACGGCGATGTAGAGGCCGGTCTGCCAGGAGGCCGTGTCGACGCCCATCGTGGACAGCAGCCACATGCCGGCGGCCATGCCGACGCCGCCGACGATCGGGTAGATCTTGTACTTGCCGGTGCTGGTGATGGCCTTGCCGACGAACAGCGACACGACCATGGCCGCGGCCATCATGGGCAGCAGCAGCAGGCCGGAGTTCGTGGCCGTGGCGCCCTGGACGGTCTGCTGGAACAGCGGCAGGAAGTTGATCGCGCCGAACATGGCGAAGCCGAGCAGGAAGCCGATGCCCGAGATCAGGGTGAAGTTGCGGTTGCGGAACAGCTGCAGCGGCATGATGGGCTCGGCCACGCGGCGCTCGACCACGATGAAGCCGGCCAGGAAGACCACGGCGACCGCGATCAGGGTGAGGATCTGCCAGGAGCCCCAGGTGTACTCGTTGCCGCCCCAGGTGGTGATGAGCACCATCGCGGTGATGCTGACCGACAGCAGGACCGCGCCCGCCCAGTCGATGCGCACCTTGTTGTGCGTCCGCGGCAGGTGGAGGTTGAGCACGAGCAGGACCAGCGCGACCGCGCCGACCGGCAGGTTCACGTAGAAGGCCCAGCGCCAGTCGAGGTGGTCGGTGATGAAGCCGCCGACCAGCGGGCCGGCGATCATCGCCAGCGACATGACGCCGGCCATGATGCCCTGGTACTGGCCGCGCTCGCGGGGCGGCACCAGGTCGCCGATGATGGCCATGACGTTGACCATGAGGCCGCCGGCGCCGAGGCCCTGGATCGCGCGGAAGGCGATCAGCTCGGTCATGCCGTCGGCCGGGCCGCCCAGCATGGAGGAGCCGGCCATGCCGCACAGCGCGGAGCCGATCATGAAGATGACGACCGAGGTGATGAAGATGGTCTTGCGGCCGTACAGGTCGCCGATCTTGCCCCAGATCGGCGTCGAGACCGTCGTGCCCAGGACGTAGGCGGTCACCACCCACGACAGATGGGTCAGGCCCCCTAACTCGCCCACGATGCGCGGCATGGCCGTGCCCACGATCATGTTGTCCAGCATGGCCAGCACCATGGCCAGCATCAGGCCCGGCAGGACGACCATGACCTCGCGGCGCCGTCCGACTGCCTCCGCCACTGCACACCCCCAGTTGTGATCTTGCTTACTTGCCGACCGGCAAGCTTAGAATAAGCTAGATACTTACTTGCCGACCGTCAAGTCGAAATCAAGGTGCAAAGTGCGGGAAGACACGCGGGCGCGGATCCAGGAGATCGCGCTGAAACTCTTCACGGAGCAGGGTTACGAGGCGACCTCGCTGCGCGAGATCGCAGAAGAGCTGGGCGTGACCAAGGCCGCGCTGTACTACCACTTCAAGACCAAGGAGGACATCATCGGCAGCCTGGTCGATCTCCGGGTCGCGGAGCTGCAGGAACTGCTGGAGTGGGCCAGGAACGCGCCGAAGACCCCCGAGACCCGCCGCGAGCTGCTCGAACGCTACGCCGAACGGCTGCGCCAGCCCCGCTACCTGGCCGTCGCCCGCTTCCTGGAGAGCAACCAGACGGCGATGCGCAACCACCCCCAGCTCGCCAAGATGCGCGACACGATGATGGAGCTCACCGCCGAGATGAGCGACCCCGGCGCCACGCCCACCGAGCGCATCAGCCGCTCGCTGGCGCTGTTCGCGCTGCACGCGGGCAAGTGGCTGTCGATGGCCGGCGAGGGGCTGACCGAGGAGGAGATCGACAAGGCGTGCATGGAGGTGGCGCTGCGGCTCGTGGAGCAGTAGCGACCCCTGTGGCGCTTCGGGGGCGCAATGGACGATTGGCGCGCGGGATCCGGGGCAGAAGGCTCGCACGCATCCAGACGGGAGGAGACGCAGTGGAGGCGACGATAGCGCTCCGACTGCCCAGGGATGCGGCGAGCGTCCCGCTGATCAGGCAGATGCTGGACGGCACGCTGCGGTCGCTCGGCGTCGAGGCCCAGATTCGCGACGACATCGAGTTGATGCTGACCGAGGCGTGCGCGAACGTGATCAAGCACGCGACGCCCAGCGACGACTACACCGTCAGCGCCTGCGTGCACGACGACCTGTGCGTCATCAAGGTCGTCGACACGGGGGGCGGTTTCGATCCGAACAAGGTGATCGAACCCGGCCCGGGGGCCGAGCACGGCCGCGGACTGCAGATCATGCGCGCGCTCGCCGACGACATCCGGTTCACCAACGTGCGCGAGAACGGGGCGATGGTCTGCCTGGAGAAGAAGCTGCGCTTCACCCCCGGGGCGGCGGGACAGCATCTCATCGCCAGGTGACCCGCACACCGGGGCCGGGCCGCCGCGTCAGCGGTGGCCCGGCCCTTTCTCACTTCTCGTTTCTCAGTGTTCGTTGCCGGAGACGGCGGTCGTGGTGAGGCCGGAATGCCTGCGTACGCGGGCGCTCCGGCCGGGACGGCTCACGTCGGGACGCCGGTCGCCCCCGCGGATCACGGGCGCCAGCCGGAGACGGCGGCTCACCAGAGGCGTGCCGCCGCTCAGCTTGGCCCGCAGCCGCGCGGGCGCCTCGGGGGCGCTGAGTTTCAGCGTCAACCGTGCCCCTCGGCGGGTCAGCCGCCGCCACAACGTGTGCCAGTCGACCATCGTTCCGGCCAGCGCGCCCATCGCCAGCATCGCGACCACCGCGATGACCAGGACGGCCAGGACGATGAGGACGAAGACGATCACCAGGGAGCCGATCGTACCGAGGACTGTCAACATTGGGCGAAAAGTGCCCGCTCACCAGCGAATTATGCCAATTTTTTGGGATATATCGGCCTTACTCGGCGATCCCAGTGGACTGGTCCAGCCGTCCGGGCAGGAGGTCGAGCCGGCGCAGTATCACGCCCTCGCGCAGCGCCCACGGGCACACCTCCAGCCGCTCCACCTCGAACAGGTCCATGGCCGCGTCGGCCACCAGCGCCCCGGCGGCCAGTTGCGCGGCCCGGCCCTCGGACACCCCGGACAGCTCGGCCCGCTCGGCGGAGCTCATGCCGGTCAGCCTGGCCGCCCAGGACGCCATGTCGGCGCGCGAGAGCGCGCGCGAGACGTACGGGCCCTCGCTGGAGGCCGGCGCGCCGGCGATCCTGGCGAGCTGCTTGAAGGTCTTGGAGGTGGCCACGGCGCGGTCGGGCTCGCCGTACCTGGCCACGTCGCCGACCGTGCGGGCGATCTCCGTACGGACGTGCTTGCGCAGCTTGCGCACCTCCTCGGCGGAGGGCGGGTCGCCGGTGAACCAGTCGCGGGTCAGCCGCCCGGCGCCGAGCGGCAGCGACACCGCGACGTCGGGCTCCTCGTCCACCCCGGCGGCGATCTCCAGCGACCCGCCGCCGATGTCGAAGGCCAGCAGCCGCCCGGACGACCACCCGAACCACCGGCGCACCGCGAGGAACGTCAGCCGGGCCTCGTCGCGCCCGGACAGCACCGCGATGTGCACGCCGCAGCGCTCGTCGATCTCGGCGAGCACCTGCTCGCCGTTGGCCGACTCGCGCACGGCCGAGGTGGCGAAGGCGAGCAGGTCCTCCACCCCCTTGTCCTCGGCCAGGCGCACCGCCTCCTCGACGAACGCGCCGAGCCGTTCGATGCCCTCGGGCGCGAGCCGGTTGTCCGCGCCCAGGTACTGGGTGAGGCGCAGCTCTTCCTTGTGGGAGTAGGCGGGCATGGGCCGCGCGCCCCGGTGGGCGTCGACGACGAGTAAATGGACGGTGTTCGAGCCGATGTCCAGCACGCCTAGTCGCATGGGAAAACGCTACCGGTCTGCGGCTTTTCGGGCGAAGCCGGCACTGCCCCCGGCCGAGCCGGGCGGGCCGACCGGCCGGCCGGGTGCCCGGTCAGGGCGGGGTGGGCGCGCGGCGAACACGCCCGGCGGCCGGACCGGGCACACGGGCTTCCGCCGCGCGGCCATAGTCTGATCGCATGTCACGAACCCTGCGACTGCTGATCACCGGCGGCGGCACCGGCGGTCACACCTATCCGGCCCTGACGACCCTGTCGGCCGTCCAGCGACGTCAGGTGCCGCACGACGTGCTGTGGGTGGGCACGGAGAACGGCCTGGAGGCCCGGATCACGGCCGAGCACGGCATCCCGTTCAAGGCGATCACCACGGGCAAGCTGCGCCGCCGTCCGAACCTCAAGGAGCTCGGCACCAACATCGCCGACGTGTTCCGCATCCCTGTCGGCGTGTTCCAGGCGGTGGGGCACGCCGCCCGCTACCTGCCCGACGTGGTGCTGTCCACCGGCGGGTACGTGGCGGTGCCGATCGGCGTGGCGGCCAAGCTGATCCGCCGCCCGCTGGTCATGCACGAGCAGACGACCGTGGTGGGCCTGGCCAACCGCATCCTGGCCCGGCTGGCGACCCGGATCGCGCTGTCGCACGAGTCGTCGCTGGAGCACCTGCCGCCGTCGGCGCGGGCGAAGGCCGTGGTGACCGGCAACCCGGTGCGGCCGGAGCTGCTGCAGGGCAACCGGGCGGCGGCCTACGACCTGTTCGGGCTGACGTTCGAGGTGCCGCTGATCTACGTGACCGGCGGGGCGCAGGGCAGCAAGCAGATCAACACGCTGATCGCCGAGATCCTGCCGCGGTTGTTGCCGCACGCGCAGGTCGTCCACCAGTGCGGGCCGGCCTGGATCGACCAGATGCGGGCGGTCGAGGTGCCGCCCGGCCTGGCCGACCGTTACCACCCGGTGCCGTACGTGGGGACGGAGCTGCCCGACCTGTTCGCCGCGGCCGACGTGGTGATCTCGCGCAGCGGCGCGGGCACGGTGTCGGAGCTGACCGCGATCGGCAAGCCGTCGCTGCTGATCCCGCTGATCCCGACCGGCGGCGACGAGCAGCGCAAGAACGCCGGCTACCTGGTCTCGGCGGGGGCCGCGCGGGCGCTGCTGGAGCCGCGGCCGACGGCCGAGCAGCTGCTGGCCGAGCTGATGCCGATGCTGGCCGATCCCGGGCTGCGCGCGGCGATGGGGCAGGCGGCGGGCAAGCTGGGCCGCCTCGACGCCGCCGACGCCCTGTGCGACCTGCTCCTGGAGGCCGCCCACGGCGGCGCCCACCCGCCGCACGCCGCCGGCTCCCCCGCGCCGCACGGCCACGGCGGTCAGAGCGGGCAGGGCTTCGGAGTCCGGGGCGGTCAGAGCGGGCAGGGCTTCGGGGACCAGAGCGGTCAGAGCGGGCAGGGCTTCGGAGTCCAGGGCGGTCAGGGTTCCGGGGGGCCCGGCTCCAGGTAGCGGAAGGCCTCGTGGGCGGAGCTGACGCTCCGCCTCAGCGCCTGGTCCAGGCGGTCGGCGTCCTCGGTCAGGCGGGTCAGCTCGTCCATCGCGCCGTCGCCCGCGCCGGTCTCGGCGACGAGCTCCTCGTACTCGTGCAGCCGCGCGCGCAGCTCGGCGATCTGCTGCCGGGCCCGGTAGGCGCGTTCGGCCTCGGCCACGTTGGCGGCGTACCGCTCCAGCGCCTCCACCCGGGCCACGACGGCCTGCTCGCTGCTGTCCAGCGCCCTGGTGAGGGGTTCGGCCACGGCCGCGACCTCGGGCGCGCTCTCCCCCGACAGGGTCTGCCGGTGCCGGGCGCGCAGGCCCGACAGCTTGGCCAGCAGGCGGGCGATCTCCCACTCCTGGGCGGGCAGCATCACCGCGTTGCGCACGTCGTCCAGCAGCCCTTCGAGGTTGACCCGCGACTGCGAGACCGTGGCGACCGCCCGCTGGGCCCGGCGCAGCAGCCTGCGGGAGGACTCGTCGAGGTCGTCCAGGAGCACGTACCGGCCCTCGTGCCGGACGGCCTGGGCGTGC
The DNA here is from genome assembly GCF_053601695.1 of Nonomuraea sp. NPDC004702. Classification (NCBI taxonomy): domain Bacteria; kingdom Bacillati; phylum Actinomycetota; class Actinomycetes; order Streptosporangiales; family Streptosporangiaceae; genus Nonomuraea; species Nonomuraea sp. NPDC004702. The sequence goes on from NZ_JBSGCE010000062.1 coordinate 17,825, forward strand.
ACCCGGCGTTCGTGCTCGGCCTCCTCGCCCTCCGGCGTCTCGGTGCGGACGAACGTCACGATCATCAGCGGGATGGCGAGGAGCACCAGCAACAGCGGCCCCAGGGAGCGGCCGAGCCCTCCGGCGCCCAGCAGCAGGCCGAGGCAGACGGTCGCCCCGCAGACCGCGCCGAGCCGCCAGTACGGCGCGGCGGGCAGGCCGGGGCCGTCCGGGACCCAGCCCCTGCGCGTCCTGAGCAGCAGCCGCCGGTTGTCCCTGAGCAGCCGCGCGTCGGCCGGCGGCACGCCGGGATCGACGATGACGTCGGCCATGATGTCGGATCGGATGGGGATTCACCTCCTGCGAGGGCGGTTCCGCCCGGCCACCGGCATGTCAGCTCTCCAGGTACCGGAACGCCTCGTGGGCCGACCGCACGCTGCGCCGCAACACCTGCTCCAGGTGGTCGGCGTCCTCGGCGAGCCGGTCGATCTCCGGGACGGCCAGCGCGTCGGCGCCGGTCTCGGCCAGCAGCTCCTCGTAGCGCGGCAGGCGGGCGCGCAGCTCCTCGATCTGGCCGCGGGCGTGGTAGGCGCGTTCGGCCTCGGCGACGTGCCCGGCGTAACGTTCCAGGGCCTCGACGCGGGCGATCATGGCGGCCTCGCTGGTGGCCAGGGCCCTGTCCAGCGGCTCGATCACGGCGGCCACCTCGGGGGCGACGCCCCTGGACACCAGGGCGGCGTGCTCGGCGCGTAAGCCCGACAGCTTGGCCAGCAGGCGGGCGATCTCCCACTCCTGGGCGGGCAGCATGAGCGCGTTGCGGGCCCCGTCGAGCAGCCCCTCGGCGTTGACGTGCGAGCGCAGCACCGAACCGATGGCCCGCTGCGCCCTGGTCAGCACGTCCGCGGCGTCCCGGTCGAAGTCCTCGGGCAGCAGGTAGCGGTCCCGGTACGGGCGGGCCCGCTCGTACACCTCGCGGTCGCGCGACACGTCGTGCTCGGGCAGCTCGCTGATCGAAGCGATCTTGACCAGGACGATGAAGACGAACGTGCCCAACAACGTGAACCCGGCGGCCGGGTGGGACAGGGCCAGCAGCACGGCCATGAGCGCGACCACCCCGGGCGTGGCGGCCAGCAGGGCGACGCTGGAGACGTTCCTGAACCGGCCCGGACGCGCGTCGGCCGGCGGCACCCAGCCCGACCGGATCCTGGACAGCAGCGCGGCGTTGGCCCGCAGCATCCCCGCGACCTCCGGAGGAACCTCCGGATCGACGACCACACCCACGCTCTGTCCCGGCACCTTGGCGCCCCCAACGCTCGCGATGCAGTGGATATTACGTATTTTTTCGCAAGGATGTCAGCCTCCGAAAGGTCAGGCCCGGAAACCGCCTGGTCCGTGCGCCCGCCGCTGCCCCCGCCGCTGCCCCCGTCGCCCTTCCCGTCGCTGCCCCCGCGACGGCCAGAGCGGCGGACACGCAGGCGAAGGGGATGGCGGGCAGGACGTACCGGTGGTCGAAGTCGAGGGCCGCCACCGGGGCCAGCAGCAGGAAGGCCGCCGTCGCCCACGGCAGCAGGGCGGCGCGCCGACGTCCGGCCGAGCCGAGGCCGCCGGCCAGGAGCAGCACGCCGAAGACCGTGCCGTGCAGGAACCAGGGGTAGGGGTAGGCGGCCAGGATCGAGGCGTACGGCTCGACGGAGCTCATGCCGTGGATGCCGGGGTCGTACTCCGAGCGCACCTTCGCGACGAGGGCCTGCTGCTCGGGCAGCGGCCAGGAGCCGCGGGGGAAGGTGGTGGACGGGTTCATCCGCCGGGGGTGGGGCACCGGCGACCAGGTGAAGGCGAGTGAGGTGTCGCGGGCCACCTCGCGCAGGTAGTCCAGCGGCTGGGCGGCGATGGCGCGCAGGGCGAACGACCTGGCCAGGTCGTTGTGGGCGAACCGGTCGCCCGGGAGCCGGTTGAGCGAGGCGCCGGGGGCCCAGACGTACTCCGAGGCGGCGTCGGCGACGGTGCCGTTCGGGCAGAGCGGGGCCTCGGCGGGCGGCGGCTTGATGATCGAGCAGTCGGCGAAGGTCATGGTCCTGGCCCACAGGGCGACGCCGTCGGAGCCGCTGAGGGCGAAACGGCCGTGGTGCTGGGCGTACCAGCCGGCGTAGGCCGCCAGTGGCAGGGCGCCGGCCAGCACCAGCGCGGCCACCCGCCGCCAGGGCGCGCGGCGCAGCACCAGCCAGCCGGCCGCCAGGGCGAGCAGCGGCACGGCGGCCGTCCTGGTCAGCCCGGCCAGCGCGAGCAGCAGCCCCGCCACCGCCGCGGCCCGCGCCGACGGCACCCCGGGCCGGCCGCGCGGCGCGCCCGAGGGGGCGTGGCGCCACATCAGGACCACCAGCGCGGCGGTGATCAGGAAGATGACCTGGAGGTCCGACAGCACGGCGTGCTCCAGCCGGAGGAAGGACGGGTCGAACAGCACCGGCACGGTCGCCAGGGCGGCCCCCCAGCCGGGCAGCGAACGGCGGCGCAGCAACGCGTAGATCATCACGCCGATCCCCAGGCCCATGGCGTGCTGCAGCCCGGCGACCAGCTCCACGCTGTGGAAGGGCCGCAGGGCCCACAGGAACCAGGAGTACCCGGCGGGGTGGAAGGCCGCCTGGGGCCGCAGGTGCACGGCGGTGTCCAGGTACGTGAAGGAGTCGTACCAGTAGAGCTGCGCCGTGTCGTACCCGAGCATGACCAGCACGCGCAGCGCGGCGGCGAGCGCCAGCACGCAGGCGAACAGCCCGTGGCCGCGCGGGCGGCGCGCGGCGGGCGCGAGCGGACGCGTCCCGGCCAGGGTGGCTGCCATGACCTTCTCCCCCGTAGCCGACCGGGCCGGTCCCGGTCGTAAGGGAGGCAGTCCAGCGGGACGCCGATAACCTGAGCGTCACCGGAACTGGTTACGCCCGCGTTATGCGGTCTGGTCCAGACTTGCGGCATTTATGATCTTCTTGGGGGCTACAAGTGCGGGTTTTGATCGCCGAGGACGAGCGCATGCTCGCCGACTCGATCGCCGAGGGGTTACGGGGCGAGGCGCTCGCCGTGGACGTCGCCTATGACGGTGAGGCGGCGCTGGAACGGCTCGGCGTGCACGACTACGACGTGCTCATCCTCGACAGGGACCTGCCGGGGGTGCACGGCGACGAGGTGTGCCGGACGGTGGTGGAGCAGGACCGGCTGGTCAGGGTGCTCATGCTGACGGCGTCCGGCGACGTGCGCTCGCGGGTGACGGGGCTGTCGCTGGGGGCCGACGACTACCTGCCCAAGCCGTTCGCGTTCGAGGAGCTGGTGGCGCGGGTGCACGCGCTCGGGCGGCGCGCCCGCCGGGCCGACCCGCCGATGCTGGAGCGGGCGGGCGTGCGGCTGGACTGGGCGCACCGGCAGGTGTTCCGGGACGGCGTGTACGTCCCGCTGGCCCGCAAGGAGTTCGGCGTGCTGGCCGAGCTGCTGCGCGCCCAGGGCGCGGTGGTCTCGGCCGAGGACCTGCTGGAGAAGGTCTGGGACGAGCACATCGACCCGTTCACCAACACCGTGCGGACCACGATGATGAAGCTGCGCAAGAAGCTCGGCGAGCCGCAGGTGATCGAGACCGTCCCCGGATCGGGGTACCGCATCCCATGACCGTGCGCATGCGTTTCGCCCTGGCCTGCGCCGGGGTGTTCCTCTTCCTCGGCGCCCTGACGGTGACCGGGGTGTACTTCGTCGTCCGGTCGCAGCTGGAGTACCGGGCGGACCTGATCAGGCCCGACTTCCCCCGGCAGTACTCCTACGGCGACTCCTACGAGTCCGCCTACCGCAACGCGATGCGGGTGCGCGCGGCCTACCAGCGCGAGACGCTGAGCGGCGTGCGCACGGTGGGCGGGCTCATCGTGCTGGCCGCCACGGCCGCGGCGTTCGGGGTCGGCTGGCGGGCGGCGGGCTGGGTGCTGCGGCCGGTCAAGGCGGTCACCGAGACCGCCCGCCGGGTCGCCCAGAGCCACGACCTGACCGAGCGCATCGCCTACGAGGGCCCGCGCGACGAGGTCAAGGAGCTCACCGAGATCTACGACACCATGCTCGGCCGGCTGGCCCGCTCGTTCGACGGGCAGCGCCGGTTCGTCGCCAACGCCTCGCACGAGCTGCGCACCCCGCTGACGATCAACCGCACCCTGGTGGACGTCGCCGTGCGCCGCCCCGACGCCACCGACGACGTCAAGCGGCTCGGCGAGTCGCTGCTGCTGGTCAACGCCCGGCACGAGCGCCTCATCGACGGCCTGCTGGCCCTGGCCGAGGGCGAGCAGGCGGTGCTGGACCGGCGGCCCTTCGACCTGACCGACGTCGCCGAGCACGTGCTCGACCAGGCCGGCGAGGAGGCGGCCGAGCGGGACGTGACGATCCACCGGCTGCTGGACTCGGCGCCGACGACGGGCGAGGCGGTGCTGGTCGAGCGGCTGGTGCAGAACCTGGTGGAGAACGCGATCCGGCACAACCAGCCCAAGGGCGAGGTGTGGGTGACGACGCGGCGGCGGGCCGAGCAGGTCGAGCTGGTGGTGGCCAACACCGGGCTGCACGTGCCGCCGTACGAGATCGAGACGATCTTCCAGCCGTTCCGGCGGCTGCACGGCGACCGGCTGCGCTCGGAGCGGGGCAGCGGGCTCGGGCTGTCGATCGTGCGGGTCATCGCCGAGGCTCACGAGGGCACGGTCACCGCCAGGCCGCGCGACGAGGGCGGCCTGACGATCACCGTGGAGCTGCCGGTGGACCGGTCCGCACCCTGACGACCCTCACGGGGCCGCCAGTGGACCGGTCCGCACCCTGACGACCCTCACGGGGCCGCCGGTGGACCGGTCCGCGCCGTGACATCCGGCGTGCCGCCGCCGGTGGATCAGTCGCCGCCCTGGCGAATCTGCCAGAGTTCCTCCTCCGGCACGCCCGCCTTGACCAGTTGCTCCCAGGTCGCCACGCGCTCGGTCGGGTCGGCCAGCACCAGGCCGAGCAGCGGGCGCAGCTCGGCGTGGTCCGCGCCGTCCTCGCGCCACAACGCGCCCAGCGCCCGGTGCACCGCCGGGGACCGCACGGCCGCCGTCTCCACCAGCTCCCGCAGAACGGCCACCCGGTCGTGGAAGCGCAGCGCGCGCCCCTCCCCCACGGCCAGCATCAGCAGGTCGAGCAGCCTGCGGTGGCGGGGCGCGTGACCGGTGGCGGCCGCGACGATCGCGTCGCCCATGGCGGTGCCCTCGCCGCCGCCGAGGATCACCTCCTCCTGGCCCCGCCCGGCGACGCGGTGCGCCGACAGGGCGTTGACCAGGCCCGTCCAGCCCTCGTGCCCGAGCTGGCCCTTCCACAGGTGGCCGAAGGACGCCCAGCGGCCCAGCGGGTCGGGCCCGCCCAGGAGGTGCGAGACGGGCACGGGCTCCGGCGAGGCGGCCACGATGAGCAGCGCCAGGTTGGCCGAGTAGGCGGCCAGCCGGCGGGTGACGGGATGGCGTACCGGCTCGAAGCCGGTGAAGCAGCGGCGGCGGCGCTCGTACAGGGACCGGCGCAGCAGCCCGGCCAGGTGGGTCACGCACCGGGCGCGGACGGCCGCCGGCACCTCGTCCAGCAGCTCCAGGATGAACCCGACCGTCGGGCCGCGCTCGGCCAGGCAGGAGAACGACGTGACCGCGTACAGCAGGTCGTCGTCCACGCTCTGGGCCAGGGCCAGGGGCTCGTCCCCGGCCAGGCGGCGGCGCCGGTCGAGGTCGCGCAGCGCGTACACGGTCAGCCAGGCCGTCAGGAACTCGCCGAAGGTGGAGTGGAGGAAGGAGTGGCCGTCGCGGCGGATGAAGAAGAAGCGCTCGGTGGCCCGGCGGGCCCAGTCGACGGGCGGGCGCGGCTCGTCGGGCTCGTCCTCGCCGCCTTCGCACAGGGCGGGCAGGTCGCGGGCGAGGTCCTCCTCGGTGATGACCTGCCGGCCGCGGGCGAGCATGGACAGGGCGACCGTGCCGAGCAGGACGAGCTCGCTGTCGATCACCACCCGCTGCGGGGTGGCGGTCTCGCGTTCGGTGAAGTCGCGCAGCAGCACCTCGTACAGGCGGGCGCGGCCGATCGGGCGGTGCTCGCGCTGCAGGGCATTGCCGCCGGCGTCGTAGAGCGCGAGCAGCAGCAGGAGCAGCGGCTGCCGGGCCATCTCGCCCTGGGCCAGCGCGGTCGCCGCGGGCAGGGGCTTCAGGTCGCGCCGGGCCAGCAGGGCGCGGTTGGCCTGGTCCCAGATGTCGAGCCACTGGCGCACCTGGTCGTCCTCGAACGGCTGGAGCTGCAGCGCCAGCAGCCCGTCGGGGAACCTGATGCGGTCGGCCACCACGGTCCGGCTGGTCACGATCACCACGACGGGCCGTCCCAGCGCGGCCTCGCGGCGCTGGAACTCCTGCAGGTGCCCGAGGTAGTCGTAGCGGTTGACGCCGCCCTGCAGCAGTTCGTCGAAGCCGTCGAGCAGGATCACCGGCAGCGCGCCGTCGCCCGCGGCCACCAGGTCGGCGTAGGCGACCTCCTCCTCCAGCACGGCGGCGACGGCCTGCTCGATCTGCTCGGCGACCGGCGCGCGCGGCGAGACGCGCGGCAGCTCCACCCTGATCGGCAGGAACTCCGACCTGGCCAGGCGGGCGCCGAGCACCTCGGTCAGCTTGGACTTGCCCGCGCCGGGCTCGCCGAGCACCAGCAGGGGCGCCTGGGTGGCGCGCAGCGAGGTGAGGTGGCCGACGAGGAACGCCTCGGCGTCGGGCAGCAGGCGCTGGTCCCGCCACCAGCCCACGGAGGAGGGGTCGGACTCGCGGGTCAGCTCGGCGACCCGGCAGCGCGGGCTGAGGTAGCCCTCGCCGAGCAGCGGGAGCGAGACGTCCTCGGGCAGCTTGCCGGCGGCCAGCAGGGGACGGTCGAGCGCGTTCGCCGCCATCCTGACCCGATGGATCATGGGACGGTCGCCGACCCGCGGCGGGGCCAGCTCGGCCAGCAGCCAGGCCACCCGCGACAGGCCGGTGCCCGGCGTCTGGCGGTCGGTGACCAGGCTGCGCACGCCGAACTCGTGGCTGTCCAGGGACAGCGAGCGGAAGTCCTCGTCGTAGATGCGCAGGGCGTGCGCGGGCGGGCCCTCGGCCAGCATCCGGGGTAACAGGAGCTGGTCGTCGACGGGCAGCTCGTCCCACACGCTGAGGCCGCCGACGAACCCGGCCATCGCCTCCGACATGCGCAGGTGGGCGCGTTCGACGGCCTGGCGGGTCTCGGCGAAGGGCACGTGCGGCTCGGGGGTGGGCAGGCGTTCCATGAGCAGACCGGCCACCAGGCGGGCGAAGCGCTCGGGGGTGGGCACGCCGTGCGAGATCTTGTCGGCCCGGTCGAGCTGCTCCAGGGTGAAGGGCAGCTTGGCCTCCCCCAGCGCCTCGAACCAGGCCGAGACGACGATCACGGCGTGCGCGGCGGCCAGGCGCTGGGTGCGGGTGTAACGGTCCACGCCGCCCTTCAGCTCGGGCATCCTGCGGATGACCTCCTCGCCGTAGCGCACGACGTCGGAACGCAGGTCGGCCAGGCCCATGGTGAGCAGCCCGCCCCCGGCCAGCGCCCACCCCGTGCGGGCGGCGGCCGCGGCGAAGCCGACCACCTTGACGAGCCTGCCCTCCTTGCAGCCGAGCACCCTCAGGGCGTCGGCGTAACTCGGGGTCTCGATCATCAGCCTTCTCTCCGGGACCGGGAGGTCCCATCATGCGCCGGGAAGCGCCCCCGGCGCTGCCCGGACGCCCGCTCCGCTATGGGCCTTTCACCGCGTCGGCGATCTCCGGCAGCACGCCGGGGTCCTCGATGGTGGACGGCGTGGCGTACGGCCGGCCGTCGGCGATGTCGCGCATCGTGGCGCGCAGGATCTTGCCCGAGCGCGTCTTGGGCAGCCGGGCGACCACCACGGCCCGGCGGAAGGCGGCGACCGGCCCGACGCGCTCGCGCACCAGGGCGGCCAGCTCGCGCTCGACGTCGGCCGGGTCGCGGTCGGAGCCGGACTTGAGCACCACGAACCCGACCGGGAGCTGCCCCTTCAGCGCGTCGGCCACCCCGATCACCGCGCACTCGGCGACGTCGGGATGGGCGGCGATCACCTCCTCCATCGCGCCCGTGGACAGGCGGTGGCCGGCCACGTTGATCACGTCGTCGATGCGGCCCATGACGTAGAGGTAGCCGTCGGCGTCGATGTGGCCGCCGTCGCCGGTCAGGTAGTGGCCGGGGTAGCGGGACAGGTAGGAGGCCCGGAAGCGCTCCTCGTCGCGGTAGAGGGTGGGCAGGCAGCCGGGCGGCAGCGGCAGCCGGACGGTGACCGCGCCCTCCACCCCGGGCGGGCACTCGCGGCCCTCGGCGTCGAGCACGCGCACGTCGTAGCCGGGGACGGGTTTCGTCGGCGAGCCCGGCTTGATCGGCAGGGTCTCGATGCCGACGCAGTTGGCCGCGACGGGCCAGCCGGTCTCGGTCTGCCACCAGTGGTCGATGACGGGGACGCCGAGCAGGTCGCTCGCCCAGTGGTAGGTGTCGGGGTCGAGGCGCTCACCCGCGAGGAAGAGATGCCGCAGCCCGGACAGGTCCCATTTTTTCGCGAAATTGCCGGTGGGATCTTCCTTCTTGATGGCCCTGATCGCGGTGGGCGCGGTGAACAGCGTGCGCACGCCGTGCTGGGCGGTCACCCGCCAGAACGCGCCGGGGTCGGGCGTGCCGACGGGCTTGCCCTCGTACAGGACGGTCGTGCAGCCGGTCAGCAGCGGCGCGTAGACGATGTAGGAGTGGCCGACGACCCAGCCGACGTCGGAGGCGGCCCAGAAGACCTCGCCGGGGGCGGCGCCGTAGACGTTGGTCATGCTCCAGCGCAGGGCGACCGCGTGGCCGCCGTTGTCGCGCACCACGCCCTTGGGCAGGCCGGTGGTGCCGGAGGTGTAGAGCACGTAGAGCGGGTCGGTGGCGGCCACGCTGACGCACCCGGCGGGCTCGGCGGCGCGCACGGACTCGTGCCAGTCGAGGTCGCGGCCCGGCGTCAGCTCGGCGGGGCCCTGCGGGCGCTGCAGGATCACGCAGTGGGCGGGCCGGTGGGCGGCCTGGTCGAGGGCGGCGTCGAGCAGCGGCTTGTAGGCCACGACCCGGGCCGGCTCGATGCCGCAGGAGGCCGCGAGCACGACCTTGGGCTCGGCGTGCTCGATGCGCAGGGCCAGCTCCCTGGCCGCGAAGCCGCCGAACACCACCGAGTGCACCGCGCCGAGCCGCGCGCAGGCCAGCATCGCGACGACCGCCTCGGGCACCATCGGCATGTAGATCACGACGGTGTCGCCGGCCGTCACGCCGAGCGCCTTCAGCATGCCCGCCGTCCGCGCCACCTCGTCGAGCAGCTCGGCGTAGGTGATCGTGCGGACGGCGCCGGTGACCGGGCTGTCGTATATCAGCGCCGCCTGCTCGCCGCGGCCGGCCGCGACGTGCCGGTCGAGCGCGTTGTGGCAGGTGTTGAGCCGTCCGTCGGGGAACCACCGGCTCCCGTCGCTGACGACGGCGGGCGCGACGTCCCAGTCGATGTCGCGCGCCGCCTGCGCCCAGAACTCCTCCGGGCGCTGGATGCTCCGCCGGTAAGCCTCGTCATAGCCGCCCACTTTTCGATCAGACCAGCCGCCGGCCCCCGAACGCAAGCCCCGTGGGAGGGTGTCCGGATGAATGACGATCTCATCCTGTCCGTCGTGACGGGCTCGCGGGCGTACGGGCTGGAGACCGTGGCGTCCGACACCGACCGGCGCGGCGTGTTCGTGGCCCCCACCGCGGACTTCTGGCGGCTGTCCAAGCCGCCCACGCACCGCGACGGGCCGCTGCCCGAGCAGTTCTCGTGGGAGGTGGAGCGCTTCTGCGTGCTGGCGCTGGAGGCCAACCCGACGGTGCTGGAGTGCCTGTGGTCGCCGATCGTGGAGGTGGAGACCCCGGCCGGGCGGCGGCTGCGCGAGCTGCGCGGGGCGTTCGTGTCGCGGCGGGCGCGGCAGACGTTCGCCGGGTACGCCGTCGACCAGTTCCGGCGGCTCGACCCGGCGGCGCCCAAGTGGAAGCAGGCCATGCACATGCTGCGGCTGCTGCTCAGCGGCCTGCACCTGATGCGGCACGGCGAGCCGCTGGTCAAGGTCGGGGCGCACCGCGACCGGCTGCTGGCGGTCCGGCGCGGCGAGGTCCCGTGGGCCGAGGTGGACGCCTGGCGGGCCGCGCTGGCGGCGGAGCTGGCCGCCGCGCCCTGTGTCCTGCCGGAGCGGCCGGACCGCGAACGCGTGGAGGACTTCCTGGTGGGCGTGCGGAAGGAGCACCTGTGAACACGCTGCCGTCCGGGCTGCCGTCGTGGCTGCCTGAGGTCCCCGGCGAGCAGCCGTACCCGGTGGCCTTCGCCACGGTGAGCGGCGCCCATCTGTACGGGTTCCCGTCCGTGGACTCCGACGTGGACCTGCGTGGCGTGCACGTGCTGCCGGTCGAGGAGGTGGCCGGGCTGCGCACCGGGCCGCAGACGCTGGACCGGACGTGGACGCGCGAGGGCGTCGAGGTGGACCTGGTCACGCACGACCTGGTCAAGTTCTGCCGGCTGCTGCTCGGCCGCAACGGCTACGTGCTCGAACAGCTCCTGTCGCCGCTGGTGGTGACGTCCTCGCCGGTGCACGAGGAGCTGGTGGCGCTGGCGGCCGGATGCGTGACGCGGCACCACGCCCACCACTACCTGGGGTTCGCGCGTACGCAGTGGCGGTTGTTCGGGCGTACGGGCGAGCTGAAGCCGCTGCTGTACACCTTCCGCGTGCTGGCGACGGGCACCCACCTCATGCGCACAGGGGAGCTGGAGGCCGACCTGACGCGGCTGCTGCCGTACGGGCCGCCGTACCTGCCGGAGCTGGTGGCGGCCAAGCGGGAGGCCGAGCACGGCGCGGCGCCGCAGGTGGCGGGCGTGGCCGAGGACGTGGCGCGGATGACGGCCGCGCTGGAGGCGGCGCGCGAGGGCTCGGCGCTGCCCGAGCGGGCCACCGCGGACGACGCCCTGCACGACCTGGCCGTTCGGGCGCGCCTGGCGTCCCGTCCCTGACGGGGTGCGGCCGGTCAGGGACGGGACAGGGGGTCAGGCGGCGCCGGGGTCGGCCGACAGGACGAGCCGGACCGAGACGTTCTCGTACCCGGCGCGTTCGAACGCCCGCGCCATCGGGACGTTGCCCGCGTCGGTGTCGGCCATGATGCCCGGCACGCCGCGCTCGGCGTGGAAGCGGGTGATCTCGCCGAGCAGCTCGTCGACGTAGCCGCGGCCCCGGTGCGCGGGCACCACGCCGAGGTAGCCGACCACGGGCCCGGCGTCGTTGGCGGAGGGCAGCGCGACGCCGACCAGGTCGCCGCTCTTGTCGTAGGCCAGCCGCCACCAGGACCGCTCGCCCCGCATCGAGCGGTTGTCGCGGACGTCCTCGCGGGCCTGCTCCACGGGGTCCATGGTCATCAGGGCCTGGCGGGTGTGGAAGTCGAGGGTGCCCTCGGCGACCTGGCGGAAGGCGTCCACGAACACCTCGTCGTCGTCATCGCCGCGGAAGACCAGCCGGTCGGACGGCTCGGGCACCGGCGAGCCGGGCGTCCAGGCGTAGCGCAGGCGTTCCAGCTCCTCGGTCAGCCCGGCACGGCCGGCGGCCTCCCAGCGCCAGGCGATCGCCGCCGACGCCTTCGGGTCCTCGCGCCAGCCGTTGGAGACGAAGACGTGGTACTCCGGCGTGCGGCCGAACGCGGCGTGCGCGTGGCGCAGCAGCTCGGCGGCCAGCCCCACACGGTCCTCGACCGAGGGGTGGACGTAGACGCAGTCGAGGGCGAGCGGTCGCTCCTCGCCGGCGAAGCCCCACCAGACGGCGCGGGCCAGGATCTCGCCGTTCTCCTCGGCGAGCCAGATGCGGTCGTAGCGGTAGTTGCGGCTCTCCAGGAAGGAGAGCAGCCGGTCGGGATGGGCCCAGCTGATGGATTCGTCGACGACGCAGCCGAGCAGGCGGTCGAGGTCAGCCTCGGCCGCGGGACGGAAAAGCACAGTTCCTCCGAGAAATGAAAATCACACTTACACTGCCAAACATCTCAGTGCCTCCCTTCTCCCGACATTTCGCAGCACTCTAGCCCAGCTTGCCGTCGCCCGCTCGCCGTTTTCCCCGGACGTGATCTTCCCCTCGTGGCCGGATGACGACGTGAGTACGCTGGACCGCGTCCAGTTTCCGGCGTTTCGCGATCCGGCGGGACGATTCCGATCCGGCCGACGATGAGGACAGGGATGAGGACAGGATGGGCTCCGTGAGGTCCTACGACGACGACACGCTGCCGCTGCAACCGCCGATCCGGCTCCCCGACGCCGCCACCCTGGCCTCCGCGGTCCGCGCCGCGCCGCTCGCGGGCGAGCTGAAGGCCCTGCTCGACCCGCCCGACGCCTCGCAGACCGCCCTGCCCGACGCCTCGCAGGCCGAGCGAGGAGCAGAGGAGGGGGACGAGCAGGGGGACGAGCGTGCCGGCGACGCGCGGGTGCTGGAGGCGTGGGCGCGGGTGTGCCGGGCGCGGCTGGCCGCCGACGAGCGGCTGCTGCTGGAGCTCATCCGCATGTTCCTGTCCAGGGAGCCGGTCGCCGGGCGGGTGCCCCAGGCGCTGACCGACCTGGGGCTGGTGCGGCAGGCGGAGCCGTACACGCTGAGCTGGCTCGGGCTGTGGGTGGCGCGGCTGATCATCGCCGAGACCGCCGGGCAGGAGATCCCCGTCATGGGGACGCTGGCCGGCGCCGACGCCGCCACGCTGCTGCACGGCCTGCGTTCCTACCCCGAGGCCGAGCGGAGCGAGGAGCTGGCGGGCTGGCTGGCCGGCCGCGACCGCGAGCCGGCCGCCGCCGAGATCGCCGGGGCGCTGGCGGGAGTGAGCCCGCTGAGCCGGGCGGTCGGCGTGGAGCTGCTGGAGTCGAGCCTCGGCGAGGAGGGCCGCCGGGCGCTGCGCGGCCTGCTGGAGGAGCCCCGGCTGGGCGCGGTGGTCGCGGCCAGGACGGGCCGCGAGGAACGGCGGCCCACCCCCGACGAGATCGCCTGGGTGCTGGTGGACATGGCGGCGGCGCTGCTGGAGTTCGGCGGCGGCGAGGCGGGCGAGGTGATCGACTCGATCGCCATGGGGATGGACGCGGAGGAGCAGGCGGGCACGATCGCGATCCTCGCCTTCGGCGACCACCCGTGGACGGGACGGGTCCTGCGGGTCGTCATCGACCACCACCCGGACGAGCGCGTCACGGCCGCGGCCCGCAAGGCCCTGCGCCGCCTGCGCGGCCTCGCCGACATCCGCACCTGACGGGACACGCCTGCCGGAGGCACGACTCTGCGGGGACACGGCTCTGCGGAGAGGACTGCCGGGCACGACTGCGGGGACGCAGGCCCGCGGGTGCGGCGGGCGGGGCCGCGGGTGCGGCGGGCGGGGCCGGTAAAGTCGGCTTGATGACGAAGCATACGATCTCCCCGCAGAGCGGCATCCTGGGCGACGGCTTCGGCTGCGACTGCGGCGCGGTGCTGGCCGGGCGGATGGCGGCCGAGCTGCACGCCGCCGAGAACGGCCGGTGCTCGGCCTGTCTCGGCTCGGCGGTGGAGCAGCTGGCCCCCGACCTGACGCGCGGGTGCACGGTCTGCGCGGCGACCGGAGGCCGCAAGGAGCAGATCACCTGGCAGCTCGCCCACACCGAGGCCGAGGAGCTGATCACGATGACCGTGGTGCGCGGCATCGTGGCGGGGTTCGACGGGCCGTTCCATCTGTCGGAGATCGCCGACACGGTGCGGGCCGGGTTCGGGCTGCCCGCCGGGCGGCTGCCGGTGGGGCCGCGGGTGCGAGACCTGCTGCTCCAGCTCCAGGCGGCGGGCGAGGTCGCCATGCTGTCGGCCCCCGACGAGCTGCTGGGCACCGACCAGGTGCTCTACCGCGACCCCCAGTGGCAACGCACCCGCACCCTCGGCCTCTGAGCAGCACCACCCGCCCGGCAGATCAGGAGCAGCCCGCCACCCGCCCGCCGGGTCAGGGGCGGCAGATGATCTCGCCGTGCAGGACCGAGAGCCAGGCGTCGTCGGCGGCGGCGGCCCATTCCAGCCAGCCGGCGGCCATGCGCTCCAGGTCGGACTCGGTGGCCGCGCCCGTGGCGAGCGCCTGCTCGGCCAGCGCCGACCGCCGGACGCGGTCGGCCCACATGCCGCCCCACCACGCGCGGTCCTCGGGGGTGGCGAAGCACCAGGTGGAGGAGGTGGCGGTGACCTCCTGGAAGCCGGCGGCGCGGGCCCAGGACAGCAGGCGCCGCCCGGCGTCCGGCTCGCCGCCGTTCGCGCGGGCGAGGCGCTGGTAGAGGGCCATCCAGTCGTCCAGCGCGGGCAGGCGCGGGTACCAGGCGAAGGCCGAGTAGTCGCTGTCCCTGGCCGCGACGTACCCGCCGGGCTTGGTCACCCGGCGCATCTCGCGCAGCGCCCGCACCGGGTCGCCCACGTGCTGGAGCACCTGGTGGGCGTGGACCAGGCAGAAGGTGTCGTCGGGGAAGTCGAGCGCGTGCGCGTCGGCGACGGCGAAGTCCACGTTGCCCAGCCCGCGCGCGCCGATCTCGGCCCTGGCCAGCGCCAGCGCGTCCTCGGTCACCTCCGACGCCGTCACGTGGGCCACCAGCGCGGCCAGGTCCGCGGTGATCGTGCCTGGCCCGCTGCCCACGTCGAGGACCTTCATCGCGGGCCGCAGGTGCGGCAGCAGGTACGCGGCCGAGTTCTCGGCCGTGCGCCACCGGTGCGAGCGCAGGACGGACTCGTGGTGCCCATGGGTGTAGACGGCGTCCATCGAAAGACTCCTTCACGACGATGTGTGCTCCGACCCTAGCGCGAGTCTCATCTTTCGAGAGGATGTGTCTTTCTATATGAGACGGCGTCGTGCGTCCGGCCTCGCTCATAGACTGGTCGCGGCAATGTCCTGGCAAAAGGAAGGCGTGGTCGTGGGAGAGGTCCGGCCGATCGTGCACGTGGGCGATCCGGTGCTGCACAATCCGTGCGAGCCGGTCACCCGGTTCGACGGCGAGCTGGCGGCGCTGGTCGACGACATGTTCGCGAGCATGTACGCGGCCGAGGGCGTGGGCCTGGCCGCCAACCAGATCGGCGTGCCGCTGCGCGTGTTCGTCTACGACTGCCCCGACGCCGAGGGCGTCGGCCACAAGGGCGTCGTGGTCAACCCGGCCCTGGAGCTGCCCGGCCTCGGCGAGCGCCGCCTCGACCCCGACGACGAGGGCTGCCTGTCGGTGCCCGGCCAGTTCGCCCCGCTGCCCCGGCCCGACCACGCCACCGTCCACGGCTTCGACGCCGAGGGGCGGCCGGTCACGGTCGAGGGCACCGGCCTGCTGGCCCGCTGCCTCCAGCACGAGACCGACCACCTCGACGGTTACCTGTACATCGACCGCCTGCCGGCCAAACGCCGCAAGCAGGTGTTGGCAGCCTACGAGCAGACCAAGGCCGCTAAAGAGGACATCTCTCCGCTATAGTGGAGGAATGCAAGGTGAAGGCGTACTGTCCAGCGGGCTGTCCCTGGCCGAGCTGGGCGGGCGCATCCGCGCCGAGCGGCGCGGGCGCGGGTTGTCCGTCGAGCGCCTGGCCGAGCTGAGCGGCATCAGCCGGAGCATGGTCTCCGACGTCGAGCGCGGCGCGAAGTCGCCGACCGTGCTGGTGCTCGACCGGCTGGCCACGGCCCTCGGCACGTCGATCTCCCGGCTGCTCGACGAACCGGCGCGCGAGGACGTGCGCGTGCTGCGGCACGACCGGCAGCGGGTGTTGCGCGACCCGTCCGGCTGGGAACGGCGGGTGTTGTCGCCGGTGCTGGCCGACGTGGAGTTCGAGTTCATGCGGACCACGATCGGCCCCGGCGTGGACGCGGGCGAGTTCGCCCCGCACGCCCCGGGCTCGCGCGAGTACCTGGCCGTCGAGCGCGGCACGCTGCGCCTGACGATCGACGACCGGCCGTACGAGCTGGCGGCCGGCGACTCGGCCGCCTACCCCGGCGACCACCGCCACGCCTTCGCCAACGACGGGACCGCCGACTGCGTCTTCTACCTGGCCATGGAGCTGAGTGGCGGCGGCCACCACGAGACCTGGAGGGAATCCCCGCATGGATGAGCTGCGCCGCGCCGGCGTCAGGGCTGCCGAGATCGCGGCCGCCCACCTGGAGGGCGTCCCGGCCGGGCCGGTGTGGCGGCCGGTGCCCGCCGCCGAGCGCGCCTGGCTGGGCGAGCTGCCGCTGCCCGACACCGGACGTCCGCTCGACGCGCTGCTCGACGACGTGGGCGCCCATGTGCTGCCGTACCCGATGGGCAACGGGCATCCGCGCTTCTTCGGCTGGGTGAACTCGCCGCCCTCCCCCGCCGGCGTGCTCGTCGAGCCGCTGGCCGCCGCGCTCAACCCGAGCTGCGCGGGCGGCGACCACGCGGGCCCGCTGCTGGAGCGTACGGTGGTGCGCTGGCTGGCCGAGCTGGTCGGCTTCCCCCACCCGCCCGGCGGCGGCCTGCTGACCAGCGGCGCGTCGATGGCCACGATCGTCTGCCTGGCCACGGCCCGGCAGCACGCCGCGCTCGCCGACGGCTGGGACGCCCGCGAGGAGGGCCTGCACGGCCGCCCGCCCATGATCATGTATGTCACCGAGGAGGGCCACAGCTGCCTGCACAAGGCGGCCCAGCTGCTCGGCCTCGGCGCCCGGAACGTCCGCAAGGTGCCGGTGGACGCCTCCTTCCGCATGGACGTCGGCGCGCTGCGCACGATGATCGCCGACGACCTGGCGGCGGGCCTGCGGCCGTTCTGCGTGGCGGGCAGCGCGGGCACCGTCAACTCCGGCGCGGTCGATCCGCTCGACGCGATCGCCGACGTGGCCGCCGAGCACGGGCTGTGGTTCCACGTGGACGGCGCCTACGGCGCGCTCGGCGTGCTCGACGCGCGCTCGGCGCCCGCCTACGTGGGGCTGGACCGGGCCGACTCGCTGGCCCTGGACCCGCACAAGTGGCTCGGCGTCCCGGTCGGCTGCGGCTGCGCGCTGCTGCGCGACCCGGCCGCCGCGCGGGCCGCCTTCAGCCTGGTGCCGTCGTACCTGATCGACGACAGCGCCGACGACCTGGGCTGGTTCGCCGAGTACGGGCCCGAGCAGACCCGTCCGTTCCGGGCGCTGAAGACCTGGGCGACGCTGTCGTACCTGGGCAGGGAGGGCGTCACGCGCCTGGTCGAGCACACCGGCGGCCTGGCGCGCACGCTGGCCGCCATGGTCGAGCAGGCCCCGGACTTCGAGCTGCTCGCGCCGGTCGCCACCTCCATCACGGCCTTCCGCCACACGCCCGCGACGGCCGGACCCGGCGGGCTCGACGCGCTCAACCGGGCCCTGCCGGGCGCGGTCCAGGCCCGCGGCAACGCCTTCCTCACCGGCACCCGCCTGGGCGGCCGGGACGCGCTGCGGGCCTGCTTCCTGCATCCCGACACCACCGAGGACGACCTGACGATCCTGCTGGAGGAGATCCGCCTGGCGGCGAAGACGCTCTGAGGCCCGGTAAAGGGCTTCTCTGCGGACGTACCGGACACGCATGGCCGGACGCCGGGATCCGACAAAGCCCTGTGAGCTCTCCCCCGGCCCGGGTAGTAAGCGGCCGGGACGTGAGCAATCAGGAGGATCCCATGGCAGAGACCGTGGCAGACGTGATGACTTCCCACCCGGCGACGGTCGAGTGCGACCAGCCGGTGTCGGCCGCCGCGGCGCTCATGCGCGACAACGACGCGGGCGCGGTGATCGTCAACGAGAACGGGCGCATGAAGGGCATCGTCACCGACCGGGACATCACGATCCGGGTGGTGGCCGCCGAGCGGGGGCCGGAGACGCCGGTCAGGGAGGCGTGCAGCCCGTCGGTCGAGGCGGTCGGGCCCGACACGAGCATCGACCAGGCCGTGCAGATCATGCGCTCGCACGCCGTGCGCCGCCTTCCGGTCGTCGAGGACGGCCGTCCCGTCGGCATCGTGAGCCTGGGCGACCTGGCGGTGGAGCGCGACCCGGACTCCGCGCTCGCCGACATCTCGTCCGCGGAGGGCAACCGCTAACGTGGTTGTGTGATCACCGTCGAGGACGTCCGGCGCTTCGCGCGCACCCTTCCGCGCTCGTCCGAGCACCTGATCCGGGACCGCGTCAAGTTCCGCGTCGGAAAGATCGTCTACGTGGCGTTCTCGCGGGACGAGACGCTGATGGGCTTCGGGTTCCCGAAGGAGGAACGCGAGGCCCTGGTGGCGGCCGAGCCGGACAAGTTCCTCATGCCCGGCGAGTCCGATCTGCGCTTCAACTGGGTGGTCGCCCGCATGGACGCCCTCGACGTGGCGGAGATGCGGGAGCTGGTGCTGGAGGCGTGGCGCATGTGCGTCCCCAAGAAGGTCCGCCTGGAACAGCAACTCCAGACCGGCCCCTGACCCGTTCCGCCGCGGCTACGACACCGAGCGATGGAGGGCTGCCGTCAGGTCGGTGACGCGTTTGACCGAGCCGCTCCACGCGCTGCCCGCCGGGTGGGCGGTGAGCACCGCCATGACCAGGCGGTCGCCGGCGCCGGCCAGGCCCGTCGTGTGCAGCACGGGCCGGCCGTAGTCGGGCACGCCCGAGCCGGTCGCGCGCTGCGCGATCCACGAGACGGGCGCCGCCAGGGCCTTGGGGTCGCACGTGCCGGGCGGCGTCGCGCCGAACCCCGACCAGCCCTGCTTGACCGCCCACGGCCTCGGCACCGCGCGCGGGATGCCGAAGGTCTGGTCGAAGCCGTCGGTGCCGCACGGCGTGGAGGCGCGCAGGTGGCCGAGGACGAGGTCGCGCACCCGGGCGTCGGCGGTGTCGAGCAGGTAGCGGTAGGTGCGGACGACGTCGTACGCGCTGAGCGAGGTGTAGCCCCAGAAACCGGGCTTGGACGCGGGCGGCGGGGTGGTGTCGGACAGGCCGAGCCGGCGGGCGGTCCGGACGATGATCTGCCCCTTGCCGTCGCGGTCCCAGAACGCCGAGGCGGCGTCGTCGTCGCTGGAGCGCAGCATGATCTTCAGCAGCCGGGCGTCGGCCGGGGGCACGCTCTTGCGCCGCTCCAGGTAGTCGATCGCGATGAGGATCTTGACGACCGACGCCGAGCGGAACTTGCGGTGGGCGTTCCGGACGGCGACGATCTTGCCCGCCTTCCTGTCGAACACCACCCAGGCCGCCGTGGTGCCCGGCGGCACCTGGATCGGGCGGGCGACGGCGGCGTGGGCCGGCGTGGCCAGGGCGACGACGGGGACGACCGCCGCCGCGGCGGCCAGAGGCTTCATTCGCACCCGCCTATAACTACCAGATTGTGTCGTCCACCCCTTGACCGTCCAACGAAAGCGGGTATAAACACAGGAGAAACCAAACAGAAACGGCGGTGAACCAACATCATGTACGCCGAGGAGCGGCAGCAGGAGATCCTCCGCAGAGCGCGGGACGCGGGCCGCGTGGACGTGGTGCGGCTGGCCGCCGAGCTCGACGTGACCACCGAGACGATCCGCCGCGACCTGACCGCGCTGGAGCGGGCGGGCGTGCTGCGCCGGGTGCACGGCGGCGCGATCCCCGTGGAGCGCCTGGGGTTCGAGCCCGCGCTGGCCGCCCGCGACGAGGTGATGACCGCGGAGAAGGAGCGCATCGCCAAGGCGGCCCTGGCCGAGCTGCCCGAGGACGGCTCGGTCATCATCGACGCCGGCACCACCACCGGCCGCCTGGTCCAGGCGCTGCCCGCCGACCGCGAGCTCACCGTGATCGTCAACTCGCCGCCGCTGGCCACCGTCCTGGCCTCGCGGGCCAACCTCCAGGTGATCGTGCTGGGCGGGCGGCTGCGCGGCAAGACGCTGGCCACGGTCGACGACTGGGCGCTGCGCCCGCTGGCCCACCTCAACGTCGACGTCGCGTTCATGGGCGCCAACGGCTGCTCGCCCGCCCGGGGCCTGACCACGCCCGACCCGGCCGAGGCGGCGATCAAGCGGGCCATGGTCCGGGCCGCGCAGCGCAGCGTGCTGCTGGCCGACCACACCAAGTTCGGCAACACCTACCTGGCCACGTTCGCCGAGCTGGGCGAGATCGACGTGGTGATCACCGACGCCGGGATCGACCCGGCGCTGGCCGCCGACGTCGCCGCGGCCGGGCCGGAGGTGATCCGCGCGTGATCCTCACGTTGACGCTCAACCCGAGCCTCGACCGCACGATCGAGATCGCCGCCCTGGCCAGGGGCGCGGTGATCCGGGCCGCGCGGGCCCGGCTCGACCCGGGCGGCAAGGGCGTCAACGTCTCGCGGGCGCTGCTGGCCAACGGCGTCGCCGCCCGCGCCGTGCTGCCCTTCGCCGGTGACGAGGGCGCGCAGCTCGTCCGCCTGCTGGCCGCCGAGGGCCTGGACATGGTCACCGTCCCCGTGGCGGGCACGACCCGGTCCAACGTCACCCTCGCCGAGCCCGACGGCACGGTCACCAAGATCAACGAGCCGGGGCCCGCGTTGTCGGCGGCCGAGCTCGACACGATCGCCGAGACCGTGCTGGCCGCGGCGCGGGAGGCGGACTGGGTGGTGGCCTCGGGCAGCCTACCGCCCGGGGTGCCCGCCGACGTCTACGCCAGGCTGTGCCGCCGCTTCGCCGCCGCGGGGCTGCACGTCGCCGTGGACACCAGCGGCCCGGCTCTCGCCCGTGCGCTGGAGGCCGGTCCTGCGCTGGTCAAGCCCAACCTCGACGAGCTGGCCGCGGTGACCGGCCGGCCGTTGTGCCGGGTCGGCGACGTGGTCGAGGCGGCGGCCGGGCTGCGCGCCGCGGGCGCCCGCACGGTGCTGGCCAGCCTCGGTGCCGACGGCGCCGTCCTCGTCCAGGACGACGGCGTCTGGTACGGCGAGGCCGCGGTCACCGGGCCGCGCAGCTCCGTCGGCGCCGGCGACGCCATGCTGGCCGGGTTCCTGGCCGCGGGCGGGCACGGCGTCCCCGCCCTGGCCGAGGCGCTGGCCTGGGGCGCGGCGGCGGTCCGGCTGCCCGGCAGCAGGATGCCCGGCCCCGCCGACATCGACCGCGCCGGGGTGCGCACGGGAGCCCCCGACCCGGCCCGCCCGCTCACCGTCCCGCACGCGCCGCCCGTCCCGGAGCCGGTCGCCCCCTCACCGCACGGCTGATCCACTGCTCATCCCCCCGAAGGAGCACGTCCATGGCCGACAGTTACACCCCTCCGGTCTACGGCACCGGAGTCAAGGCCACCATCCAGCGTCTAGGCGGCCATCTGGCCGGGATGATCATGCCGAACATCGGCGCGTTCATCGCCTGGGGCCTGATCACCGCGCTGTTCATCCCCACCGGCTGGCTGCCGGACAAGGAGCTGGCCGCGCTGGTCGACCCGGTCATCAAGGCCCTGCTGCCGATCCTCATCGCCTACACCGGCGGCCGCATGGTCCATGGGCAGCGCGGCGCGGTCGTCGGCGCGGTGGCGGCGATGGGCGTGGTCGTGGGCTCGGACATCCCGATGTTCCTGGGCGCGATGATCGTCGGCCCGCTCGCCGCCGTGATCCTGAAATATGTGGACAAGTTCACTGAGCAGCGGACCCGGGCCGGGTTCGAGATGCTGGTGGACAACTTCACCGCCGGCATCGTGGGCGCCGCGATGGCCGTGGCCGGGGTGCTGGGCATCGGGCCGGTCGTCCGGGTGGTCACCGACGCGGCGGGGCAGGCGGTCGAGTGGCTGATCACCAACAACCTGCTGCCGGTGGCCTCGGTGCTGATCGAGCCGGCCAAGGTGCTGTTCCTGAACAACGCGGTCAACCACGGCGTGCTGGGGCCGCTGGGGGTGGCCGAGGCGGTGCGGCAGGGCAAGTCGATCCTGTTCATGCTGGAGTCGAACCCCGGCCCCGGGCTCGGATTGCTGGTGGCGTACCTGCTGTTCGGGCCGCGTCCGCTGCGGCCGAGCACGCCCGCCGCGATGATCATCCACTTCTTCGGCGGCATCCACGAGATCTACTTCCCGTACGTGCTGATGAAGCCGCGGCTCATCCTGGCCGTCATCGCGGGCGGCGCGGCCGGCGTGTTCACCTTCATGATCACCGGCGCGGGCCTGGTCGCCACGCCCTCCCCCGGCAGCATCTTCGCCTACCTCGCGGTGACGCCGCGCGGCGGCTGGCTCGGCTCGATCGCCGGGATCGCGGTGGCCGCGGCCGTGTCGTTCGCCGTCGCCGCCGTGCTGCTGGGCTTCGGCCGGGGCGAGAAGGAGCCGGCGCCGGACGTCCCCGGCCCGCAGGACGCCGTCGCGGACCCGCCGGCGCCCGAACCCGCGAGCCCCGAGCCCGCGAACACCCGACCCGTCAGGACCGAACCCGTCAGCAAGGAGGCGTGAGCCGTGGCCGGCATCGACAGCAAGGACATCCACAAGATCGTCGTGGCCTGCGACGCGGGCATGGGCAGCAGCGTCATGCTCGCCTCACAGCTCCGCAAGCAGCTCAAGGAGAGCGGCGTCACCGTCGAGCACACCCCGGTGAACTCCATCCCCGCCGACGCCGACGTCGTCGTGTGCCACTCCGGGCTGGCCGCCCGGGCCAGGGCCGCCGCGCCGGGCAAGGCGCTGGTGTGCTTCCAGGTCTTCCTCGGCGACCCCGCGGTGACCGCGCTGGTGAACACCATCAGGAACGGCGGCGCCGTCGATGCGTGAGGACCTGCTCGACGCGCGGGCGATCCTGCTGCACGAGAGCGCGGCCTCGCGGGAGGAGGCCGTCCGCCGGTGCGGGCGGGTGCTGGTGGAGGTGGGGGCGGTGGCGGAGCCGTACGTCGAGGCGATGCTCGAACGCGAGCGCACGATCTCCACCTACGTCGGCGAGGGGGTGGCCGTCCCGCACGGCACGGCCGCCTCCAAGCGGGACGTCACGCGCGACGCGATCTGCGTCGTGCGCTTCCCCGGCGGGATCGACTGGGACGGCGAGCGCGTCACGCTGTGCGTGGGCATCGCCGCCGCCGGCGACGGGCACGTGCCGCTGCTGGCGGCGCTGGCCGAGATCCTGCTCGACCCCGACCGGGCCAGGGCGTTGCGCGAGGCGACGGAGCCGGGCCAGGTGCTGAAGGAGCTGACGTGAAGGTAGCCAGGTTCCACGCCCCGGGCGACATCAGGATCGAGGACGCGCCGGAGCCGCAGGCCGGGCCGGGCGAGCTGAAGATCCGGGTGCGCAACTGCTCGACCTGCGGCACCGACGCCAAGATCTTCCGGTACGGCCACCACCACATCAGGCCGCCGCGCGTGATGGGCCATGAGATCGCCGGCGAGGTCGTGGGCACCGGGGCGCGGGTGCAGGTGATCGCCGCCATCCCGTGCGGGACGTGCGCGGAGTGCCGCCGGGGCCGCCTGACCGTCTGCCCGCACCAGGAGTCGATGGGCTACCACTACGACGGCGGCTTCGCCGAGTACGTGGTCGTCCCGGCCAAGGTGCTGGCGGTGAACGGCGTCAACCCCGTTCCGGACGGTGTCGGGTTCGCCGAGGCGTCGGTGGCCGAGCCGCTGGCCTGCGTGCTCAACGGCCAGTCGCTGGCCGGGGTGGGCGCGGGCGACGACGTCGTGGTGATGGGCGCGGGCCCGATCGGCTGCCTGCACGTACGGCTGGCGCGGGCGCGCGGCGCGTCCCGGGTCTTCCTGGTGGACGTCAACGCCGACCGGCTGGCGATGGCGGCCGAGCTGGTGCGTCCCGACGCGGTGATCGACTCCGACGCCGTCGGGCAGGTGCTCAAGCTGACCGGCGGCCGCGGCGCCGACGTCGTGATCACCGCGGCGGCCTCCGGCGCGGCCCAGGAGCAGGCGGTCCGGATGGCCGCCCGGCAGGGCCGCGTGAGCTTCTTCGGCGGGCTGCCGAAGGACGACCCGGTCATCGCGCTCGACGCCAACCTGGTCCACTACCGGGAGCTGACCATCGTGGGCGCGAACGGCTCCAGCCCCGCGCACAACGCCGAGGCCCTGCGCCTGGTGGCCGAGGGCGCCGTCGTGGTGTCCGACCTGATCACCCACCGGCTGCCGCTGCCCCGGGTGCTCGACGGGATCGACCTCGTCAGCACGGGCAAGGCGATCAAGGTGACGATAGAACCCTGAAGGAGGTTGGCGATGGCGAGTCGAACGGTGGCCGTGGCCAGCGCCGGCGGCCTGCACGCGCGTCCGGCGAAGGTGTTCGTGCGGGAGGCGGCCCGGCTCGGGGTGCCGGTGCGGGTGCGGCTCGGCGAGCGGTCGGTGCCGGCCGGCAGCATGCTGGGGGTGTTGTCGCTCGGCGCGACGCAGGGCACGGTGGTGACGCTGGAGGCCGAGGGCGCGGGGGCCGAGGAGGCGCTCGACGCGCTGGCCGCCCTGCTGTCCCGCGACCTCGACGCCGTCCCCGCGCCCGGCGCGACCGCGGCGGAGTCAGGGGCTGCGACCGGGGCCGGTGAGGCGCTCGATGGCTGAGGCGACGCTGAAGGGGGTGGGGGTCAGCCAGGGCCGCACCGCCGGGCCCGTGGTGCGGATGGCGGCCCCGCCGGTGCTGCCCGCCCCCCGCCGGGTCACCGACCCCGGCGCCGAGACGGCCGCCGCCGCGAAGGCCCTCGACGCTCTCGCCGCCGACCTGGAACGCCGCGCCGCCCACGCCGGCGCCGAAGGGGCCGAGATCCTGGAGGCGCTGGCCATGATGGCCGCCGACCCGGAGCTGCGCGAGCAGGCCGAGGCGCACGTGCGCGACGACGGCCTGGACGCCCCCCACGCCCTGGACGCCGCCTTCTCCGCGCACCAGGAGGCCCTGGCCGCACTCGGCGGCTACCTCGCCGAGCGGGCCGCCGACCTCGACGACCTCAGGTCCCGCGCGGTGGCCGCCGCCCTGGGCCTGCCCATGCCGGGCGTGCCCGACCCCGGCCATCCGTTCGTGCTGGTGGCCGCGGACCTGTCGCCCGCCGACACCGTCGGCCTGGGCCCGCGGGTGCTGGCGCTGGTCACCGAGCGCGGCGGGCCCACCAGCCACACCGCGATCCTGGCCCGCGGCCGCGGCCTGCCCGCCGTGGTGGCCTGCGCGGGCGTCACGGACGTCCCCGACGGGACGGTGGTCGGCGTGGACGGCGTCACCGGCGAGGTCACGGTCGGCCTCACCGGCGAGGAGGCCGACCGCGTACGGGAGTCCGACCGGCGCGACCGCGAGCGGCTGGCCGCAAGCGCCGGGCCGGGCAGGACGGCCGACGGCCACCCGGTGAGGCTGCTGCACAACATCGGCTCGGCCGCGGACCTGCGGCCGGGCGCGGAGGGCGTGGGCCTGTTCCGCACCGAGTTCCTGTTCCTCGGCCGCAGGCTGCCGCCCTCCCACGAGGAGCAGGTCGCCGCGTACGCGGAGGTGTTCGCCGGGGGCGGGCCGGTGACCGTGCGCACGCTCGACGCCGGCACCGACAAGCCGCTGCCCTTCCTCGGCCTGCCGGCCGAGCCCAACCCGGCGCTGGGCGTGCGCGGCCTGCGCGTCGACCGCGTGCTGCCCGGCGTCCTGGACGCCCAGCTCGACGCCATCGCCGCGGCCGCCCGCGCCACGGGCGCCGACGTGCGGGTGATGGCCCCGATGGTGACCACCGCGGGCGAGGCCGCCGACTTCGCCCGCCGCGTGCGCGCCCGCGGCCTCGCCCGCGCGGGCGTGATGGTCGAGGTGCCCGCCGCCGCCCTCCAGGCCGACGAGCTGCTGGCCGAGGTGGACTTCCTCAGCGTCGGCACCAACGACCTGGCCCAGTACACCTTCGCCGCCGACCGGCAGCATCCCGGCCTGTCCGACCTGCTCGACCCGGCCCAGCCCGCCCTGCTGCGGCTGGTCGGCATGTGCGCCGAGGCCGGGCTGCGGGCGGGCAAGCCGGTCGGGGTGTGCGGCGAGGCCGCCGGCGACCCGGCGGTCGCGCCGCTGCTGGTGGGGCTCGGGGTGTCCAGCCTGTCGATGGCCCCCGTGTGCGTGCCCGTCGTCCGCGAGGCGCTGGCGGCCCTCACCCTGGAGGAGTGCCGGGAGCGCGCCCGGCTGCCGCGGCGCTGACCGGTCAGCCGACCGGCTCGGGGTTGTGGGCCCTGAGCCGGAGCCGGTCGTCCTCGACGTCCACGGTGACCTTGCCGCCCTCGGCCACCTCGCCGGTCAGCAGCATCGTGGACAGGCGGTTGTCCAGTTCCCGCTGCACGGTCCGGCGCAGCGGGCGGGCGCCGAACTCGGGCTGGTAGCCGCGCCGGGCCAGCCAGTCCTTGGCCTCGTCGCTGACCTCCAGGGTGACGTTCTGGCCGCGCAGCCGCTGCCGGGTGCGCTCCAGCAGCAGGTCCACGATCTGGCGCAGCTGCTGGCGTTCCAGCCGCTTGAAGACGATCACCTCGTCGATGCGGTTGAGCAGTTCGGGGCGCAGGGAGTGGCGCAGCAGGTCCATGAGCTCGTCCTGCAGGCGCGGGGTGTCGCCCTCGGCGTCCAGGATGAGCTGGGCGCCGATGTTGCTGGTCATGATGACGATGGTGTTGGTGAAGTCGACCGTGCGGCCCTGGCCGTCGGTCAGGCGGCCGTCGTCGAGCATCTGGAGCAGGATGTTCATGACGTCGGGGTGGGCCTTCTCGATCTCGTCGAGCAGGATGACGCCGTGCGGGCGGCGGCGGACGGCCTCGGTGAGCTGGCCGGCCTCCTCGTAGCCGACGTACCCGGGCGGCGCGCCGATCAGGCGGGAGACGGTGTGCCGCTCCTGGAACTCGCTCATGTCGATGCGCACCATGTGGTCCTCGCCGCCGAACAGCGCGGCGGCCAGCGCCCTGGCCAGCTCGGTCTTGCCGACGCCGGTCGGGCCGAGGAACAGGAAGCTGCCGATGGGCCGGTTGGGGTCCGACAGGCCCGCCCTGGCCCTGCGCACGGCCTCGGCGATGGCGGTGACGGCCTCGTCCTGGCCGATGACCCGCTCGTGCAGGTGCTCCTCCAGCCGCATCAGCCGCTCGCGCTCCTGCTCGGTGAGCTGGGTGACGGGGATGCCGGTACGCCGGGAGACGACCTCGGCGATGTCCTCCACCATGACCTGCGGGACGGTGTCGTGCCCCTGCCGGGCGCGGTCCAGTTCGGGACGGAGCTTGTCGATCTGGACGGTGAGCTCCTTGGCCCGGTCGAAGTCGTCGGAGGTGACCGCCTGGTCCTTGTCGCGGCGCAGGGCGTCGAGGCGTTCCTCCAGCTCGCGCACGTCGCTGCCGGGGGTGCGCGAGCGCAGCCGGACCCGGGCCGAGGCCTGGTCCATCAGGTCGATGGCCTTGTCGGGCAGGAAACGGTCGGAGATGTAGCGGGCCGAGAGGTTGGCGGCGGCGTCCAGGGCCTCGTCGGTGATGCGGACCTGGTGGTGGGCCTCGTAGGCGTCGCGCAGCCCGGCCAGGATCTCGACCGTCTGCTCGACGGTGGGCTCGCTGACCAGGATGGGCTGGAAACGGCGTTCGAGCGCGGCGTCCTTCTCGATGTTCTTGCGGTACTCGTCGATGGTGGTGGCGGCGATGACGTGCAGCTCGCCGCGGGCCAGGGCGGGCTTGAGGATGTTGGCCGCGTCCATGCCGCCCTCGGCCGAGCCGGCGCCGACCAGGGTGTGCACCTCGTCGATGAAGACGATGGTCTCGTCGGCGTGCGCGCGCACCTCGTCGATGACCTTCTTGATGCGCTCCTCGAACTCGCCCCGGTACTTCGACCCGGCGACCATGCCGGTCAGGTCGAGCGCGACGACGCGGCGGTCCTTGAGCGTGTCGGGCACGCTGCCGTTGACGATGCGCTGGGCGATGCCCTCGACGATGGCGGTCTTGCCGACGCCGGGCTCGCCGATCAGGCACGGGTTGTTCTTGGTGCGCCGCGAGAGCACCTCGATGGCCTGCTCGATCTCGTCCTCGCGGCCGACGACCGGGTCGATCCTGCCCTGCCTGGCCTCCTCGGTCAGGTCGCGGCCGTACTCGTCGAGCGCGGGGGTGTCCGTGGGCCGCCGCCCGTCGCCGTGCTGCTGGCGGGACGCGCCGGACATGATGGCCTGCTGCAGCTCGTTGGCCGAGACGCCCTGCTCCTGGAGCAGCCGGGCGGCCGCGGAGTCGGGGTTGGCGGCCAGGGCGAGCAGCAGGTGCTCGGGGCCGATGTAGGAGGACTGGAGGGCGCGGGAGATGCGCTGGGCGTCCAGGACGGCGCGTTTGGCCGCCGGGGTGAGCGTGGTGGGCGGCTCGGCGCCGGTGCCGGGTCCGGCCAGGGCGTCGATGCGGTCGCGCAGCCTGCCGAGGTCGACGCCCGCCGCCTGCATCAGCGGGCGAGTGGCGTCGGACTCGGTCAGCGCGTCGAGGACGTCGAGGACGTCCATGTCCTGCGCGCCGCGCTGCCCGGCGACCTCCAGGGCCCGGCTGAGCACCTCCCTGGCCGAGGCGCTGAGCAGCTTGCCCACGTCGACCCGCTGCACGCTGGGACGCGACGGCGGCCAGCCTTCCATCCCGCCGAACACCCGCCCGGTGAGCTCCTCGAACCCCCTGAACGGATCTCCCCCGAAGAACGACCTGAACGGCATGTCGGACATTTGATCTCCCCCTAGTGCATCAGGGGGACATCTAGCCGAAGAAGCCGCAAGTCATAGCCAGCAATCGGCAAAGGGGACGCATTACTCGGTGGCTATGAGGTCGATCACGGGCGTGTCGCCCGAGACGAGCTCCAGCGTGCGATGCGCGGTGCCCGGGTTCTCCAGCAGCGCCATGACGACGGCGGCCACGTCGTCGCGCGGCACCGAGCCGGGCGGCACCTGCGGGGCCAGCCGGACCAGGCCCGTGCCGGGCTCGTCGGTCAGGCGGCCGGGGCGCAGGATCGTCCAGGCCAGGCCGTCGCGGGCGCGCAGGTCGTCCTCGGCGGCGGTCTTGGCCTCGATGTAGGCGGCCCAGACCGCGTCGCTGCCCGGCGCGGGCGGGCGGCCGGCGCCCATGGAGGAGATCTGGATGAACCGCCGCACGCCCGCCCGCTCGGCGGCGTCGGCCATCAGGACGGACGCGGCCCGGTCGACGGTGTCCTTGCGGGCCGCGCCGCTGCCCGGGCCGGCGCCGGCCGCGAAGATCACGGCGTCGGCGCCGCGCAGGATCTCCGTCACCTCGTCGGCGGTGGCCTGCTCCAGGTCGCACAGCACGGCCTCGGCCCCGGTGGCCTCGACGTCGGCCACGTGCGCGGGGTTGCGCACCAGGCCGACCGCGCCGGACCTGAGCCGCTCGGCCAGCCGCAGCGCGATCTTGCCGTGGCCACCCGCGATGATGATCCGCATGCCCCCCATGGTGTCATGGACGTCATGAACGACTTCCCGCAGGCCCCCACGCCCGCGTTCCTGTTCGACCTGGACGGCACCCTGATCGACAGCGTCTACCAGCACGTCATCGCCTGGCGGCAGGCGCTGTCCGGGATGGGGATCGACCTGTCGGTGTGGCGCATCCACCGGCGCATCGGCATGAGCGGCGGCCTGTTCGTCAGCGCGCTGCTGCGCGAGACCGGCCTGAAGCTGACCCAGGAGCAGATCGACGAGTTGCAGGTCACCCACGCCGAGGCGTACGAGCAGCAGGTGGCGTCGGTCCGGCCGCTGCCGGGGGCGGCCGAGCTGCTCGGCGAGCTGACCGCGCGCGGCGTGCCGTGGGCCATCGCGACCAGCGGCTACGCCCGTACGGCCCGGCTCGCGCTGGGCATGCTCGGCCTGCCGGAGGACACCCCGATGGTCACCCGCGACCAGGTGCGGCGGGCCAAGCCGGACCCGGATCTGTTCCTGGCCGGTGCGGCGCTCGTCCAGGTGGACCCGCTGCATGCGATGGTGGTGGGCGACAGCGTCTGGGATCTGCTGGCCGCCCGCCGGGCGGGCGCGCTCGGCATCGGGCTGCTGTCCGGTGGATATGGCAGGGACGAGCTCGAACGTGCCGGGGCCTTCCGCGTGTACGCCGATCCGGCGGACATGCTCGCCAGGCTGGACGAGCTCGGCGTGCGCTCCCCGTCCTGAGCGAAGGGGGAATATCTCGCCGAACCTCCCAGCTTGATCGTGCGTATCCCCCACAGAGGAGCATTGAAGATGGACTTGGCAGACATCGGCGTCACCGGCCTGGCCACCATGGGGCGCAACCTGGCCAGGAACCTGGCCAGGCACGGGTACGCCGTCGCCGTGCACAACCGCACGACGGCCCGCACCCAGCAGCTGGTCAGGGAGTTCGGCGGGGAGGGCACGTTCGTGCCGGCCGAGGAGCTGGCCGCCTTCGTGGCGTCGCTGAAGCGGCCGCGCCGGGCGATCATCATGGTGAAGGCGGGTCCCGGCACCGACGCGGTGATCGACCAGCTCGCCGAGCTGATGGAGCCGGGCGACATGATCGTCGACGGTGGCAACGCGCATTTCCAGGACACCCGGCGGCGTGAGGCGGCGCTGCGCGAGCGCGGCATCCATTTCGTCGGCACCGGCATCTCCGGCGGTGAGGAGGGCGCGCTGCTCGGCCCGAGCATCATGCCGGGCGGCTCGAAGGAGTCGTGGGAGGCGCTGGGCCCGATCCTGCAGGACATCTCCGCCAAGGTGGACGGGGTGCCGTGCGCCGTGCACGTCGGCCCCGACGGCGCCGGGCACTTCGTGAAGATGGTGCACAACGGCATCGAGTACTCGGACATGCAGCTCATCGCCGAGTCCTACGACCTGCTGCGCCAGGCCCTGGGGGCGACGCCGGCCGAGCTGGCCGAGGTGTTCAGGGAGTGGAACCGGGGCGACCTGGACTCGTACCTGATCGAGATCACCGCCGAGGTGCTGGAGCAGGTCGACGCGGCCACGGGCAAGCCGTTCGTGGACGTCGTGGTGGACCAGGCCGAGCAGAAGGGCACCGGCCGCTGGACCGTGCAGAGCGCGCTCGACCTGGGCGTGCCGGTGACCGGCATCGCCGAGGCCGTCTTCGCCCGCGCGCTGTCGGGCCATCCGGAGCAGCGCGCCGCCGCCGCGTCGCTGGAGGGCCCGAAGCTGTCCGGCGTCGGCGGCCGCGAGCTGATCGAGGACGTGCGCCAGGCCCTGTACGCGTCCAAGATCGTCGCCTACGCGCAGGGCTTCGACCAGATCGCCGCCGCCTCCGAGGAGTACGGCTGGGACGTCGACCCGGGCGCCATGGCCACCATCTGGCGCGGCGGCTGCATCATCAGGGCCAAGTTCCTCGACCGCATCCGCGCCGCCTACGACGCCGACCGGCGGCTTCCGACGCTGCTGGCCGACCCGACCTTCGCCGCCGCGCTGAACGCCGCGCAGGACGCGTGGCGGCGCGTGGTGACCACGGCCGTGCGCATCGGCGTGCCGACGCCGGGCTTCTCCTCCGCGCTGGCCTACTACGACGGGCTGCGCCGCGACCGCCTGCCGGCCGCGCTGGTGCAGGGGCTGCGCGACTACTTCGGCGCGCACACCTACCACCGGGTGGACCGGGAGGGCGCCTTCCACACCGACTGGTCGGGCGACCGCGACGAGCACCCCGCCTGACCGCCTCAGGGGCTCGGCGGACGGTCAGCCGCCGGTCAGGGCGACCGGGTTGGCCACCGCCGTGACCACGCAGAACCCGATCGGCCCGGCCGTGTCGTGCAGGGTGACCTGGCCGGTCGCGACGCCGCCGGCGCTGAGGTGGCCGGTGGCCTCGACGCCGATCAGCTCGCCCTCGGGCAGCCGGGCGAGCGTCAGCGTGTAGTCGGCGTTGATGAAGCTGACGCCCGCCGAGCCGACGTTGGCCAGCGGGCTGGCGAAGTCGGCGGCCAGGGCGGCGCGGGTGAGCGGCGTCAGCGGCTCGTCGTCCACCAGCGGGTGGGTCTCGCGCAGCCACACCCGGTCGCGCCCGCCCTGCCCCCACTCGGTCAGCCGCCACAGGTCGAACGGCGGCTTCCAGCCCTGCCCCTCGGCCGGGTCGCCGGCGGGCGGCGGCTCGTCCCAGGCGGGCGTGTGCGGCAGCCGGCCGCCGGGCTGCTCGCCCTGCCGGAGCAGCACGGCCGAGGCCCGGCCGATCACGCCCTGTCCGGTGGAGAGCACGGCGTCGGCGACCCGGATCCGCCGTCCGTCCCTGACCAGGGTGGTCTCCACCGTGACCGGCAGCATGGGGCTGTTGCGGAACAGGTCGACGGTGAGCCTGGCGAAGTGCAGGCCGGGCTCGCCGTGCCGCTCCTCCAGGGCGCTCGCCGCCAGGCCGCCGAGCAGTCGGCCGTGGAGCATGTCGGGGGACCAGGGGCTGCGCGCGTGCGGGGCGGGCACGAACTCGCCCTCCTTGCGCGTGAAGAACGCTGACGTGGCCATCACCGAATCATATTCTGGAAGAGAGCAGCCGCCGTCCCAGGGCGTGCAGACGTTCCTTCAGCTCGGCCGGTTCGAGCACCTCGAAGTCGAGGTCGAGGAAGGCCACGGCCACGGCCATCAGGTGCAGGTCGTCGCCGCGCATGGTGAGCACGCAGGTGGCCTCGTCCACCGGCTCGACCTCGCCGCCGACGCGGCCGGCCAGCCGTCCGGCCGGAGCGTGGATCAGGAAGCGGGCCTGGACCGGCCACATCTGGTGGCCGAGCCGGTGGCGCACCCACGCGGCGACGTCGGCCTCCGGCGGCTCGCGGGGGGCGAAGCGCGGGCCGTTGGGCGTGCGCACCTCGATCCGGTCGGCCCGGTACGTGCGCCAGTCGTGGCGGTCGACGTCCCAGCCGACCAGGTACCAGCGGCTGCCCTTGCTGACCAGGCTGTGCGGCTCGGCCCGCCGCAGCGTGACGGCGCCCTCGTGGTCGGTGTAGTCGAAGCGCAGCTGCTCGCGGTCGCGGCAGGCGGCGGTGATGCGGGTCAGCAGCTCGGGGTCGACCGTCGGGCCCTGCCCGCCGACCCGGACGGTGTGCGTCTGCAGGGCGTTGACGCGCTGCCGCAGGCGGGCGGGCAGCACCTGTTCGAGCTTGGCCAGGGCGCGCAGCGAGGTCTCCTCGATGCCGGTCACCGTGCCGCCGGCGGCCGTGCGCAGGCCGACCGCGACCGCCACGGCCTCCTCGTCGTCGAGCAGCAGCGGCGGCAGCTCCGCGCCGGGACCGAGCCGGTAACCGCCCGCCACCCCCGGCGTGGAGCCGACCGGGTAGCCGAGGCTGCGCAGCCGGTCGATGTCACGGCGCAGCGTGCGCGGGGCCACGCCGAGCCGCTGCGACAGCTCCGCGCCGGGCCACTCGCGCCGGGTCTGCAGGAGGGAGAGCAGGCGCAGAAGCCGCGCCGAGGTGTCGAGCACGGGTCCATTGTGGCCCGATCCTGGCCGCAATGCTGCCTAGCGTGGGCGGCATGAACCGATTCCTCATCGACATCCCGCAGTCCGCGATCGACGACCTGCGGGCGCGGCTGGACCGCACGCGCTGGCCGGACGCCCTGGAGGGGGTCGGCTGGTCCTACGGCGTGCCGCCCGAGGCCGTCCGCGAGCTGGCCGCGTACTGGCTGGACGGCTACGACTGGCGGGCGCACGAGGCGCGGCTCAACGAGCTGCCGCAGTACACGACCGAGATCGACGGCCAGCGCGTGCACTTCGCCCACGTGCGCTCGCCGCGTCCCGGCGCGCTGCCGCTGCTGCTGACGCACGGCTGGCCGAGCACGTTCGCCGACTTCTCCCGCGTGGCCGAGGCGCTCAGCGGCGACTTCCACCTCGTCATCCCGTCCGTGCCCGGGTTCGCCTTCTCCGGCCCCACCACCGAGACCGGCTGGGGCGTGCGCCGGGTCGCCGCCGCCTGGATCGAGCTCATGGACCGCCTCGGCTACGACCGGTACGGCCTCCAGGGCGGCGACTTCGGCTCGCTCGTCTCGCCCGCCCTGGCCCGGATGGTCCCCGACCGGGTGGCGGGCGTGCACCTGAACGCGCTCACGGCGTTCGTCTCCGACGACCTGTCCGGGCTGACCGAGGCCGAGACCGAGCGCGCGCGGCGGATCGAGCGCTGGCACCGCGAGTTCTCCGGGTACGCCGCCATCCAGAGCACCAGGCCGCAGACCCTCGCCTACGCCCTGGCCGACTCGCCGGCCGGCCAGCTCGCCTGGCACCTGGACGCGTTCGCGAGCTGGGGTCAGGACGCCGGCGGGGTCGCCCCCGACGACGTCCTGACCAACGTCACCATCACCTGGCTGACCGGCACCGCCGGCTCCGCCGCGCGCCTGTACCGGGAGAGCGGCGGCGACTGGGCGCCGCCCGCCGAGCCCGGCACGACGCCGACGGCCGTGGCCGTCTTCCCCGGCGACAGCACGGTCCGCCGCTACGCCGAGCGCTCCCACAACGTGGTGCGCTGGTCGGAGCCGGCGCGCGGCGGCCACTACGCCGCCCTGCAGGCCCCCAACCTGCTGGCCGAGGACGTCAGCTCGTTCTTCGCCGAGCTCTAGCCGTTCTGCCGGGCACTACGTTCTTCGCCGGGCTCTAGCCGGGCATCACGCAGAACGGGTGGCCCTCGGGGTCGAGCAGCACCGTCCAGTCGTCGCCGCCCGGCTGGTGGCCGGGCAGGGTGGCGCCCAGGGCGACCAGCGCCCGCCTGGCCTCCTCGACGTCGGGGACGGTGAGGTCGAGGTGCACGTGCTTGCCGTCGTTGGGCCAGCCCGGGCCCTGGTAGCCGTCGATCCGCTGAAAGGCCAGCGGCACGGGGCCGCCGGTGACGGTGGCGTAGTCGGGGTCGGAGTCGCCGACCTGCCACCCGGTCGCCTTGGCATAGAAGCCCGCCAGGGCGACGGGGTCGGCGCAGTCGAAAACGATGGAGGAAATCACTGTCGTCATGCCCCCACCCTTGCCGGTGCCACCCCCCAAGGTCTTGAACATCCTTGCACCCCACCCGCCCCACCGCGGCACTCTCAGCAGCCCCCGCAGCCACCCCACACGGCCCACCGCCACACACCACACCCCACCGCCACCGCCACCGCCCCCGCGCCCAGACGGGCTACACCCCGCCGCACACCCCCACCCCCCACCGCTGCTGTACACCTCCACCCCCACCGCACCCCCGCCCCATGCCTCCGGCGCGTACTGTGGCCGAGGCCGTAGCCCCTGGGACGCATGCGTCGCCGAAGGCCCCGAGCCCTGGCGGGGAGATTGTCGGTGGTGGAGCGTAGCGTTCGGCGGGTGCGATCCTCCAAGCCGCTGGCCCGTGGGAAGGGCTTCACCCTCGACCTGGTGACCTGCGCCGACGACCACCGCGGCTGGTCGCGGCCCGAGGTGGGCCGAGCCCACCGCATGGTGCTGGTCCACCGCGGCGCGTTCCGCCGCATGGCCGACGGCCGCAAGGCCGCCGTCGACCCGACGATGGCCTACCTCGGCGCGCCCGGCGAGGAGGAACGCTTCGCCCACCCGGCGGGCGGCGACGTCTGCACCTCCATCTCCCTGTCCCCCGCCCTCTGGCGCACGCTCGCGGGCGACGCCACCCGCCTCACCCGCTCCACGGTCTACGTCGACGCCCGTCTCGAGCTCGCGCACCGCCGCCTGCTCGCCACCGCCCGCGCGGGAGACCCCGACTTCGCCCTGGTCGAATCCCTGCTGTCGCTGACCGGCGCCACCCTCACCCAGCTGGCCGGCCCCGCCACCCCGGCCGCCGCGGACGGGGCGGCCGCGGCGCGCCCGGCCGCCCCCCCCCCCCCCCCCCCCCCCCCCCCCCCCGCCCCCCCCCCCCCCCCGCGCCTCGCGGCGCC
>NZ_JBSGCE010000063.1:0-52963 GCF_053601695.1 Nonomuraea sp. NPDC004702
GCCACCCGCTATGACAAGCTCGCCGTCCGCTACGAAGCCGTCCTCACGATCGCTGCGATCAACGAGTGGCTGAAGGCCTTATGAAACACGGCCTAGTCCTTCTGTATCCGGCTCTTCGTAGTTTGTGCATGCCCGCTATCCGGGGATGTCGAAGTACAGTGGCTCATCGAGGAGGGGCCAAATGAAGCTGCGGCTTGCGCGACACGCCCTGGGTGATGCCGTGGTGGTGGCCGTTGAGGGAGAGCTCGATCTGTTCACCGCACCGTTCCTCCGCGACGAGGTCCGCGACGCCATCAAGCAGGACAGCGCCAGGCTCGTGCTCGACCTGCAGCAGCTGTCGTTCATGGACTCCAGCGGTCTTTCGGTGCTGATCGAGGCCTGGCGGCTGGCCACGGGAGAGGGAGGCGGGGTGTCCCTCGCCGCGCCCCAGGCGCCCGTGGCGCGTATCCTGCGGACCACGGGGCTCGACCGGCGGATCAAGGTGTACTCCGACGTCGACAGCGCCGTGGGCGGAATTTAACCGGCCCCGAGTAGAACTTCATTCGGTTGGCGCGTTAAGGTCCGGGATATGGACGTCAACGGATCTGCAGCAATCATCTCCGGCGGTGCCAGCGGCCTCGGTGAGGCGACGGCCCGCGAGCTCGCCCGCGCGGGCGCCACCGTGGTCATCGCCGACCTCAACGAGGAGCGCGGCAAGGCCGTCGCCGACGAGCTCGGCGGCGTCTTCGTCAGGACGGACGTGTCGGACGACGATCAGGTGCAGGCGGCCGTCGACGCGGCCGTGGCCACGGGCAAGCCGCTGCGCGTCGTGGTCAACAGCGCGGGCATCGGCTGGGCCGAGCGCACGGTCAACCGCGAGGGCAAGCCGCACAACCCGGCCACGTACCGCAAGGTGATCGAGGTCAACCTGATCGGCACCTTCAACCTCATGCGCATCGCCGCGGCCGCCATCGCCGCCACCGAGCCGGTCGACGCCGACGGCCAGCGCGGCGTGGTCATCAACACGGCCTCCGTCGCCGCCCTGGAGGGCCAGACGGGCCAGCTCGCCTACTCGGCCTCCAAGGGCGGCATCGTGGGCATGACGGTCCCCGCAGCGCGCGACCTGGCGGCCATCGGCGTACGCGTGAACACGATCTGCCCCGGCATCATCGACACCCCCATCTACGGCTTCTCCGGCAACGCCGAGGAGTTCAAGGCCAAGCTCGTGGCCCCCGTGGTCTTCCCCAAGCGCATGGGCCGGGCCGACGAGTTCGCCCACCTGGTGCACTCGCTCGTCCAGAACGACTACATGAACGCCGAGGTCGTGCGCTTCGACGGCGGCATCCGCTTCCAGCCCAAGTGAGGTCCCGTGTCTGACGAAGTGCTCGTCGAGGAGTCCGGCAACGTCGCGGTCATCACCATCAACCGGCCGAAGGCGCGCAACGCGATCAACGGCGCGGTGGCCCGGGGGATCGCCGAGGCACTGGACACCTTCGACGCCCGCCCCGAGATCTCGGCGTACGTGCTGACCGGCGCCGGGGGCACGTTCTGTGCGGGCATGGACCTCAAGGGGTTCCTGTCCGGGGACTTCCCGGTGGTCGAGGGGCGCGGCTTCGGCGGCATCGCCGAGGCGCCGCCCAAGAAGCCGCTGGTGGCCGCGGTCGAGGGGTACGCCCTGGCGGGCGGCTTCGAGCTGGCCCTGTCCTGCGACGTCATCGTGGCCTCGTCGGAGTCCACGTTCGGGCTGCCCGAGCCGAAGCGCGGGCTGGTGGCGGGCGCGGGCGGGATCATGCGGCTGCCGCGGCGGATTCCGTACCACGTGGCCATGGAGATCGCCCTGACCGGCGACCACTACCCCGCCTCCCGCCTGTACGAGCTGGGCCTGGTCAACCGGATCACCGAGCCGGGGGCCGCTCTGGAGGGCGCGCTGGAGCTGGCCCGCAAGATCGCCGCCAACGCGCCCCTGGCGCTCGCGGCGACCAAGAAGGTGATCATCGAGTCCCAGGACTGGCCCCTGGAGGAGATGTTCAAGAGGCAGGGCGCGATCATCAACCCGGTGTTCGGCTCCAAGGACGCCATGGAGGGCGCGGCGGCCTTCGCCGAGAAGCGCGCCCCCCAGTGGAAGGGCGAGTAACCCTCACCCGTACGCCGGCCCCTTCCGCACGTCCGGAAGGGGCCGCGTCAACGCGCGTGCGTGACCTTTCCTGCGTACGGTAAAGGGAGGAGACCACCACCAGGAGAGCGCATGAGCGACCATTCGGGTTCCAGGTTCGAGTCGGCCAGGCGCGGCGCCGGCACCTTCCTGTCGAGCGCGATCAAGGCGATCGTCATCCTCGGGTCCATGCTCGCCGTGATGTGGGTCCTGGAAGGCGTCGACTACGTGATGGGCGGCGCGCTCGACTCCTACGGCATCGCGGGCTGGGACGCCGACGGCCTGGTGGGCATCCTGTTCGCGCCGTTCCTGCACGGCGGCTTCGGCCACCTCATGGCCAACTCGCTGCCGCTGCTGGTGCTGGGCTTCCTGGCGGCGGTGCGCGACATCCGCAAGTTCCTCTGGGCCACGCTGCTGATCGTGCTGATCGGCGGCCTCGGCACGTGGGTGTCCAGCCCCGGCGTGATCACGATCGGCGCGAGCGGCCTGGTCTTCGGCTACTTCGGCTTCGTGCTGGCCCGCGGCCTGTTCGACCGCCGCCTGGTGGACATCCTGATCGGCATCGGCGTGGGCGTGGCCTACTACTCGATCCTGTGGGGCCTGCTGCCCAACCAGCAGGGCATCTCGTGGCAGGGCCACCTGTTCGGGCTCCTGGGCGGCGTGGTGGCCGCCTGGGTGCTGCGCCGCAGGAAAGAGCTGCCGGCCCGCGTCTGAGCCCTACAGGTGCGGCTTGGTGCGCTCGGCCGGTGAGCCGGCGAGCATGCGGTCGATGAGCGCCAGGCCGATTGCCGAGGCCACGAACGCCAGGTGGATGATCGTCTGCCACATGATCTTGTCGTTGGGCACGTCACGGGCCCGGATGAACGTCTGCAGCAGGTGCACCGACGAGATGCCCACGATGGCCGTGGCCAGCTTGACCTTCAGCACGTTGGCGTTGACGTGGGAGAGCCATTCGGGCTCGTCGGGATGGTCGTTGAGGTTGATGCGCGAGACGAACGTCTCGTAGCCGCCGATGATCACCATGATCAGCAGGTTCGAGATCATGACGACGTCGATCAGCGCCAGGACCGTCAGCATGACGACGACCTCGGCCGACGTGCCGTCGCCGGTCGCCGGGTGCAGGAAGACGCTGCTGAGCAGGTGCCACAGCTCGGTCATGAACTGCCAGACGTACACCGCCTGCGCCACGATGAGGCCCAGGTAGAGCGGGACCTGCAGCCAGCGGCTGGCGAACATGAGGTAGCCGAGGCTGCGGGGTAGCGCTCGCCCCTGGCCGATCGGGGGCTGTTCGGGCAAGAATGTTTCCTACTGATCGAGCCGGAGGACTGGTTGAGTTGGCGAACCTGGGATCCCTGGAACGCGCGATCATGAACGTGCTGTGGGATGCCGGCAGGGCCATGCGCGTGCGGGAGCTCCTGGACAGCCTCAACGAGGACCGCGACCTGGCGTACACGACCGTGCAGACCGTCGCCGAGCGGCTGGTGCGCAAGGGGCTGCTGGTGCGCACGCCGGCGCGCAACGCCTTCCGCTACGCGGCCGCCTGCTCAAGGGCCGAGCACGTCAGCCGCCTGATGCTGGAGGCCCTGGCCGTCAGCACCGACAGGCTGCCGGTGCTGACGAGGTTCGCGCAGAGCGTCGAGGAGGCGGACGCCCTGGCGCTCCTGGACGAGCTGACCCGCCGGACGGGCCGGCGCGCGATGGGCTAGAGGCGCTCGACCACGTGGTCGACGCAGACCGTCAGCGCCTCGACGTCGGACGGCTCGATGGCCGGGAACATCGCGATGCGGAGCTGGTTGCGGCCCAGCTTGCGGTAGGGCTCGGTGTCGACGATGCCGTTGGCGCGCAGCACCTTGGCCACCTCGGCGGCGTCGACGTCGTCGTTGAAGTCGATCGTGCCGACCACCTGCGAGCGGAACTGCGGGGCGGCGAACGGCGTGGCGTAGGACGACTTCTCGGCCCAGGTGTACAGGCGCTGGCTGGACTCGGCGGTGCGGGCGGTGGTCCAGGCCAGGCCGCCGTTGCCGTTCATCCAGTCGAGCTGGTCGGCCAGCAGGAACAGCGTGGCCACGGCGGGCGTGTTGTAGGTCTGGTCCTTGCCGGAGTTGTCGATCGCGATCGGCAGGCTGAAGAACTCGGGCACGTACCGGCCGGAGGCGGCGATCTCCTCGACCCTGGCCAGGGCGCGCGGCGACATGATCGCGATCCACAGGCCGCCGTCGGAGGCGAAGCTCTTCTGCGGGGCGAAGTAGTAGACGTCGGTCTCGGCGATGTCGACCGGCAGGCCGCCCGCGCCGGAGGTGGCGTCGACCAGCACCAGCGAGTCGTCGCCGCCCACGCGGGAGATCGGCATGGCGACGCCGGTCGAAGTCTCGTTGTGGGTGAGGGCGTAGACGTCGACGCCGTCCTCGGCCACCGCGGTGGGGTGGGTGCCGACGTCGGACTTGATCACGCTCGGGTCGGCCAGCCAGGGCGCCTTCTTGGCGACGGCGGCGAACTTCGAGGAGAACTCGCCGAACGACAGGTGCTGGGACTTCTCCCTGATCAGCCCGAAGGCCGCGATGTCCCAGAACGCGGTGGTGCCGCCGTTGCCCAGCACGACCTGGTAGCCCTCGGGCAGCGAGAACAGGTCGGCGAGGCCGGAGCGCACGCGGCCGACCAGGTTCTTGACCGGCTTCTGGCGGTGGGAGGTGCCCATGAGGCTCGCGCCGGAGGCGGCGAGCGCGGCCAGTTGCTCGGTGCGAACCTTCGAGGGCCCGCAGCCGAAGCGGCCGTCGGCGGGCTTGATGTCAGCGGGAATCACGATGTCAGCCACGTGCCAAGCGTACTGAGGCCGTCCGGGTGACGTCGCACGGGTCCGCCGAATGAGACGCGGAACGGCCCGCCCTTGAGCGGGCGGGCCGTTCATGACACGGGCGAAAACGTGTCAGATCGTGCCGACAACCTCGGAGGCGCCGGGGACGTCGCTCAGCGGGCGCGAGGCCGGGCCGATGTAGTTGGCGCTCGGACGCACCAGCCGGCCCGTGAGCTTCTGCTCCAGGATGTGCGCGGCCCAGCCGGCCGTGCGGGCGCAGGTGAACATCGAGGTGAACATGTGCGAGGGCACCTCGGCGAAGTCCAGCACCACGGCCGCCCAGTACTCGACGTTGGTGGCGAGCACCCGGTCGGGCTTGCGGGCGTGCAGCTCCTCCAGTGCGGCCTGCTCCAGCGCTGCCGCGACCTCGTAGCGGGGCGCGTCGAGCTCCTTGGCGGTGCGGCGCAGCACGCGGGCGCGCGGGTCCTCCGCGCGGTAGACGCGGTGGCCGAAGCCCATGAGCCGGTTGCCCTTGTCGAGCTCGCTCTGGACGTACTTCTTGGCGTCGCCCAGCTGCTCCACGCCTTCGATCATGTGGAGCACGCGGGCGGGGGCGCCGCCGTGCAGCGGGCCCGACATCGCGCCCACGGCGCCGGAGAGCGCCGCGGCCACGTCGGCGCCGGTGGAGGCGATGACGCGGGCGGTGAACGTGGACGCGTTCATGCCGTGCTCGGCGGCCGAGGTCCAGTAGGCGTCGATGGCCTTGACGTGCTTGGGATCAGGCTCACCGCGCCAGCGGATCATGAAGCGTTCGACGATGGTCTTCGCCTCGTCGACCCGGCTCTGCGGCACCATCGGCAGGCCGAGGCCGCGCGCGGACTGCGCGACGAAGGAGAGGGCCATCACGGAGGCGCGCGCGAGCTGGTCGCGGGCCTCCTCGTCACTGATGTCGAGCAGGGGCTTGAAGCCATAGGCCGGAGCCAGCATGGCCAGCGCGCTCTGCACGTCTACGCGGATGTCACCGGAGTGGACAGGGATGGGGTACGGCTCCGCCGGGGGCAGGCCCGGCTGGAACTTGTTGTCGACCAGCAGGCCCCAAACGTGCCCGAACGGGACACGGCCGACCAGCTCCTCGATGTCGACGCCCCGGTATCGAAGGGCGCCCCCTTCTTTGTCCGGTTCCGCGATCTCGGTCTCGAAAGCTACGACGCCTTCGAGGCCGGGTTTGAAGTCGGACATGCTCGGCCGCCTCCCTTTCTTGCCATGTAACGGCAATGCCTTGATGTCGAGATACCGGCGGGTCAATTTAACCCCCTCCCAGGTCATGGTCGGTCTCGGGACCCGCCGAAACGTCAAACCCGCTGGTAGGGAGCCTGCTGTGGGCACGTGTCCCGCGACCTGCGTCAGGCCGCCGAACGCGCCCTAGCGTGGGATCTGCCACATGAGCGCGCAAGAATACCGTCTCGTGGATGCCACCCCGCGCCCGCCCCTGCTGGCGGCGCTACGCCGAACGTACGAGGGCGAGCCGTTGCTCGAGACCGACCTCGCGTCCGACCCCGTCGCGCAGTTCACCGTCTGGTTCCAGGACGCGCTCGACGCCGGCCTGCCCGAACCCAACGCCATGGTCCTCGCCACCGCCTCCGCGGGCGGCCGGCCGAGCGCCAGGACGGTCCTGCTCAAGGGCTACGACGAGAACGGCTTCGTCTTCTACACCAACTACGAGTCCCGCAAAGGCCGCGACCTGGCCGAGAACGGACGCGCCTCGCTGCTGTTCCCCTGGCACGCCATCCGCCGCCAGATCCGCATCGAGGGCACCGTCGCCCGCATCTCCCACCAGGAGTCGGCCGACTACTACAACTCCCGCCCGTACGGCTCCCGCATCGGGGCCTGGGCCTCGCGGCAGTCGGCGGTCGTG
This sequence comes from Nonomuraea sp. NPDC004702, assembly GCF_053601695.1. NCBI lineage: Bacteria > Bacillati > Actinomycetota > Actinomycetes > Streptosporangiales > Streptosporangiaceae > Nonomuraea > Nonomuraea sp. NPDC004702. The sequence goes on from NZ_JBSGCE010000063.1 coordinate 6,838, forward strand.
CGCTCGCGCGAGGAGCTCGACGAGCGCTACGAGGAGCTGTCCGCCCGCTGGCCGGAGGATCCGCCGGTGCCCGACTTCTGGGGCGGCTTCCGGGTGACGCCGACCGAGGTGGAGTTCTGGCAGGGACAGCTCGACCGGATGCACGACAGGCTGCGCTACCGGCGCACCCGACCCGGTTGGGCTTTGGAGAGACTTGCACCTTAAATTGCCTTAGGTGGCATTCGGGGAACTGGTCAAACGTCATCTTGTGGACACAAGGCCGCTGGCCGTGCCCGCGTACCGGCGGATCTGGTCCGGCCAGGCCGTCTCGAACGTGGGCGTCGCCGTCACCGTCGTGGCGGTCGGCCAGCAGGTCTACGACCTGACCCACTCCTCGCTCTGGGGGGGCCTGCTCGGCATGGCCAACCTCGTCCCGCTGCTGGTCTTCGGGCTGTGGGGCGGGGCCGTCGCCGACGCCTTCGACCGGCGCAGACTGCTCGTCATCGGCTCGCTCATCACCTGGGCGGCCACCCTGGTCATCCTGGCGCAGGCCCTGCTCGGGCTGGGCAACGTATACCTGATCTTCGCGGCGACGGCGGTCAACGCCACCGGGTTCGCGATCACCGGCCCGACCAGGGGATCGGTGATCCCGCGCATCCTCGACCCCGAGCTGGTGCCGGCCGCCAACGCGCTCAACTCGCTGGTCTACAGCCTCGGCGCGGTCGTCGGCCCGATGCTCGGCGGCGTGCTGCTGGCCACCGGCGGCGACCACCCCGACTACGCCGCCGCCTACGCGGTGGACGCCCTGCTGTTCAGCGGTGGCCTCTACGCGGCCCTCAGGCTGCCCACCCTGCCCCCGCTGGGCGAGGTGACACGTCCGGGAGCCCGGGCGGTCTGGGAGGGCCTCAGCTTCATCGCCAGGAGCCCGGTGCTGCTGATGTCGTTCGTCGTGGACATCATCGCGATGGTGTTCGCCATGCCGCGCGCCCTCTACCCCGAGCTGGCCGCCGATCGGTTCGGCGGCTCGATGACCGCGCTCGGCTGGGTGACCTCCGCCATGGCGATCGGCTCGGTCGCCGGCGCGCTGTTCTCCGGCTGGGTGGGCCGGATCTCGCGGCAGGGCGTCGCGCTCGTGCTGGCCATCGCCATGTGGGGGCTCGCCGTCGCGGCCGCGGGGCTGGTGCGCGAGCTGTGGCTGGTCGTGGCGTTCATGGCGGTCGGCGGCGTGGCCGACGTGATCTCGTCGGTGTGGCGGCAGTCGATCCTGCAGCTCTACGCCCCCGACGAGATGCGCGGGCGGATGCAGGGCGTGTTCATGGTGGTCGTGGCGGGCGGCCCGCGCCTCGGCGACCTGCGCGCCGGCGCGACCGCGACCGCCTTCGGGCTCACCGGCGCCTGGGTGGGCGGGGGACTGGCGTGCGCGGTCACCGTGCTCGTCGTCGGCCTGTCGGTGGCCGGGTTCCGCAATTACCGCTCCGACACCCGCGCCGCGGCCCTGAGGTCGGAGACGAAGCCCGCGTAGGCCGCGTCCCTGTCGGGCGCGCGCAGCACGGCCGAGGGGTGGATCGTGGCCACCGCGAGCGCGTCGCCGAGCGGCACCGGCTCGCCTCTGTGCTCGGTCAGCCGGAACGCCCTGCCCAGCAGCGACCTGGCCGCCGTCGCGCCGAGGACCACGACCACGTCGGGACGCACCAGCTCCAGCTCCGCGCCGAGCCACGGCCGGCACGCCTCGATCTCGGCGACCGTCGGCTTCTGATGAATCCTTCTCTTCCCCCTGGGAGTGAAGGAGAAATGTTTGACAGCGTTCGTCAGATAAACCGCGTCCCGTTCGATTCCCGCTTCCTCCAGGCCCCGATCAAGCACGCGTCCGGAGGGCCCCACGAACGGATGCCCCTCGCGGTCCTCGCGATCTCCCGGCTGCTCGCCCACCAGCATGAAACGGGCCTGCTCGGGGCCCTCGCCGAACACCGTCTGGGTGGCCTTCGCGTACAGGTCGCAGCCCTCGCAGCGGGCGGCCGCCGTGCGCAGGGAGCCGAGGTCGCGCCGGGCGGGAAGGAACTCGGCCGCTCCGTTGTTGCCGTCCTTAACCATCGTCGGTCGTTCTCCCAATAGGGTTCCTGATGACTTCTGTGCCCGTAGCGGACGGGCTCAGTCCCCGCCACGACCGGCGTAGCATTTCAGTTGGGAGGAGCCTTGACCGCACACGGCCTGATCGACACGACGGAGATGTATCTCCGTACGATTTATGAGCTCGAAGAGGAGGGCATCGTCCCCCTTCGCGCCCGCATCGCGGAGCGCCTCCAGCAGAGCGGCCCCACCGTGAGCCAGACCGTCGCCCGCATGGAGCGCGACGGCCTCGTCCGCGTCGAGGGCGACCGGCACCTGTCGATGACCGACCTGGGCCGCACGCTGGCCACCCGCGTGATGCGCAAGCACCGCCTGGCCGAATGCCTGCTCACCCAGGTCATCGGCCTTCCCTGGGAAGAGGTGCACATCGAGGCGTGCCGGTGGGAGCACGTCATGTCCGAGTCGGTCGAGGCGCGGCTGGTGACGCTGCTCGACAACCCCACGGTCTGCCCGCACGGAAACCCCATCCCGGGGCTGGCCGAGCTGGGGGCGCAGGAGGTGACCGAGGGCGCGGCCAACGTCCTGACCTCGATGTCCGAGGCCGCCGGGCCGCGTGACATCCCGGTCGTGGTGCGCCGGATCAGCGAACAAGTGCAAAGCGATCCTGCTGTGATGCTTAAACTCAAGCAAGTTGGGATACAACCCGGACGCGAGGTGACGCTCGCGGCGAGCGACGACGGTGTGCGGGTGACAGGTGACGGTGACGCGAACGACACTCCCGCGGAGCTTCCGCGTGACGTTGCCGCGCACGTTTTTGTCTCCAAGCGCTGACGCGCGCGCAGCCACTTGGTTGAATCCCTCTTGGGAGGCCCTCCACTCTCCCCTGGCCAAGACAGTTGCAGGAGCACCCGTGGTCCGCTGTGCGCACAAGCCACCCCAAGGAGTGGTCTCCGGATGAAGCGATGGGGGGATCTGTCACAAGAAACGGCTGATCACCTTGGTGCCGGGTCCGTTCTGGACCATGCCGAAATGGCAGTGGTCGTGACAGACCGCTTCAGCAATCTCCTCTACTGGAATCCCTTCGCCGAGCAGCTGTTCGGCCGTCCCGGCAACGCGCCGGCGCGTGACGCGTCCGTCCTGTCCCTCGGGATCATGGAGAAGGACCACCCGCTGGCGATCGAGCTGGCCAAGCACGTGCTCAAGGGCGGCGTGTGGGAGGGCACGTTCGACGTCAGGCGCGGCGACGGCACGATCGTCTACGTCCGCGCCCAGGCCGTGCCGCTGCGCCACCCGTCCGGGTCGGTCACCGGCATCGTCATCCTGGCCCGCGAGGCCCTGCGCAGCAACGAACGCGAGAAAGACCGTTTCGGGCTCCTCGAACGCATCGGCGAGCGGCTGGCCGGCTCCCTCTACGTCGAGGAGACGCTCAAGCGGGTGGCCGAGATGCTCGTGCCGCAGTTCGCCGACCACTGCTTCATCGAGCTCATGGAGGGTGACCGGCTGGTCCGCCGGGTCTCGGAGCACGTCCAGGGCTGGACCCCGCCCGCGGGCACGTGGAAGCCGGTGGGCGCGGAGATCCGCTACCCCTCCGGCCACTACGCCGACACCGCGCTGCGCCGCCAGGAGACCATCCTCGTCGAGGACTTCTCCACCACCAGCTACCCGTCGCCGCACGAGGGCAGCGCGCGCCTGGCCAGTGAGATCGGCATGACCTCGGCCATCGTCGCCCCCCTGCTGGTGCGCGGCGAGACGCTGGGCCTGATGTACCTCGGCCTGTCCAACCTGACCGACCGGCGCAGCCCCCACTACGACGCCTTCGACCGCGACTTCGTGGGCGCCATCGCCACCCGCGTGGCCCTCGCGATCGACAACGCGCTGCTGTTCGAGGAGGAGCGCCACACCGCCGAGTCGTTCCAGAAGCACCTGCTGCCCAGGGCGCTGCCCCAGCTCGACGGCCTCGACATCGCGGTGCGCTACTACCCGGCGGCCCCGCTCGCTTCCCACGGCCAGGGCATCCAGACCCAGGTCGGCGGCGACTGGTACGACGTGATCCCGCTCTCGGCCGGCCGGGTCGGCATCGTGATCGGCGACGTCGAGGGCAGGGGCGCCAAGGCCGCGGCCATCATGGGCCAGCTCAGGGCGGCGCTGCGGGCCTTCGCACAAGACGACAAGTCGCCCGCCGACATCCTGGCCAGGCTCGACGAGTGGACCCGCATCATCGCCACCCCCGAGCAGGACGACAACGGCGCCGACGTCAGCATCCCGCCCATCGTCACCTGCCAGTACCTCGTCTACGACGCCTGGTCCCGGCAGCTCTCCTTCGCCAACGCCGGGCACGCGCCGCCGCTGCTGGTGGTCGACGGCCAGTGCCTGGAGATGGACATCGAGGAGGTCGGCCAGCCGCTCGGCGTCCGGGCCAAGGGCCTGCACGCCGACCTGGTCTACAAGGAGGAGACCCGCACCCTCCCGCCGGGCGCGGCGCTGCTGCTCTACACCGACGGCCTGGTCGACCGGCGTCCGGGCCGCGACGGCAGGATGCCGAGCGAGGAGGAGACGCTCGGCGTGCTGTGCGAGAAGCTCGCCAAGATGGCCGACGCCGACGTCGAGCGCATCGCCGACGCCGCCACGATCGCGGTGCCCGGCGAGATCGACGACGACATGGCGATCCTGGTCGTCCGCTCCAGCGACGTCGACCTCGACGTCGAGGAGCGCACCTTCCCGGCCCAGCCGATCATGGTCGGCGAGGCGCGCCGCATGGCCTCCGAGGCGTTCTCCGGCTGGAACGTGCCCGAGGAACGCGCCGAGCTGGCCTGCCTGCTGGTCTCCGAGGTCGTCACCAACGTGGTGCTGCACGCCTCCACCGCCAACTCCCCGCGCCGGGAGCTGGTCGTCGAGGGGCCGCCGCTGCCGTTCGAGGAGTCCTGGGACATGCCGGGCTTCGAGGAGGAGCCGGTCGGCGACAAGGAGTTCACGCTGAGGCTGCGCAGGGGCGAGGAGTCGGTCTGGGTCGAGGTCTTCGACCAGGACCTCCGCCTGCCCCGCATCCGCAGCGCCGGGGAGAACGACGAGGGCGGCCGCGGCCTCTACCTGGTCGACCAGCTGGCCAAGCGCTGGGGCTCCCGTCCCACCAGGGAAGGCAAAGCGGTCTGGTTCGAGATTCCCACCCGGAGCAGGTGAGTGGTTCACTGGGCCGCATGGAGCTGGCCTTCGAACGCCGGGGCAGCGGCGAGCCGCTGATCCTCGTCCACGGCATCGGGCACCACTGGCAGGCGTGGTTGCCGGTGATGGACCGGCTGGCCGCCGACCACACGGTGATCGCGATCGACCTGCCCGGTTTCGGGGTGTCGCCGCGGCTGCCCGCGGGCATCCCGTACACCGCGGAGTCGCTGGCGGACGCGGTCGAGTCGTTCTGCGCGCTGCTCGGCATCCGGGAGCCGCACGTGGTGGGCAACTCGCTCGGCGGCTACATCGCGCTCGAACTGGCCTCGCGCGGCGTCGTGCGCGCGGCGACCGCGCTGTCGCCGGCCGGCTTCTGGTCACGCTCCGAGCTGCTCTACTGCCAGACGACGCTGAAGGCCCTGCGGAACTCGGCGCGCGCGATGTCGCCGGAGCAGGCGGTCAGGGCGGCCGGTAACCCGGTCATGCGGGCGGCGTCCAGCGGGGTGCTGGTGGCCCGTCCGAGCCGGCTCGACCCCGCCGGGCTGGTCGCGGCCACGCAGGCGCTGGCGGGGGCGGCGGGCTTCGACGAGACGCTGGAGTCGTTCGGCGGGCTGATGCCGCCCGCCCCGCCGAAGTCGCCCATCACGATCGCCTGGGGCGAGCGCGACCGGTTGCTGCCGCGCCGCCAGGCCGTGCGCGCGGCGCGCTGGTCGGGCCAGCGGGTCAAGCTGCTCAAGGGCTGCGGGCACGTGCCCATGAGCGACGATCCGGAGCTGGTGGCCCGGGTCGTGCTGGAGGCCGACCGGGCGGCCGCCTAGCGTTCGGCGTTGGCCGCCATGCGGCGCAACACCTCGACGGCGGTCCGGTACTCCTGCGCGCTCACGCCCCGCGTGACCTGCTGCCGGAAGCGGGTGACCCGCTCGGAGACGGCCGTGTGCACGGCCCGGCCCTCGTCGGTCAGCCGCCCGTCCGTCAGCCATCCCCTCGACGTCAGGCTCTGTACGGCCTCCTCCACCCCCTCGAACGGCGCCAGCGCGGCGGCGTTCTCCCCTTGGGCGGTGGCGTGGAGAAGCTGCCACTCCCGGCGCGAGGCGCCGTGGGCGGCCAGGGCCTGACCCATCGCGTTCTCCAGCAGGTTGTCGAGGTGCTTCACCCAATATCCGATAGGTCTGTCCATGCATGTACAATAGCAACTATATGTATGAAGACAAGGAAATTGCCGCGATCGAGCGGGCGATGGTCGCGATCAGGCGCAGGCAGAGCAGGCGGGCGCTGGCCCGGCAGCACGGCGCGGCGGGCCCCGAGTTCGAGGTGCTCGACGTGATCGAGGCCGCCGGCGGGCGGCTCACCGTGTCGGCGGTCGCCGAGGCGCTCAATGTCGACCAGCCGCGGGCGAGCCGGCTCGTGACGGCCGCCGTGACGGCGGGGCTGGTACGGCGGGAGGCCGACCAGGCCGACGGGCGGCGGGCGTGGCTGGTGCTGACCGACGCGGGCGCCGCCGCGCTCACCCAGGCCCGGCAGGCCCGGCAGGCGGCCTTCGCGTCGGCCACCGCCGGCTGGTCGGCGGCCGAGCGGGCCGAGTTCGCCCGGCTGCTGACCCGGTTCGTGCGGGGGATGCCGGGGTGAGCCTTACCGGCCTCAGCGCATCGTCTGGCCCCAGACGAGCAGCATGGCGATGATGAACACGATCATCACGCCCGCGTAGCCGACGGGGCCGAGCCGGAAGGCCCTGCGCACGCGGTTGAGCCCCCAGGCGAACAGTAACGCCAGGAAAACGAGGAGGATCAGGCCGCCGTCCATGCTGACAGTATGCGGCGCGGCCCGGCCGGGCGCGCGCCCGCCGTCAGAATCCGAAGGACCGGCCGATGATCTCCTTCATGATCTCGGTGGTGCCGCCGTAGATGGTCTGGACGCGGCTGTCCAGCCACGCCTTGGCGACCGGGTACTCCATCATGTAGCCGTAGCCGCCGTGGAGCTGGAGGCAGCGGTCGATGACCTTGTTCTGCAGCTCGGTCGTCCACCACTTGGCCTTGGCGGCGTCCACGACGGTGAGCTGCCGGGCGTTGAGCGCCAGGATGCACTTGTCCACGTAGTGGCGGGCGATCTCCGTCTCGGTCGCCAGCTCGGCCAGGACGAACCGGGTGTTCTGGAACGAGCCGATGTTGCGGCCGAACGCCTGGCGGGTCTTGCAGTACTCGATCGTCTGCTCCAGCACCGTCTCCGCTGCGGCCACCGCCGCCACGGCGATCGACAGGCGTTCCTGGGGCAGGTTGTTCATCAGGTGGAAGAAGCCCTCGCCCTCGTTCGGGCCGAGGCGGTTGGCGACGGGCACGCGCACGTTCTCGAAGAACAGCTCGGCGGTGTCCTGGGCCTTCATGCCGACCTTGTCCAGGTTCCGGCCGCGGTTGAAGCCCTCCATGCCCCGCTCGACCACGATCAGCGTCGTTCCCCTGGCCCCCGCCTCGGGGTCGGTCTTGGCGACCACGACCACGAGGTCGGCGTTGACGCCGTTCGTGATGAACGTCTTCTGGCCGTTGACCACGTAGTGGTCGCCCTCGCGGACGGCGGTGGTCCTGATGCCCTGCAGGTCGCTGCCGGCGCCCGGCTCGGTCATCGCGATCGCGGTGATGAGCTCCCCGGAGGCGAAGCCGGGCAGCCAGCGCTGCTTCTGCTCGTCGTCGGTGAGCTCGACGACGTACGGGGCCATGACGTCGTTGTGCAGCGAGAAGCCCAGGCCGGAGGCGCCGGTCCTGATGATCTCCTCGACGATCACCGCGTTGTAGCGGAAGTCGGTGATGCCGGATCCGCCGTACTCCTCGGGGACGCCGAAGCCGAACATGCCGATCTCGCCGGCCTTCTTCCAGACCTCGCGGGGCACGATGCCGTCCTTCTCCCACTGGCCGTGGTGCGGCACGACCTCGCGGGCCATGAACTCGCGCACGGTTTCCCTGAAGAGCAGGTGCTCCTCGTCGAAGAGGTCTCGCTGCATCGATTCGCCTCCCAGCAGGTGTCGTGCACGACAGAATACGATTCTGTTACCCGGAGGTATACCCGCTTTCGCGGCAGGGGAGACGGCGCGGGACCCGGCAGGCGACACGGCAGGGGACACGGCTTCATCACAAGTGCTGGAACTTGGGGGAAACCGCCTGCGTTGCGGGTGTTTTCGACTCTAAGATCTACCCTCGGTCTATTTGTGATGATCGGAGTGTCCCGTGAGTCGGTGGCGCAAGTCGTTGCTCGCCGCGTCGATCGCATCGGTGGCGGCCGTCGGGGTCGTCGCGTTGCCCGGCGTCCCGGCCTCGGCCGCACCGGCCGACCTGGACGTGCAGTACGAATGCGTTCCCTCCGGCGCCGACAGCATCGTGCGGCACGCACCGGTACGCCTGAACACCCATCTCACCTTCGCCACCGACCTGGTGGTCGGCGACCCGCTCAACTTCACCTGGAAGCTCGACTACGCCGACCACGGACGGCTCCAGTCGCCCGGCTACTTCGCTCCGGGCGCCAACGTGCACGCCACCGGCAACGTCGAGCTGAGCAGCAGCTGGCAGGGCATCCTGCAGCCGAAGGGCTCGGTCGAGCAGAAGGGCAAGCTGCGCCCCGACGGTGAACTGTCGCTGCCCGAGTCCCTGAACGACCCCGGCCTGATCGACAAGGTCGGGAACATCAAGGTCACGCCGAAGGACATCGAGCTCGACTTCACCCCGCCGGACGGCACGGTCGTCGCCAACGACGGCAACGAGACCGACAACCCGACCGACATGAAGGTCACCTACGGCCCCGGCTGGACCTCGATCGACGACCGTCCGGGCTCCGAGAACCACGTGCACAACGACCTGCACGAGACCAACGACCTCGGCGCCTGGGCCGAGCTGAGCTTCACCGGCACCGGCGTGGAGTACATCGGGCCGCACGACAAGGACGCCGGCCCGGTGGACATCTACATCGACGGCGGCAAGGTGGCCACGGAGGACCCCTCGCGCTCCGACGACGACCTGCCCGTCAACGACGACCTCGACGGCGGCTTCACGATCTGGAAGTCGCCGGAGCTGAAGTACGGCAAGCACACCATCAGGATCGTGAACGCCTCCAGCAAGCCTGCCTGGCTCGACGCGTTCAAGGTGTCCACCAACACCGCCAAGATCCCGACGGGCTACCACGGCGCGAAGTGCAAGCTCGTCGGCGGGCCGGTCTCGGTGACGGTGACCGTACGGGAGAAGTCGGGACCGACGATCACGCAGACCCCCACCAACACGCCGACGAACACCCCCACCAACACGCCGACGAACACGCCGACGAACACTCCCACCAACACGGGCACGTCCACGGCGACCAGCACCCCCACGCGGAACCACTCGCGGCCCACGCCGAGCAGCGGGCTCGGGCACGTGGTCGTGGTGCCGGCGGTCACGGGGACGAGCACGGCCACGCCCACCGCGACCGGCCCGACGGCGACCACGTACGTCAGGGCGCAGGTGGCCAAGGTCCCCAAGGGCGGGGTGGACACCGGTGAGGCGCCCGACGAGCCGGACCGGCCGTACGGGCTGATGGCCAGTGGGGCGATGTTGCTCATGGGCAGCGCGGGCGGCGGGCTCGCCCTGCGCCGCCGCAGGGCCGCGCACGCGGGAGGAACGAAGTGATGGCCGAGCAGAAGACTCCGATGCAGCGGGCGATGCCCGGACTGCTGATCGCCGGTTCGCTGGCCGGCGTCGGCGCGATCATGGTGGGCCTGCTCTCCGTGGCGCCCAAGGTGGACGACGGCTCCGGCACGCTGGCCGCCGCCGACCGGCCGACCGCCGTGCAGATCGAGAACGCGGGCGCGTTCGTGCTGCCCGCGACCGTGGGACCGGGCGGCAAGGGCGCGACGCTGACCCCGGCCCGGCCGGACGCGCCGCCGCCGCTGGCCGCGGCCCCGACCGTGCCGCCGATCCCCAAGGCCAGGACGAAGGCCGCCAAGGCCAAGGCGAAGCCCAGCCGGATCAAGATCCCCAAGATCAAGGTGAACGCCCCCATCGGCGGCGTCACCGTGGACATCAAGGGCAACCTGGGCACTCCGCCGCTGACCCGGCCCAACCAGACCGGCTGGTACCGCTTCTCGCCGGTGCCCGGCGAGCTCGGGCCCGCGATCATCAACGGCCACGTCAGCACCCGCAAGGGCCCCGCCGTCTTCGACCGTCTGCGCGAGCTGGCCAAGGGCGACCAGATCTACGTGTACCGGTCGGACGGGAAGGTCACCCGGTTCACGGTGAGCGGGATCGAGCAGGTCAGCAAGTCGGCGTTCCCGACGTCCCGGGTGTACGGGAACACCAAGGACTCGCAGCTCCGGCTGATCACGTGTGGCGGCGTCTTCAACAAGGAGGCGCACAGCTACACGGACAACATCGTGGTGTACGCGACGTTGTCGAAGAAGAAGGGCTGATGGGGTTTTTGGGGCGGATTTTGGGTTTTACGGGAAGTTGACAGGGACAGTTCGTAGGATCTCAACCGAACCGTGACCATCGGCTGGAATTCTGGCACGACTGTTGACACTGCGCTGAAACGGAGATGGACCCGTGCTTACGTCCCAGGCGTGGCGCCGCCTCGCCCACAAGACCTCCGCCTTGGGATTGATGGGCACACTCGCCGTCTCCGTCGGCTCACTGGTCGGCCTGTCCTCGCCGGCCCAGGCCGCGGCCCCGAAGCAGTTCAGCTACACGTGCGTCGGAGGGCCGTTCACCTTTGGAGCCACTCCGCTCAGCGTGACGCTCACTGGTCCCGAATCGGTCGCGGCAGGCGGTAGCTTCGACCTGTCGGTTGGCATTCCGGCGTTGACACAGACAACTCCGGCCACGCAAGCCACGTATGTGCAGGCCACCGTCGCGCTGACGCCGACCGGTGGGTCAGTCACTGACCCTGGTGCGAAGCAGGGAGCGGCTGTCGCGGCGAACACCGCTGCCATTCCTGCGGGCGAAGTGAAGTACAAGGTGTCTGTGGGCGCCACCACGACGGGCAAGGTGAGCATCAAGCCCGGAGAGATCCGTCTCGGGCTCCTGTCCAGCCCGAGCAGCGTGGCGACCTGCACTCCCTCCTCCACCACCGAGGTCCTCGACATCCCTATCGGGACTGGCGGTGGCACCGGGAGCGACGTGGTCTCCTACAACTGCAAGCTTCCCAGCGGGACGGACGCCCTGTACCCCGCCACCGTCGACATCAAGGTCGCGATGACGACGCCCACCAATGCCAAGGCCAACGAGGATGCCTCCATCACCTGGACAGGCACCATCGAGACCACGAATGACCCGCTCACCGCGCCCACCGGGTTCCCTGTGAGCAGCAAGCTCTTCGCCACCATCAAGGCGACCGGCGCAGGCGCGCCCGCCACCGCCACCGGCGAGGCGACCCTCACCGGCGCCGTGGCCGGTCAGGACATCACGACGCTTCCGAGCGTCACCATCAAGGTCAAGCCCACAGCGGCCGGCACTGTGCAACTGACGCCGGGGGATCTGGCTCTAGGCACCTCCTCGACTGCCCCTGCGATCAAGTGCGAGCCCCCCACGACCGGGCTCAAGACCTTCACCTTCCAGGTGGTGGCCGGCACGGGGACGACCCCGACGCCCACGCCGACTCCCACTCCCACGCCCACGCCGACCCCCACCCCCAAGCCGACCAAGACCAGCACCGCGACCGTGACCGTCACCCCGCCGGACAAGTCCAAGACGCCCAAGGCGGGGGCCGACACCGGGGCCGGGGGTATGGCGGGGCCTGACGGGCGGCTGTTCGTGCTGACCGGCGCCGTTCTGATCGCGGCCGCGGCGGCCGGTGGGCTGGTGCTGCGCCGGCGTACCGCCGGCAGGGGCTGAGCGGCGTGGCCGGGCAGTATCCGTACGGCGGCCCGCCACCGCGGGACCGGGGGAGCACCGCGCTCAGGACCGTGCTGATCGGCGCGGCCATCGCCGGGGTCGTCACGGTCGTGGCGGGCATGCTGATGGTGCTGCAGTCGCCCGAGGAGTACGGCATGGACAGGGACGCCCTGCCCGTGGCCGTGCAGACGCAGGCGTCCGGGCAGCCGCAGCAGGCGTTGTTCCAGGCCCCGCCGGACCAGCCGCCGCCGCTGCCGGAGATCACGCCGGCGCCGCCGATGCTGCCCTCGACGCCGATCCGGATCGTGATCAAGCGGCTCGGCGTCAACGCGCCGATCAAGTCCGTCGGGCTGGCCAAGGACGGGACGATCGAGGTGCCGCCGTCCGACAATCCCAACCTGGTCGGGTGGTACCGGAACATGTCCACGCCGGGCCAGGAGGGCCCGGCGGTGCTGCTCGGTCACAAGGACACCCGCACGCGCAGCGCCGTGTTCAGCCGCCTCGGCGAGCTCAAGCACGGCGACACCATCGAGGTCAAGCGCCAGGACAAGACGACCGCCGTGTTCACGGTCGGTGGCGTGGAGCAGGCGAGCAAGAAGACGTTCCCGACCGAGCGCGTCTACGGGAGCCGGGAGAACGCCCAGCTCCACCTCATCACCTGCGGTGGTGCCTACGATCGCACCATCGGCCACTACAACGACAACATCATCGTCTACGCGACGATGACGAGCTCCTATCGAAGCTGATTGGCGGAGGCGGGCATGGGCTGGCTGGCGAAGCGGAAACTGCGTACTGGCCCGACGGCGGCCCTGCCCGCCAGACCGGACCCCGCCGAGTTGTTGCGGATCGTCCGGCTGGCCGACCCGGACGCGCGGCGCGAGGGCGACGACATCGTGGCGGCCGACGTGCGGGTGTACGCGCCGGTCGAGGCCGACGCCGAGCTGACCGGCGGGGTGCTGGAGAAGGCGTGGGCCTGCCGGGTCACCGCCGAGGGGCCGCTGCCGTTCGACTTCTTCGACCGTTACCTGGCCGAGGGGCTGGCCTTCCGGCTCAAGGGGCTCGCGGTGTGCCGGGGCGAGGTGAGCGATCCGGCCGACGGCGAGGAGGGCGGTCCCGCCGTCATCCTGCCGGTACGCCCGTCCGCCGACGACCTGGCGCCGCTGCTGGAGCAGGGTGAGGACGAGTTCACGTACACGTCGGGCGACATCCGGGCCGCGCTCGTGCCGCAGAAGGGGCAGCCGCCGGCGGTGCGGGAACTGCTGCCGTTCGCCACCGAGCTGACCGCGATCGAACTGCGCGGGGAGGAGCCCGTCAAGCTCGGAAGCCTGGCGCTGGAGCTGGCAGAATCGCTGAACGGCCTGGTGGTGGACCGGTGGCGGTTCAGGATCGACGCCGCGGAGGACCTTCTGGCCCCGGAGTGACGAGCCACAGAACGTCGTTCTGTTGTAGTCTCTCCTCAATAACCGAATAATGCTCGGTTTCCAGGAGGCACTGTGGCAGAGGCGTACATCGTCGGAGCGGTCCGTACCCCGGTCGGCAAGAAGAAGGGCGGGCTTTCCACCGTCCATCCCACCGACCTGGCCGCCCACACGCTGAAGGCGCTCATCGACCGCACCGGCGTCGATCCGGCGGCGGTCGAGGACGTCATCATGGGGTGCGTCATGCAGTTCGGCCCCCAGAGCATGGACATCGCGCGAAACGCCTGGCTGTCGGCGGGTCTGCCCGAGACGACGGCCGGCGTCACGATCGACCGGCAGTGCGGGTCGTCCCAGCAGTCGATCCACTTCGCCGCCCAGGGCGTCCTGTCGGGCACCCAGGACCTGGTGGTGGCCGCGGGCGTGGAGTCGATGAGCATCGTCCCGATGGGCGCGTCGATCACCGCCGCGCTGGAGAAGGGCATGCCGTTCCCGTTCGGCGACAAGTGGGTCGAACGGTACGGCAAGCAGGAGATCTCGCAGTTCCGCGGCGCCGAGCTGATGTGCGAGAAGTGGGGCCTCCAGCGCGACGTGCTGGAGCAGTTCGCCTACGAGTCCCACCAGCGGGCCGCCAAGGCCGTCGCGAACGGCTACTTCAAGGACCAGATCGCCCCGATCAACGGCGTCGAGGACGACGAGGGCCCGCGGCCCGACACGACGCTGGAGAAGATGGCCGGGCTCAAGACCCTCAAGGAGGGCGGCCGGATCACCGCTGCCACCTCCTCGCAGATCTCCGACGGCTCCGGCGCCGTGCTGATCGCCTCCGAGCAGGCCGTGCGCGAGCACAACCTGACCCCGCGTGCCCGCATCCACCAGCTCGCGCTCATGGGCGACGACCCGGTCTACATGCTGACCGCGCCGATCCCGGCCACGCAGCGGGCGTTGCGCAAGGCGGGCATGTCGATCGACCAGATCGACGTCGTGGAGATCAACGAGGCGTTCGCCCCGGTGCCGCTGGCCTGGATCAAGGAGCTGGACGCCGACCCGGCCAAGGTCAACCCCAACGGCGGCGCCATCGCGCTCGGCCACCCGCTGGGCGGCACGGGAGCGATCCTGATGACCAAGCTGCTGCACGAGCTGGAGCGCACGGGCGGCCGCTACGGCCTGCAGACGATGTGCGAGGGCGGCGGCCAGGCCAACGTCACCATCATCGAGCGGCTCTAGCGGAACCGGACCGGAAAAGGGTGAGCGCCGCCTCCCGGGCGTAAGAGGGGAGGCGGCGCTCGCTGACTACCATCCCGGTAGTTGTCTAGCGGCCCTTGGGCGGGATGATCCGCCGGGGCGGCACGACCGGGCGCTGCGGCATCTTGGGCAGTTGCCGGGGCGGCACGGGCGTGGCGGTCTTCTTCTTGGCTGAGCGAACTCGCATGCGAAGCTCCTTTACGCGAACTCAGGACGCGGCTCGGTGAGGGCCGGGCGTCGACGAGCACAGCGTGGCCGCGTCTGTCGGACGATGGACTGAGGTGGCTCCTGTCACAGGTAAAGGCGCATGTCCGACAAGCTACGGCCTGTCCGTGACGCCGGGCAACCGAATTAACGCGGCGCCGCGAGCTGCTGCTCGAAGCCCGACACCATGGCCCGCAGGCCCGCGTCGAACCACTGGTCGTAGAAGCGCAGCGCGTCCGGGTCGTGGGTCTCGGCGGTCGAGCCGACCTGGGCCAGGGCGTGGCCGAGCACGTAGACGGCCACCGACTGCACCGCGTTGACGGTGTCGCCGGACGGCACCCCCGCCGCCTCGAAGCGGGCCAGCAGGCCGGAGATCAGCTCGGTGCCGAGCCGTACGTCCACCGGATGGGTGGCCAGCAGCGGGACGGCGCGCGGGTGGGCGAGCAGGAAGCGGCGGTAGGCCACGGCGAACCCGGTCAGCGCCCGCGGCCAGTCGGGGACCGGCGTGTAACCGGCCATGGCCGCGGTGAACAGCCGGTCGACGACCAGGGACACGAGCGCGTCCCGGTTGGGGACGTGGCGGTAGAGCGACATGGCGGCCACTCCGAGGTCGGCGCCCAGGCGGCGCATGGTCAGCGCGTCGGGGCCCTCGGCGTCGAGGATGCCGACGGCCGCGGCGACGATGCGCTCGACGGTGAGCACGGCCGGACGCCCCGCCCGCCTGGGTGCCTGAGTCATGCGGTCAGCGTAACGACGATCGTGGCCGCCAGCATGAGCAGGGACAGCACGCCCACCACCATGTGCTGG
The DNA here is from genome assembly GCF_053601695.1 of Nonomuraea sp. NPDC004702. NCBI lineage: Bacteria > Bacillati > Actinomycetota > Actinomycetes > Streptosporangiales > Streptosporangiaceae > Nonomuraea > Nonomuraea sp. NPDC004702. The sequence goes on from NZ_JBSGCE010000063.1 coordinate 22,550, forward strand.
ACGTCGATGACCACGTCGTGGCCCGCGGTGGGCAGGACCTTCCAGGTGCGGCTGTACTCGCGCCGGTAGAGCTCGCGCTGCTCGGCCGTGGCCGGGCCGAAGTAGGGCAGCCACCAGCTCCGCACGTGCCCTGCCACGACCAGGACGCACAGGACGGTCGCGGCGATGAGCGACCACGTGCGGTGCAGCGCGATGCCGGCCGCGATGAGCAGCGGGAACGGGTAGTTGATCGCGGCGGCCAGGGCCCGGCCTCTGACGTTCGCGCCGTTGAGGTCGTTGAGCGGGAACATGGGCACCCAGTCGGTGAGGACGAGCCAGGCGAGCCACACGAGCGGGACGGTGACGGCGACCGCGATCATCGGGTACTCCTCGAATTTGCTTACTTGGTAAGCTTACACAGTACACAAATTCGCACGACGGCGGTCGAGAGCCCGGCGAGAGCCGCGGCGAGCAGGGTGATCGACAACGACGCCGGGAAGTAGGTGAGCTGCTCCCAGGTCACGTACCGCCCGTTGAGCAGCACGGAGACCCAGTTCGGGTAGAGCGCGAACAGCAGGACCGGCAGCAGCACCGGCACCAGCCGCAGGGCGATCCGCCACCACGGCCGCCCCGACCGCCGGGACGCCCACCGCCGCGCCCGCAGCACGCCCATGACCCCGAGGCCGGCCGCCACGACGGCGAGCAGCCCCAGCACCAGGTCGTAGAGCTGCCGGTCGCCGCCCAGGGCCGCCGGCGCGCGGCCCTCGCTCATCGCGGCCAGGCCCCGCATGATGTCGTAGGTCGGGTCGTAGAGCGAGGCGCTGTTGGTCATGACGGCGAAGCCGTAGCCGGTCTTCGGCGAGACGGCCTCGACGGCGTTGTAGGTGAACAGGTTGCCGGAGTGCACCAGCAGGCCGGACTCCTCCTCCAGGCTCCAGCCCATGCCGTAGCCGTGCACGCCGGGCTTGTGCATGGTCTCCAGGCTCTGCTGCTTGACCAGCGGGCGGCCGGCGTCGTTCTGGGCGATCAGCCACTTGCCCATGTCCGCGGCGGTCGTGATGACCGCGCCCGAGCCGCTGCCGTCGAGGAACCCGGACGCCTCCGGCCGGGGCAGCCACATGCCGTAGACCGAGACGAATCCGTCCGCCGGTCGGATGGCCTGGGCGCTCACGGCGCTGCCGGTCATGCCGAGCGGGCCGAAGACGCGGTCCTTCATGTAGGCGTCGAACGGGCGGCCGCTCGCGGTCTCGACCAGGCGGGCGGCCAGGTCGTAGTTGACGTTGCAGTAGGCGTACCGGCTGCCCGGGTCGGCGGCCAGGCGGCCCTCGGCCAGGCGGGCGGTGTAGTCGGCCAGCGAGCTCGCGGACTCCAGGTCGCCGATGTCCAGCGAGCTGTCGGACAGCCCGGAGGTCTGGTTCAGCAACTGGCGCACGGTGATCCTGGTGTGCCGCGGGTCGGCCATCCGGAAACCGGGCAGCTGCCCGGCCACCGGCTCGTCCAGCGCGATCTTCCCCTGCTCCACCAGGGTCATCACGGCCATCGCGGTGAACGACTTGCTCACCGAGGCCACCCGCATCGGCGTGGCCGCGGTGACCGGACGCCCATCGGAGTCCTCGCCGTAGCCGGCGGCGTGCACGACCTTGTCGCCGCGGGTCACCACGACGGACAGACCCGGCACGCCGGTGGTCTCCAGCGCCTCGCGCAGGTAGGCGTCCACGGCGGCGGGGGTCGGCTCGGCGGGGGCCGAGGCGAGGGCCGGGGCCGAGGCGAGGGCCGGGGCCGCGGCGGGGGTGAGGGTCAGGGCCGCGGCCAGCCCGGCGAGGGCGATCTTCAAGCTCATGCAGGCAAACGTACGGAGAACGCCCCCACCGCCGGATCTGCCGACGGTCTAGTGCCACCCCCGACGAAAGTCAGGTCTCCGAGGGGGACGGCAGCCGTTCCGGCACCGCGTCGTGCACCTGCTGGAAGATCACCGAGGTGCGGAAGCCGACGATCTCCTTGCGCTTGCTGAGCCGGTCGAGCAGGAAGGAGTGGAGGTGGTCGAGGTCCTGGACCGCGACGTGCAGCAGGAAGTCGTCGCCGCCGGCCAGCACGAACACGCTCAGCACCTCGGGCAGCTCGGCGGCCGACTGCTTGAAGGCGTTGATCACGGCCCGGCTCAGCGGACGGACCTGGACCGAGACCATCGCCTGCGTGCTCCGGTTGAGCGCGGCGGGGTCGATGTCGGCGTGGTAGCCGCGGATCACGCCGCGCCGGGTGAGCGCCCTGACCCGTTCCAGGCAGGTCGAGGGGGCGATGCCGAGCCGGCGGGCCAGCTCCCGGTTGGACTGCCGCGCATCCGTTTGGAGCAGGCGGATGATCGCCGAATCAAGTTCGTCCATGACGCGATTCTGCTCCTTTCTCCGATCGAACGTTCGGTGGAGCCGGGTTGGGGCCGAACGATCGGGCTACTTTCGCGGGCATGACTGAACAGGGCCGGATGGGTGTGGGGCAGGGCGCGGCGTTGCTGGTGGGCGCGGTGCTGGGGCCGGGGATGCTGGTGCTGCCGCAGCTGGCCGCCGCGGCGGCGGGGCCGGCCTCCGTGCTGGCCTGGGCGGGGCTGCTCGCGCTGAGCGTGCCGGTGGCGCTGACGTTCGCGGCGCTCGGCGTCCGGCATCCCGGCGGGGGCGGGGTGGCCAGCTTCGCGGGGCTGGCCTTCGGGCCGCGGGCCGCCGCCGTGGTCGGCTGGTGGTTCTACGGGGCCGTGCCGGTCGGGACCGTGGCGGGCGCGCTCGTGGGCGGCCGGTACGTCGAGGCGTGCCTGGGCGTGGACGGCACCCTGGCCGGCGTGCTGATCCTGGCCGCGGCGTTCGCCGCCAACGCCGCGGGGCTGCGTACCTCGGGGCGGTTGCAGCTCGTCTCCGTCGCGCTGCTCGTCGCCCTGCTGGCCGTCGCCGTGGTCACCGCCGCACCGCGGGCCGATCTCGACCACTTCACCCCCTTCGCCCCGTACGGGCTCGCCGGGGTGGCCGGCGCGGCCGGGGTGCTCATGTTCGCCTTCGTGGGCTGGGAGGCGGCCAGCCACCTGTCGGCCGAGTTCGCCGCAGGGAGGCGCGGGAAGCATGGCCTGACCAGGGCCACCGTGGTCACCCTCGTCGTGGTCGGCCTGCTGTACCTGGGCGTCAGCGTCACCTCGGTCGGCGTGCTCGGCGCGGACATGCCGGGCGTGCCGCTGAGCGCGCTGCTGGAGGCCGGCCTCGGGGGAGTGGCGCGGCCGGTGACCGGGGTGCTGGCGGTGCTGCTGACGTTCGGGGCGGTCAACACGTACCTGGCGGGGGCGGCGCGGCTGGGGGTGGCGCTGGCCAGGGACGGGGCCATGCCCGCCTGGCTCGCCGGGGGACGGTCGCCGTACCGGAGCCTCGGGGCGCTGGCCGTGCTGACGGTGCCGGTCGTGGTGTGGGCGGTGGACCTGGACCTGCTGATGCGGGCCACCTCGGCGTGCCTGGCGGCCGTCACGGCGGCGGGCGTGGCGGCGGCGGTGCGGGTGCTGCCCGCCGGACGGCTGCGGGTCACCGCCGTCGTGGCGACCGGCATGTCGGCGGTCGCGCTGGCGTGCTGCGGAGCCTTCCTGGCGGTGCCGGCCGTGCTGGCCGTCGTCGCGCTGGGCGTGCTTAAAGCTCTCAGGCGGGCAGTACTCCCAGCACATGACGGCGCACCGTCGGGAGGGTGCCATGACTGAGCAGACCACGTACGCGGAGAGCAGGCAGGTCGGCGAGCAGGCCAGGGAGCGGGAATGGAGGCTCCCCAGCTTCGCCAAGCAGCTGTTCCTCGGCGATCTCCGGCTGGACCTGGTGCATCCGGCGCCCGGGCTGCCGGCCGAGGCCGCCGAGCGGGGCGAGGAGTTCGTCCGGGCGGTGCGGCGCTTCCTGGAGACCCAGGTAGACCCGGCCCTCATCGAGCGCACCGCGCAGGTGCCCGACGAGGTGGTCAAGGGCCTGGCCGCTCTCGGGGCGTTCGGCATCACGATCGGGACCGAGTACGGCGGCCTCGGCCTGCCCTACCTGTACTACTGCCGCACCCTCACGCTGGTCGGCTCCTACTGCCCCGCCCTGGCCACGCTGCTGTCGGCGCACCAGTCGATCGGCGTGCCGCAGCCGCTCAAGCAGTTCGGCACCGAGGAGCAGAAGCGGGAGTTCCTGCCCCGGTGCGCGGCCGGCGAGATCTCGGCCTTCCTGCTCACCGAGCCGGACGTGGGCTCCGACCCCGCCCGCCTGTCCACGACCGCCGTGCGCGACGGCGACGACTACGTGCTGAACGGCGTCAAGCTCTGGACGACGAACGGCGTCGTCGCCGACCTGCTGGTGGTCATGGCCAGGACCGGCGAGAAGATCAGCGCGTTCGTGGTCGAGGGGAACAGTCCGGGCATCACGGTCAGGCGTCGCAACAGCTTCATGGGCCTGCGCGGCATCGAGAACGGCGTCACCGAGTTCTCCCAGGTCAGGGTGCCGGCCAAGAACCTGATCGGGAAGGAGGGCCAAGGGCTGCGGATCGCGCTCACCACCCTCAACACCGGCCGCCTGTCCCTCCCGGCGACCTGCGCGGGCAGCGTCAAGTGGGCCGTGAAGATCGCCCGCGAGTGGGGCAACGCCCGCGAGCAGTGGGGTCGCAAGGTCGGCCGGCACGAGGCCGTGGCGACCAAGATCGCCTTCATCGCGGCCACCGCGTACGCGCTGGAGGCCGTCAGCGAGCTCACCGCCCGCCTGGCCGACGACCGGCGCAACGACATCAGGATCGAGGCCGCCCTCGCCAAGCTGTACGCCACCGAGCTGTCGTACCGGGCGCTGGACGAACTGGTCCAGATCAGGGGCGGCCGCGGCTACGAGACCGCCGAGTCGCTGGCCGCCCGCGGCGAGCGCGGCGTGCCCGCCGAGCAGATGCTGCGCGACGCCCGCATCAACCGCATCTTCGAGGGCTCCTCCGAGATCATGCACCTGATGATCACCCGCGAGGCCGTGGACGCGCACCTGACCGCGGCCGGCGAGCTGATCAACCCCGAGGCGTCCCCCCAGGAACGCGCCCGCGCGCTCGGCCGGGCGAGCCGCTTCTACGCCGGGTGGCTGCCGACCCTGGTGGCCGGCTCGGGCAGCCTGCCCACGGGCTACACCGCCTTCGGCCCGCTGGCCCAGCACCTGCGGTTCGTGGAGCGGACCAGCAGGAAGCTGGCCCGGTCCACCTTCTACGGCATGTCCCGGTGGCAGGGGAGGCTGGAGCACAAGCAGTCCTTCCTCGGGCGGATCGTCGACATCGGGGCCGAGCTGTTCGCCATGACGGCCGTCTGCGTGAAGGCCGAGGAGGACGCCGACGACCTCGGGCGCAGGCCGTACGAGCTGGCCGACACCTTCTGCCGCCAGGCCCGGCGCCGCGTCCGCACGCTGTTCGACGAGCTCTGGGACAACAGCGACGAGCAGGACGCGCGCCTGGCCCGGTACGTGCTCGACGGCCGCTACGAGTTCCTGGAGGAGGGCATCCTCGACCCGTCCATCGAGGGCCCGTGGATCGGCACACCGGACGGCGGCGAGAACGTGCGGAGAAAGATCCTGTGACGCCCGGTCTAGACCGGTTGTGAGCTTTTTCTGCCCTGAGTGTTTTCAAACCGATACCAGCCGGTATAGACCGGCTGCTGAACACGGGCTTACTCTGGCGCAAACGCGTTGAGCTGTGGCTCTCGCACCCCTCATCCCTTTGGACGGGGTCAGGTGGCTGGTACGGACCAGCGACCCGTCCGACGAGAAGGCGGTATCACCAGTGAACATGAAGCTTGTGGGCGGCGCCGCTCTCGGCCTTGCCACGATGCTGGTCCTGTCCAGCTGCGGCTCCGACGGCGGTTCGGGTGGCGGCGGGAACAACACCCAGGCCTCGGGCGGCGGCCAGGTCACCCTCAAGATGGTCGCCGCCGACTACGGCGACGGCCCCGGCAAGCCGAACTCGGGCGAGACGTTCTGGAAGGGCGTCGTGGACGAGTTCCAGGCGGCCAACCCCAACATCAAGGTCGACGTCCAGGTCATCAACTGGAACGACATCGACAAGCAGGTCGCCACCATGGTCCAGAACGGCCAGGTGCCCGACATCCTGCAGACCGGCGACTACTCCGGCTTCGTCAAGGACGGCCTGCTCTACAAGGTCGACGAGGTCCTGTCCCCGAACGTCTCCGGCGACATGCTGCAGAAGTTCGCCGACTTCGGCAAGGTGGACGGCACCGGCTACGGCATCCCGTTCGTCTCCTCCGCCCGCGCGCTGTTCTACAACAAGGACCTGTTCACCAAGGCCGGCATCGCCGAGCCGCCCAAGACCTGGGACGAGCTCAAGGCCGCCGCCGAGAAGCTGAAGAAGGCCGGCGTGAGCCAGCCGTTCGGTCTCCCGCTGGGCCAGGAAGAAGCCCAGGGCGAGTCGTTCCTGTGGATGCTGGGCAACGGCGGCGGCTACAAGGACGCCTCCGGCAAGTGGGCCATCAACTCCCCGCAGAACGTCGAGACCTTCACCTACATGAAGGGCCTGGTCGACGCCGGCCTCACCACCCCGAACCCGGGCACCAAGGACCGCAAGACGGTCTGGGAGGACTTCGGCGCGGGCAAGGTCGGCATGGTCAACGGCGGACCCATGTCCATCCCGATCTTCGACGCGGCCGGCCTGAAGAACTACGGCGTCACGGCGATCCCCGGCAAGTCCGGCCCGCTCGACACCACCCTCGGCGTCATGGACTGGATCATGGCGTTCAACAAGAACGGCCACGCCGCCGAGATCAAGAAGTTCTTCGACTTCTTCTACACCGGCAACGCGGCGCAGAAGATCTCCGACACCTACAAGCTGCTGCCCGTCACCAACGGCGGCATCCAGAAGCTGTCGGGTGACGAGAAGCTCAAGCCGTTCCTCGACGCGCTGCCCAACGCCAGCTTCTACCCGTTCCAGGACCCGAAGTGGGCCGAGGTGAACCCGGCGATCAAGCAGACCATCGGCGGCGCCGTCAAGGACGACCCGGCCAAGGTCCTCGGCGAGCTGCAGAAGACCGCCGAAGCCAGCTGATCCAGCGGGTGTCTGTGGAGCCGGCGCGCGGGTCGCGTCCCCGCGCCGGCTCCACCGTCATGGAAGGTTCCTCATGAGAAGCTTGCGCGCCTTCGAACCCCTGGCCTGGATCGGGCCGGCCGTGGTGCTGATCGCGCTGGTCGTGCTCTGGCCCGTGATCGAGATGATCCGGTCGTCGTTCCTCAAGATCAGCCGGTTCGGAGTGGTCCAGGGAAACAACTTCCCGGACAACTACACGAAGCTGTTCGGTGAGAAGGACTTCGCCGACATCATGATCCGCAGCGTGATCTGGGTGGTCGCGGTCGTCGCGCTCACCGTGCTGATCTCGCTCGCCCTCGCCCAGCTGTTCAACCAGCGCTTCCCCGGCCGCAAGATCGCCCGCTGGGCGCTCATCGCGCCCTGGGCGGCCTCGGTGCTGATGACGGCGATCATCTTCAAGTGGATGCTCGACCCCGAGGTCGGCGTGATCAACCAGATCAGGGTCAAGCTCGGGTTCATCGACGCGATGGGCGGCGCCTCCGCCGACCAGCTCGGCGACGCCTCCAGCGCGATGCCGTGGCTGGTGTTCGTGGCGGTCTTCGTCTCGGTGCCGTTCACGACGTACGCGCTGCTGGCCGGGCTCGCGACCATCCCCGCCGACGTCTACGAGGCGGCCAAGATGGACGGCGCCACCAAGCTCAGGACGTACTGGTCGATCACGCTGCCGCTGCTGCGCCCCGCGCTCACCGTCGCCGCGCTGATCAACGTGATGAACGTCTTCAACAGCTTCCCGATCATCTGGGCGATGACCCACGGCCAGCCGGGCTACTCGACGGCCACCTCGACCATCCTCATGTTCATCCTCAAGGGCTCGAACATCGGTGAGTCGGCCGCGATGTCCGTCGTGAACTTCGGCATGGTGATCGTGCTGACCGCGATCTTCCTGAAGGTGTCGCGCTGGAACAAGGAGGTGGCGTGATGGCCGTGCAGACCATCTCCAAGGCCGGCACACGCCACCAGCCCGGCCACCGCGGACGGGCGCAGCGCCGCATGCCCAGGCTCAAGACCGTGATCGTGGCGGCCGCGGCCTACCTCGTCGCGTTCGTCTTCCTGTTCCCGTACCTCGTCATGCTGCTGACCTCGCTGCGGTCGCAGGACTCGCTGCGCGAGGTGACGTTCTGGCCCGACGAGTGGGTGTGGTCGAACCTCGCCAACTTCTGGACCAGCGGCCTGGCCGGGAACCTGTGGGTGACGCTCAAGGTCGCCGGCGGCTCGACGATCCTGGTGCTGCTCGTGGCGCTGCCGGCCGCGTACTACTCGGCCCGGCACAAGTTCCGGGGACGCACGGCGTTCCTGATCCTGGTGCTGATCACCCAGATGTTCCAGCCCACGGCCATGCTCGTCGGCATCTACCGCGAGTTCTACCAGTTCGGCCTGGTGGACTCGATCTGGTCGCTGATCCTGGTCAACGGCGGGTTCAACCTGGCGTTCGCGGTGTGGATCCTGAACGCCTACTTCGCCTCGATCCCGCGTGAGCTGGAGGAGGCCGCCTTCATCGACGGCAACGGCCGCTTCGGCGCGCTGTTCCGGATCACGCTGCCGCTGGCCATGCCGGGCGTGATCACCGCGCTGATCTTCACGTTCATCGCGGCGTGGAACGAGTTCGTGGTCGCCCTGACCCTGACCACGACCCCGGCCAACCAGCCGCTCACGGTCGCGCTGAACTCGTTCATCGGCCAGTACCAGGTGGACTGGCAGAACCTCTTCGCGGGCTCGGTGATCGCCACCATCCCGGTGATCATCCTGTTCGCGCTGATCGAGCGGAAGGTCGTCGGCGGACTGACCGCCGGCTCGATCAAGTAGAAGACGTCCGGCCGCCACCAACCCACCGGGTGGCGGCCGGGCCCACTTCTGCGGGCTACTTCTGCTCCTGCGGGCTACTTCTGCGGGACGCGGGCCACGCAGAACACCGTCTGGCCGAACGGCGGGGTGATGAACCGCTCGATCAGCCGCGTGGCCGGGACCACCGTGCGGTCGTAGATCTTGACCAGGCGCGGGTCGGGGTAGCCAACGCCGCCCCGCCGGACCGCCGCCCACCAGGCGATGCCGCCCAGGAAGTTGATCGGCTTGAGCACGTCGATGTCGAGCCCCGCCCTGGCCACCGTGGCGCGCAGGGTCTTCGGCGTGTAGCGCTGGACGTGCCCGACCTTGCGGTCGAAGTCTCCGTAGAGCTGCATGTAGCCGGGCACCCAGATGATGATCCGGCCGCCGGGCAGCGTGACGCGGGCCAGCGAGCGCAGCGCCTCGGCGTCGTCCTCGATGTGCTCCAGCACGTTCATCATGACGACGGTGTCGACCTTGTCCTTCAGCGGGATCTCGGTCGGCAGGCCGAACTGCAGGACGTCGATGTCGTCGCGGCCCTCGAAGCGCTTCTCCAGCTGCTCGACGCAGTAGGGGTCGAAGTCGCTGACGACCAGGCGGTCGAGCCGCGGCAGGAACTGCTCGGCGAAGTGGCCCAGCCCGGAGCCGATCTCCAGCATCGAACGGCCGACGTGCGGGGCGACCATGTCGAACTCGTACTGCCGATAGTTCTTGGCCTCGTCCCCACCCAGGTGGTTCTCCAGGGCCTCGTCACCGGCCGCCGGTTGCACTACACGGTCATACCCAGAAGACATAGTCCCGTTCCTTTGAGGGGCAGACGGATTGCACGAGTCTAATGCCCCTGAGGATGACCTGATGCGTGAAACACCCTTCCCCGGGCGCGGGCGGATGCGATGGAATCTGACACGCCATGGACGACGACGAGGCGATCACCCGCTCGCTCGACGGTGACCTGGGGGCCTACGAGGTCCTGGTCGCCAGGTACAGCGCGCTCGCCCATCGCACCGCCGCCATGCTCGGCGCGGGCGACGAGGCCGAGGACGTCGTGCAGGAGGCGTTCGTCAAAGCTTTCCGCCATCTGCCCAAGTTCCGGCGGGATGCGCCCTTCCGTCCCTGGTTGCTGCGGATCGTGGCCAACGAGACGCACAACCTGACCCGGGCCCGCGGGCGCCGCTCCGACCTCGCCGCACGGCTCACCGCCGCCGACCCGGCAGGCCCGGTGGCCCCCGACGACCCGGCGGGCGCGGCCGTCGCCACCGACCGGCGGGCCCGGCTGCTGGCGGCCGTGCGCGGCCTGCCCGATCGGGAACGCCAGGCGGTCGTGTGCCGGTACTTCCTGCAACTGTCGGAGGCGGAGACGGCCCAGGTGCTCGGCTGGCCGGTCGGTACCGTCAAGTCCAGCACCCATCGGGGGCTGGCCCGGCTGAGGGAGGAGGTGGGCGGTGAACTCGCATGACCCCTTCGACGACCTGGAAGCCGAACTGACCGCCCTCGGCCCCCTCCTCGACACCTCGTCGCCGCCGCCGGGCGACGTCGCCGCCGCCGTCCGGGCCCGCCTGGAGCTCCAGCCTCAGAAGCGCGGGCGGCGGACACGGCCGACACGGCCGACTCGGCGGGTTCGGTGGCGGATCGTGGCGGCCGTCGTGCTGGCCGTCGTCGCCGTCACGGCCGCCACCCCCCAGGGCCGCGCCGCCGTGGCCCGGGTCCTCCGCCTGGCCGGCGTCGAGCTGCAGCTCGGCGACACACCACCCACCCCGGTACGGACCACCGCGAACCTCCCCGGCGAGCACCCGGTGGCCCCGGACGACCTGCCCGGCCTGGTGAGGTTCCAGGTCAGAACCCCGGCCGAGCTCGGGCCCCCCGCCCGCGCCACCGTCGCCGACCAGGGCCGGCTGGTGTCGATGTTCTGGCCGGACGGCGTCCGGCTCGACCAGTTCCAGGGCGGCGTGGACCCGTTCTTCTTCAAGAAGCTCGGCCCGCCCTGGCCCGACTACGTCGAGATGGCCGGGACCACGGCCTGGTGGATCCCCGGCGCGCACCCGCTCGGCTACATCCGCCGCCAGGACGGCACCGAGATCCCCCTGCGCCAGGCCGCCCCCACCCTCGTCTGGCAGCGGGACGCGCTCACCTACCGCCTGGAGGGCGCGGGCACCAGGGAACGGGCGGTGCGGATCGCCGGGTCACTCCGGTGAGCCGGTCAGCCAGTCGTCCACACCCTTGAGCAGCTCCTTGCGCACCGCCTCCGGCGCGGTCGAGGACCGGATCGACTGCCGGGCCAGCTCGGCGATCTCGGCGTCGGAGAACTCGTAGACCTCCCTGGCCAGCTCGTACTGGCGCAGCAGCCGGGTGCCGAACAGCAGCGGGTCGTCGGCGCCCAGCGCGATCGGCACCCCGGCGTCGAACAGCCGCCGCAGCGGCACGTCCGCCGCCCGCTCGGCCACCCCCAGCCCCACATTGGACGTCGGGCACACCTCGCAGCAGATCTGCCGGTCGGCCAGCCGCTGCATCAGCCACGGGTCCTCGGCCGCCCGCACGCCGTGCCCGACCCGGTCGGCGCCCAGGTCGTCGATGCACTGGCTCACGCTGCGCGGCCCGAGCAGCTCGCCGCCGTGCGGCACGGCCAGCAGCCCGCCGCGCTTGGCGATGCGGAAGGCCCGCTCGAAGTCGCGCGCCGCGCCGCGCCGCTCGTCGTTGGACAGGCCGAAGCCCACCACGCCCCGGTCGGCGTACTGGGTGGCGAGCCTGGCCAGGGTGTTCGCGTCGAGCGGATGCCTGGTCCTGTTGGCCGCCACGATCACCGGCATGTGCACCCCGGCGTGCTCGGCGGCCTGCCGCGCCGCGTCGAGCATCAGCTCCAGCGTGGCCGTGAGCCCGCCGAACCGCGCGGCGAACCCGGACGGGTCCACCTGGATCTCCAGCCACCGGGAACCGGCCGCCGCCTCGTCCTCGGCCGTCTCGCGCAGCAGCCGGTAGACGTGCTCGGGACGGCTCAGCACGGACCTGGCGATGTCGTACAGCCGCTGGAACCTGAACCAGCCGCGCTCGTCGGTGGCCCGCAGCCGCGGCGGCCAGTCCTGCTCCAGCGCGTCGGGCAGGTGCAGCCCCTGCTCCCTGGCCAGCTCGATCAGCGTCGAGTGCCGCATGGAGCCGGTGAAGTGCAGGTGGAGATGGGCTTTGGGCAGCGTGTGCAGGGGCCGGTGCATTTCCATATTTTGCCACTGGCCCCAGGTGCGGATTCGCATGTCGCCCAAGGCTGCGGGTCCGGCATCGGCACGGTAGAGATCGGCCGGATCGGGGGATCAACCGTCCATGATCCCTGAGGGTGCGGGCGTCGCGGGGCAGGGCCGGCGCGCGCTGCTCGCCGGCCTGGCGTTCGCGATGACCGCTCTCGCCATCTACGCCCTGTTCCATTCGGGTTTCGGCCGTCCGCACCCGCCTTCTGCGGGCTCGTCGTACGTGCCCCCGCCGCCCCTGAAGGCGCCGTCCCGCCCCGGCGCGGCGGCGGCGCAGGCCGAGGCCCCGCTCGCGGTCGTCTCCGACGACCTCTGGCTCACCTACCTGCCCCGTGGCCTGCGCCGCAGCGGCGGCGGCCCGATCGCCCCCGACGGCGTCCGGGCCAGGTACGGCACCGCGAAGCGCTACGTCGAGGCCCAGGTCGAGCACGGCACGGTGGCCGCCGACTGGGACACCTACCGCGCGCACGCCGGCGTGCTGGACCCCCGCGAGACCACGGTCAGGGGCCGGCCCGCCGTGGTCGGCGCGCATCCGCGCGGCGGCAGGGTGATCGCCTGGCTGGAACGCCCCGGCACGGGCGCCTGGATCCGGGTGAGCGACTCACTCGGCGGCGAGCTGCTGCCTATTGCCGCCTCGGCCCGCGCTCCTGTAGGAGACTAGGAGCCTTTTCCCTGGTTGATCCCACGAGTCATGGGGGGACGATGCGGCGCCCGGCAGCGGTGTTCATCACGTTCGCGCTGGCCGCGGGCACGGGCGGCTGCGGCGGCGACACGCCGCGACCGCCCAGCACCACCCCGCCGCCGCCGTCGGCGAGCGAGCCGGCGACCGGGGAACCCGTCACGCTGGCCTGCGGATCGACCAGGCTGGAGATCCCCGGCGCGCCCCCGCCCCTGGCCCGCGCCGGCACCTTCGGCCGCCTGGGCGCGCTCGCCAGGCGGCTCACGGTCAGGGGCGTGACGTGGCGCGACGACGAGGACGAGCAACTGCGGGTGGGCGTGGTGTGCGGCGTGCGGACGGCCGAGCAGTTCGCCACGCTGGTGGCCCGCTCGACCCTGACCGCCTACCGCGGCAAACCCGCGCTGCGCTGGACGAGCCGCGACGGCCTGCGCAACTTCATGTGGCTGGAGAGCCCCGGCACGGCCGTCTACCTCGCCGCCACGCCCGGCATGACCGCCCAGCTCCGCCAGACCGCCGCCGCCGTCAGACCCGCCGCCTCCTGAGCCGCTTCCCTGAGCCGCTTCCCCGAGCCGCCTCCCGAGCCGCTTCCTGAGCTGGCGTCAGGCGCCCCGCCGCGGCCCCGGAAGGCCGGCGGGGCGCCCCGTAAGCCGCTCAGTGAGCCTCGGACAGCAGCTTGGCCATCCGGCTGACGCCCTCGACCAGATCGTCGTCACCGAGGGCGTAGGACAGCCGGAAGTAGCCGGGGGTGCCGAACGCCTCGCCCGGCACGACCGCCACCTCGGCCTCCTCCAGGATCAGCTCGGCCAGCTCCGCCGACGACCCGGGCCGCCGGCCGCGCAGCTCCTTGCCCAGCAGCTCCTTGACCGACGGGTACGCGTAGAACGCCCCCTTCGGCTCCGGGCAGAACACGCCCGGGATCTCGTTGAGCATCCGCACCATGGTCTGGCGCCGCCGGTCGAAGGCCGACCGCATCTCCGCCACGGCCGACAGGTCGCCGGAGACCGCGGCCAGCGCGGCCCTCTGCGACACGTTGGCCACGTTGGAGGTGGCGTGCGACTGCAGGTTGGCGGCGGCCTTGACCACGTCGGCCGGGCCGATCAGCCAGCCCACCCGCCAGCCGGTCATCGCGTACGTCTTGGCCACGCCGTTGAGGATCACGACCCGGTCGCCCAGCTCGGGCACGGCCGTGGCGATGCTGGTGAACTCGGCGCCGCCGTAGACCAGGTGCTCGTAGATCTCGTCGGTGACCACCCACAGCCCGTGCTCGGCCGCCCACCGGCCGATCGCCACGGTCTCCTCGCGCGAGTAGACCGCGCCCGTCGGGTTGGACGGCGAGACGAACAGCAGCACCTTCGTACGCTCGGTACGGGCCGCTTCGAGCTGCTCGACGCCGGCCAGGTAGCCCGTGGACTCGTCGGTCACCACGTCGACCTGCACGCCCCCGGCCAGCTTGATCGCCTCGGGGTAGGTCGTCCAGTAGGGGGCGACCACGATGACCTCGTCGCCCGGGTCGAGCAGCGTCGCGAACGCCTCGTAGACGGCCTGCTTGCCGCCGTTGGTGACGAGCACCTGGGACGGCTCGACGGAGTAGCCGGAGTCGCGCCGCGTCTTGTCGGCGATGGCCTGCTTCAGCTCGGGAAGGCCGCCGGCCGGCGTGTACTTGTGGTTGCGCGGGTCGCGGGCCGCCTCGACCGCCGCCTCGACGATGTAGCCGGGCGTCGGGAAGTCGGGCTCGCCGGCGCCGAAGCCGATGACCGGGCGGCCGGCGGCCTTCATCGCCTTCGCCTTGGCGTCCACCGCGAGCGTGGCGGACTCGGAAATCGCGGAGATTCTTGCGGAGATACGGGGTCGCGTGGACATGCCTCCCATGCTCCCACGCGGGCGTGACCTGGGCGATCAGGTTTGGGTTCGACGTACCGGGCAATCCCCCGTATGCTTTCGCCTGGTCCTTCCGCCGCATGTCGGCGAGCGGTTCGGTCCAGGCAGTGAGTCAATCAGGGTAGTGTGGTTGACGACATAGGGCACTGGCGCAATTGGTAGCGCACCGGTCTCCAAAACCGGCGGTTGGGGGTTCGAGTCCCTCGTGCCCTGCGAGTGCGGTCCGCGCAATAATGGCGTGTAAGCGCGCCGCAAAACTGCGTTGGATACGACAGATTCAGGTGAGGACTGTGGCGATCGACACGCGCGGCGAGACCGCAGGCAAGCCCAGTGGCGAGAAGAAGACACGCACTTCACCTGCCCTTTTCTACCGGCAGGTCGTCAACGAGCTCCGCAAGGTCATCTGGCCGACACGCAAGGATCTCATCACCTACACCACGGTCGTTCTGGTATTCGTTCTGATCATGGTGGCGATCGTTTATGGGCTCGACGCCGCTCTGGGCTGGGCCGTCCTCCGCGTCTTCGGCGGGGAGTGATCCCGCCTAGCTCGACACCGTGTGGTGTCGGCTGACGGCGACACCATTCGATTCGAGGAAATGAGGAAAGGTCACGTGTCCGAGTCTTCTGTTCCGGCCGAGGAACCCCGCGACGAGCGGGGCGACGACGAGCTGGGAGAGGCCACCGACGAATGGGGCGACGAGCTGGGTGAGGCTCGCGACGAAGGCGTCGAGGCGGCTCTCCAGGAGGCCGACGAGACCGACGAGGTCGAAGAGTCGGAGGAGGCCCCCGCCGACGCGGAGGCCGAGATCCTGCCCGACGTCGACCCGGTCGAGGAGTTCAAGAGCTCCCTGCGCGGGCTCCCCGGCGAGTGGTACGTGATCCACTCCTACGCCGGCTACGAGAACCGCGTGAAGTCCAACATCGAGAGCCGCAACGTGTCGCTCAACATGGAGGACTACATCTACCAGGTCGAGGTGCCCACGCACACCGTCCAGGAGTTCAAGAGCGGCAAGAAGGTCCCGGTCAAGGAGCGCGTGCTGCCCGGCTACGTCCTGGTGCGCATGGAGCTGACCGACGAGTCCTGGGCCGCCGTGCGCAACACGCCCGGCGTGACCGGTTTCGTCGGCCTGTCCAACAAGCCGAGCCCGCTCAGCCTCGACGAGGTCGCCAAGCTGCTGGCGCCCGAGCCGACCGAGGAGGCCAAGAAGGCCACCACCAAGGCGGCCAGCGGCCCCACGGTCGAGTTCGAGATCGGCGAGTCCGTCACGGTCATGGACGGCCCCTTCGCCACCCTGCCCGCCTCGGTCAGCGAGATCAGCCCCGAGTCGCAGAAGCTCAAGGTGCTCGTCTCGATCTTCGGTCGTGAGACCCCGGTCGAGCTCTCGTTCAACCAGGTCTCGAAGATCTAAGACGATCACCTACACTTAGACGTTCGGTCGGCCGCCTTTCGCGAAGGGTGGCCTTCCGACATGTCCGGGCGCATCCGCGTCCGGACAGCATCACGATCAGGACCCGGAGAAGGACTCATGCCTCCGAAGAAGAAGATCGCGGCGCTCGTCAAGGTCCAGCTCCCCGCTGGCCAGGCCACGCCCGCTCCGCCGGTCGGTACCGCCCTCGGTCCCCACGGCGTCAACATCATGGACTTCGTCAAGCAGTACAACGCTGCCACGG
Organism: Nonomuraea sp. NPDC004702; assembly: GCF_053601695.1. Lineage (NCBI taxonomy): Bacteria > Bacillati > Actinomycetota > Actinomycetes > Streptosporangiales > Streptosporangiaceae > Nonomuraea > Nonomuraea sp. NPDC004702. The sequence goes on from NZ_JBSGCE010000063.1 coordinate 38,909, forward strand.
AGTCCCAGCGGGGCAACATCATCCCCGTTGAGATCACCATTTTCGAGGACCGCAGCTTCACCTTCATCACGAAGACGCCCCCGGCGCCTGAGCTGATCAAGAAGGCCCTGGGTCTCGACAAGGGCAGCGCCGTCCCCCACAAGGACAAGGTCGGCCGGCTGACGCGCGAGCAGCTGCGCAGCATCGCCGAGACCAAGATGCCCGACCTCAACGCCAACGACGTCGAGGCTGCAGAGAAGATCATCGCCGGCACCGCCCGGTCGATGGGCATCACGATCGCCGACTAAGACCTTTCCCAGATCCGTGGGAGGGCCGGGTCCCGGCCCGCGTACCACAAGGAGACAGACATGAAGCGCAGCAAGGCGCACAAGGACGCGGCGGCCAAGGTCGACCGCGACAAGCTCTACACGCCCGCCGACGCCGCGAAGCTGGCCAAGGAGACGTCGACCACCAAGTTCGACGCCACCGTGGAAGTGGCGCTGCGGCTGGGTGTCGACCCTCGCAAGGCCGACCAGATCGTGCGCGGCACGGTCAACCTCCCGCACGGCACCGGTAAGACCGCCCGGGTCCTGGTCTTCGCGACCGGTGACCGTGCCGAGGCAGCCCGCGAGGCGGGCGCCGACATCGTCGGCGCCGACGAGCTGATCGACGAGATCGCCAAGGGCAACCGGCTCAACGAGTTCGACGCCGTGGTCGCCACCCCTGACCTCATGGGCAAGGTCGGCCGTCTGGGCCGCGTGCTCGGCCCGCGCGGTCTCATGCCCAACCCCAAGACCGGCACCGTGACGCCCGACGTCGCCAAGGCCGTGACGGAGATCAAGGGCGGCAAGATCGAGTTCCGCACCGACCGGCAGGCCAACCTGCACTTCATCATCGGCAAGACGTCGTTCCCCGAGCGTCAGCTCATCGAGAACTACGCCGCCGCCCTTGACGAGGTGCTGCGTCTCAAGCCGTCGGCAGCCAAGGGGCGTTACCTGAAGAAGGTCACCTTCTCCACCACCATGGGCCCCGGCGTCCCCGTCGACCCCAACCTCACCCGTGGCCTGACCGCCGAGCTCGACGCGTAACGGCCGCACGTTCTTCGAAAGGCCCCCGCCTGTCTCAGGCGGGGGCCTTTCGCTTTGTCCGGGTGCCACCGGGCACCGGGCCTCGCTTTGTCCGGGTGCCGCCGGACATCGGGCCTCGCTTTGTCCCGGTGCCGCCGGGCACTGGGGCGGAGCCGTTTCGTCCGGGTTTTTCGGCCCGGATGATCTCTCCAGGTGAGCGGGGTTGTGCAGAAATCGTGCACAGCCTGTGGGGGAGAACCCTGGGTTTTCCCCGATTTATGCGGGGAAGTCGCCACGATGGGACAAGCCAACCGTAGGGTCAAAACATGCTGAAGCGCAGGATAAGTCTCGCCACCGCCGTGGCCGGAGCTGCTCTCATCGCGGCCTCGGTCGCCGGGTGCGGTACGAACGTGCAGCCCATCCAGGTCAACCTGGCCGCCTCAGAGGTGCTTGCGCAGGCCGCGCAGAAGACCGCAGAGGTCACCAGCTACACGGTGGACGCCGTCGCGAACGTGACGCACCCCCAAGAGGGCAACGGCAAGGTGCAGGGCCGCATGCTCTACCAGAGCAAGCCCCAGCTCGCCGTCGACCTGACCCTCGACACCGTCGACATGGGCGGCCGGAACCTGCCGGGCGGCGTGCGCGCCGTCCTCCAGGGCGACACCGTCTATGTGAAGGTCGAGGCGCTCAAGCAGCTCGTCGGCGCCACCAAGCCGTGGATCAAGGTCGCGCTCAACGAAGTGGGCGACCAGAACCAGGTCAACCAGTACCTCAGCCAGATCCAGCAGTTCGACCTCGCCAACGTGACCAAGCTGGTCACCGTGTCCAAGGACGTGAAGCAGGTCGGCACCGAGAGCGTCAACGGCGCGGACACCACCCACTACAGCGGCACGTTCCCCGTGGACGCCGCCGTCGGTCAGCTGCCCGCCGACAAGCAGCAGCAGGCCAGGACGAACCTCGCCGAGCTCAAGGACGTCAAGTTCGACATCTGGGTGGCCGGCGACGGCCTGCCCCGCAAGCTCACCCTGAACGGCTCCAAGGAGGGCGCGACGCTGGACGCCACCCTGCTGTTCAAGGGCTTCAACGAGCCCGTGAAGGTGGAGGCCCCGCCCGCGGACCAGGTCGGCGAGCTGCCGAAGACGACCGTCAACTGAGAACCGATTTGGAAACTCGGCGACCAGCACGTACTCTGGTCGTTGCCGAAGACCGCCGGTCGTCGTCAGGTGCATCAGTCCTGGCGACCGAAGGATCCACGTTCTGTGGACGGCCCGCGCAGGTGTGATGCGAGTTTCCCATATGGTGCAGTTCCATATGTGAGCCCCGTGCGCCCCTGCGCCCGGGGCTGTTCTCATTTCCAGGGGCCTTCGCCGGCGGCACACCTGGAAGGAGGCCCATGGCGAGGGCGGATAAGGCGACAGCCGTTGCCGAGCTCAAGAGCGAGTTCGAAGGCAGCAGCGCCGCCGTTCTGACCGAGTACCGCGGTCTCACCGTCGCTCAGCTCAAGCAGCTGCGCGTTGCTCTTGGTGAGAATGCGAAGTTCGCCGTGGCGAAGAACACCCTGACCAAGATCGCGGCCAACGAAGCCGGTCTGTCGTTCCCCGACGACCTGCTCACGGGCCCGACCGCGATCGCCTTCGTCAACGGCGACGTTGTCGAGGCGGCCAAGGGTCTGCGTGACTTCGCCAAGGCCAATCCCCTTCTGGTGATCAAGGGTGGTGTGCTCGACGGTAAGACGCTCGACGCCACCGAGATCACCAAGCTCGCCGACCTCGAGTCCCGCGAGGTCCTCCTCGCTAAGCTCGCCGGTGCTCTCAAGGCGAAGCAGAGCGCTGCCGCCGCGGTTTTCGCCGCGCTGCCCACGCAGATGGCTCAGCTGGCCGACGCCCTTCGTGCCAAGCGCGAAGAAGCGGGCGAGTAACACGGGGGTTGCCGCAACTTCCGCGGTCCCGTTCCTAGTTTTCTGCAAGTCCTAAACGTAAGGAAAAGCATCATGGCGAAGCTCAGCAACGACGAGCTGCTCGACGCGTTCAAGGAGATGACCCTCCTCGAGCTGTCCGAGTTCGTGAAGAACTTCGAAGAGGTCTTCGACGTCAAGGCCGCCGCCCCCGTCGCGGTCGCCGCCGCCCCCGCCGCCGGTGGCGGTGGCGAGGCCGCCGCCGTTGAGGAGCAGGACGAGTTCGACGTCATCCTCGAGGCTGCCGGCGACAAGAAGATCCAGGTCATCAAGGAGATCCGCGCCCTCACGTCCCTGGGCCTCAAGGAGGCCAAGGACCTGGTGGACGGCGCTCCCAAGCCGGTCTTCGACGGCAAGGTCAACAAGGAGCAGGCGGAGAAGGCCAAGGCTGCCCTCGAGGGCGCCGGCGCCACCGTGACCGTGAAGTAACTTCCCACTTCACACAGCTCTTCGGAAGAGGCGGACACACCCTGGTGCCGGGTGTGACCGCCTCTTTTCGCATGTAACGGGACATTCTCCTCCGCGTCTCATCGCCCGGCCCACCGGCGGCGGCATCGCGGTTCTCTACCTCACCCCGAAGTGATCCCGTGGGCGGCCTCGCGGACCTTGGCGATGGCGCTCGCGTCCATGAAGTCCTTGCAGTGGACGATCCGGCCATCCCTGACCCGCAGCATCAGCAGCCCCGGGACGACGATCGCCCGCTCACCCACCTTGACGTGCGCGTTCTGCTCGACGACCACCACCTCGGGATCGTCCGTACGGTGCAACGCGACCCGCTCCACCTCCTGCGGCACGGCGGGGGAGGCGCCCCAGGACGCCCGGTACCCCGCCCGCACCGCCTCCCGCCCCTCGTACGGCGGCAGCCCGCCGAACGGGAACTCGTGCCTGCCGTCCTCCGCGTACAGGTCGGCCAGTTCGTCGGCCGACTTGCGCAGCATCGCGCCGTGGAAGGCGCCGACGATCTCCTCGACGGTCATGGCCACAACCCCTCACATCTCGCTCAACACTCGTTGACTCAACGAGCGTAGAGCGAATCCGGGCGAACGGTCAACACAGGTAGAGTCGGACCGTGAGCGAGCGAGTGCTTCCCCGTGCCGAACGGCGGCGCAGAACCGAGGGAAGGATCCTCGACGCGGCCAGGGCGCTGTTCGCCGAAGTCGGCTACGAGCGCGCCACCATCAGGGCGGTCGCGAAGTCCGCCGAGGTCGACCCGGCCCTGGTCATGCAGTACTTCGGCAACAAGCAGGAGCTCTTCAGGGCCGCCGTGCGCGCCACGCCCGCCCCCGAGGCCGCCGCCACCCCCGAGGAGCTGGTCGAGCACCTGCTCGGCACCCTCGACGTGAAGATGGGCGAGCTGCCCCAGGGCTCGCTGGCGATGATGCGTTCGATGCTCACCCACCCCGAGGCGGGCACGGCGGCCCGCGAGGCGCTCGCCCGGCAGGTCGACAGGCTCGCCGCCTCGATCCCCGGCGAGGACGCCCGCCTGCGCGCGGCCCTGATGACCACGATCCTGCTCGGCGTGACCGTCGGCCACCAGCTGCTCGAACTGCCTGAGCTGCGCGACGCCCCGCCGGAGCGCATCGCCCGGCTGCTGCGCCCGAGCCTGCGCGCCCTTACCGGACCCGACAGCGCCGAGTAACAAGTTATTGGAACCGGTTCCAATTCCTCGGAACGCCGCCACCGCGAGTCCATCCTGGAAGTAAAGTGTGCGGCACGTTATCCCCTGAGTGCTCCCTGTGATCGGGAAGGTGGCCAGTGGGCGTCGAGGTCGTGGTCGAGGGGTTGACCAAGTCGTTCGGTCGGCAGGTCATCTGGGAGGATGTCTCGCTCACGCTGCCCGCGGGTGAGATCTCGGTGCTGCTCGGCCCGTCGGGCACCGGCAAGTCCGTCTTCCTCAAGACGCTGGTCGGCCTGCTGCGTCCCGATCGCGGTCACATCTGGATCGACGGCCACGACCTGGCGAGCTGCCCCGAACGCCAGCTCTACGAGCTGCGCCGGCTGTTCGGCGTGCTGTTCCAGGACGGCGCCCTGTTCGGCTCGCTCAACCTCTACGACAACATCGCCTTCCCGCTGCGCGAGCACACCAGGAAGACCGAGGCCGAGATCCACCGGATCGTGATGGACAAGATCGACCTGGTCGGGCTGGTCGGCGCCGAGGGCAAGCTGCCCGGCGAGATCTCCGGCGGCATGCGCAAACGCGCCGGGCTGGCCAGGGCGCTGGTGCTCGACCCCGAGATCATCCTGTTCGACGAGCCTGACTCCGGCCTCGACCCGGTCCGCACCGCCTTCCTCAACCAGACGATCGTCGACATCAACGCCGACATCGAGGCCACGTTCCTGATCGTCACCCACGACATCAACACCGCCCGCACGGTCCCCGACAACATCGGGCTGCTGTTCCGCCGCGAGCTGGTCATGTTCGGGCCGCGCGAGATGCTGCTGTCCAGCGACGAGCCGGTGGTGCGGCAGTTCCTCAACGCCCGCAGGCACGGCCCGATCGGCATGTCGGAGGAGAAGGACGTCTCCGAGCTGGAGGCCGAGGCCCGGATGGGCCACGACCCCGGCGGGCTGCCGCCGATCCCGCCGCAGCTCATGCCGAGCGGCAACGTGCTGCGCCGTTCGCAGCAGCCGCCCGGCCGGTGGCTGGCGGCCCACGGCGTGATCCCGCCGCAGGGCTCGTTCGTGGACGAACGCGGCCGCAACTGGCTGGAGGAGTACCCCAGGCTGATCGACGCCCACGCGGACGGCGTCGCCTAGATCATGAATCCGACCGAGAAACACCTCCTCGCGACCCATGACGGTGACGGCATGCGTTCGATCGGCCGCACATGGTGACGGCGGAGGTCGGGCGGTTCGTCGCCATGTCGCTCGACACCGCCAGGGCCGCCGCGCGACGGCCGTTCCAGGTGCGCGAGCTCGTCCGGCAGGCGTGGTTCATCGTCAGCGTGAGCGCCCTGCCCACCGCCCTGGTCGCCATCCCCTTCGGGGCCGTGCTCGCCATGCAGACCGGCAACCTGATCCGCCAGTTCGGCGCCCAGTCCTTCACCGGGGCCACCGCCGTGCTCGGCATCGTCCGCGAGGCGGGCCCGGTGGTGACCGCGCTGATGATCGCGGGCGCGGCCGGCAGCGCGATCTGCGCCGACCTCGGCGCCCGCCGGATCAGGAACGAGATCGACGCCATGGAGGTGCTCGCCGTGGACCCCCTCCACCGGCTCGTCGTGCCCAGGGTCGCCGCGTGCGCGCTGGTCGCGCCGCTGCTCAACGGCCTGGTCGTCACGGTCGGGCTGGTCGCCGGCTACCTGTTCAACGTGGTCGTCCAGGGCGGCTCGCCCGGCGCGTACCTGCAGTCGTTCAACGCCCTGGCCGAGGTCTCCGACCTGTGGGTGTCGGAGGGCAAGGCGCTGGTCTTCGGGGTCACGACGGGGCTCGTCGCCGCGTACAAGGGGCTGGGCGCGGCGGGCGGGCCCAAGGGCGTGGGGGAGGCGGTCAACCAGGCCGTGGTGTTCGCCGCCCTGCTGCTGTTCGCCGAGAACTTCCTGATCAGCGCGGTCTACAACGAGCTGGCGCGGTCATGAGGGCGCTCGACCGGCAGGGCGAGTTCTACGCCAGGGCGATCAGGGCCCTCCCGGCCGGCGCGCGCCACCGGCGCGAGGTGCTCAGGCTGCTGGCCGAGGTCGGGCTGGGCAGCGGCGGCCTGGCGGTGATCGGCGGCACGATGACGATCGTCGCCTTCATGACCTTCTTCACCGGCACCGAGGTCGGCCTGCAGGGCTACACCGGCCTCGACCGCATCGGCGGCTCGGCCTTCACCGGCTTCCTGTCCAGCTACGTCAACACCCGCGAGATCGCCCCGCTGGTGTCCGCCATCGGCCTGTCGGCCACCGTGGGCTGCGGATTCACCGCCCAGCTCGGCGCGATGCGGGTCGGCGAGGAGGTCGACGCGCTGGAGGTCATGGCGGTCCCCCCGGTGCCGTTCCTGGTCACCACGCGGCTGATCGCCGGCTTCGCCGCCGTCATGCCCCTGTACGTGCTCGGCCTGCTCGCCTCCTACCTCGCCACCCGCCTGATCGTGACCGTGCTGCACGACCAGTCCACGGGCACCTACGACCACTACTTCGAGCTGTTCCTGTCGCCCTACGACGTGTTGTGGTCCTTCGGCAAGGCGATGGTCTTCGCCGTCCTGGTGATCCTCATCCACTGCTACCACGGCTTCCACGCCACCGGCGGGCCGGCCGGGGTCGGCGTGGCGGTCGGGCGGGCCGTGCGCGCGGTGCTGGTGACGGTCAACGTCGCCAACCTCCTGCTCGGCCTGGCCATCTGGGGCACGACCACGACGGTGAGGCTGGCCGGATGAGACACGGCGCCGCACTCCTGGCGATCATCGCCGCCTTCACGGCCCTGACGCTGGCCGTCTACACGAAGGCGTTCTCCACCGCCCGGCACGTCACGCTGCTGCTGCCGGCCGCCGGGCTCCAGCTCGACCGCCGGGCCGACGTCAAGGTCAACGGGGTCGTGGTCGGCGAGGTGGCCGACCTGGCGCCCGCCGACCACGGCGCCCGCCTCATCCTGGCCCTCGACCACGACGTCGACCGCGCCTCCACCGCCGAGCTGCGCGCCAAGACCCTGTTCGGCGAGAAGTACGTCGCCCTGATCCCGCCCAGCTCGCCGCGCGGCCCGCTGCGCGACGGCGACGTGATCAGGTCATCGGCCGCCGCCGTCGAGATCACCGAGATCCTCGACCGCCTGCTGGCCCACCTGCGCGCCGTCCACCCCGAACGCCTGAACGCCGTCCTGAACGCCCTGGCCACCGCCCTGGACGGCCGCGGCGCCCGGCTCGGCACGACCCTGGACAGAACCGACGCCTACCTGCGCCGCCTCCAGCCCCACCTGCCGGCGCTGAAGCGGGACATCGCCAAGCTCGCCGACGTCACCGCCCGGTACGGCCAGGCCGCCCCCGACCTGCTGCGCACCCTCGCCAACAGCGCCGCGATCAGCCGCACCCTCACCGCCGCCCCCATCGGCCCGGCCGGCACGGCCGTCACCCGGGCCGCCACCGCCGCCGACCGCCTGCTGACCACGGACGAGCCGGGCATCGTCGGCCTGCCGCACGTCGTCCGCCCGGCCCTCGACGTGGCCGCCCATCACGCGCCCGTCATCCCGTGCGTGCTGCGCGGCCTGGACCGCCTCCGGCCGCTGCTGGACAACGCCTTCGGCCACGGCAGCGCGAAGGCGGTGCTGGAGATCGTCCGGCCGGCGCACCCGTACGAACCGGGCAAGGACACCCCGCGCTACGCCGACCGCAGGGGCCCGGCCTGCTACGGCCTGCCCGACCACGCGCCCGTGCCCTTCCCGGGGGTGCGCTTCGACGACGGCACGGCCGATCTGGCGAGGCTGATGCTGCGATGACCACGCTCGGGCCGGCGCTCAAGCTGGCCGTCTTCGCCCTCGTCACAGCCCTGTGCGTGGCCACCCTCGCGGTCACGATCTCGGGCGCCCGCTTCACCGCCGCGGTCGTCTACCACGCCCTGTTCACCGACGCCTCGGGGCTGCGCGAGGGCGACGAGGTGCGCATCGCCGGCGTGCGGGTCGGCCGGGTCGAGAGCGTCACGCTGGCGGGCGTCCAGGCCGAGGTCGCCTTCTCGGTACGGCGCGCCACCGCGCTGCCCCGCTCGGTCGTGGCCGCCGTCCGGTGGCGCAACCTCGTCGGCGACCGCTACCTGACGCTGTCCACCGGCGCCGGCGGCCCCGGCCTGCTGCCGCCCGGCGCCCGCGTGGCCGGCACCCGCCCGGCCCTCGACGTCACGGCCCTGTTCAACGGCTTCCGGCCGCTGCTCAACGCCATCCGCCCCCAGGACGTCAACAAGCTGAGCTGGCAGATCGTCCAGGTGCTCCAGGGCGAGGGCGGCACGGTCGAGGCCCTGCTCGGCCACATCGCCTCCCTCACCGGCACGCTCGCCGACCGCGACGCCGTGATCGGCCGCGTGATCACCAATCTCGGCACGGTGCTCGGCGAGATCGCCGGCCGGGAACACGACTACGACCGCCTGCTGATCGACCTGCGCGCCCTGATCGGCGGCCTGGCCGGCGACCGCGAGGCCATCGGCGACTCGCTGGCCACCCTCGACCGTCTCACCGCCGTCACCGGCGACCTCGTCCGCAGGGCCCGGCCCGACCTGCGGGCGAGCGTCCGGCACGCGGACGGGCTGCTCACGGCGCTCAACGCCAGGAGCGCCCTGGTCGAGGACACCCTCGCCCGCGCCCCCGACCGGCTCGGCCGGCTCGTCCGGGCCTCCTCCTACGGGTCCTGGTTCAACTTCTACCTCTGCTCACTCACGGTCAGGAGCGGCGGCGTGCGCACTCCGAAGATCGTCAACGGGAGCCCGCGATGCCACTGACCCCCTTCAGGAGACGCGACCCCGTGCCGCTGGGCGTCGGCGGCATCGTCGTGGCCCTCGCGCTGGTCGTGGCGGCCCTGGCGGTCGGCGGCCTGCCGCGCGGCAGCACGTACTCGGCCGCGTTCGCCGACTCGGCGGGCCTGCGCGAGCACGACGACGTGATGATCGCCGGGGTCAAGGTCGGGGAGGTCACCGGCGTCGATCTCGAAGGCGACCACGTCCGCGTCGATCTGCGGGTGGCCGACGACGTCCGGCTCGGCTCGCTGACCAGGGCGGACATCCGGATCAAGACCCTGCTCGGCGCCCACTTCGTCATGCTCGTCCCCGAGGGCGGCGGCCGGCTCCAGGGGCAGATCCCGCTGTCGCGCACGAGCGTCCCCTACGAGGTCGCGCCCGCCGTCGCCGACCTGGGCGCGGCTGCGGGACGCGTCGACGAGCGGGCCCTGGCCGCGGCCATGACCGTGTTGTCGCAGACCATGGAAGGCTCCTCGACGGAGATCCGGGCCTCCCTCCGGGGGCTCGGCAGGCTCTCGCGCACCATCGCCGCCCGCGACGCCCGCCTCCACGACCTGGTCGGCCACGCCCGTACCGTCACCGGCCTGCTGGCCCGCCGCAACGCCGACCTGCACGGCCTGGTCACCGACGGCGACCTGCTGCTGCGCGAGGTCTCCGCGCGGCGGGCGGTCGTCCACGGGCTGCTGGTCAACACGGTGGTGCTGGCCGGGCAGATCGACGGGCTGGTCGCCGACAACAGGACCACGTTGCGACCCGCGCTCGAACGGCTGCGCTCGTTCGTCGCCGTGCTGCGCCGCCAGGAGGAGAGCCTCGACCGGTCGCTGGCCCTGCTCGGGCCGTTCACCCGGCAGCTCGCCGACGCGACCGGCAACGGGCGCTGGTTCGACACGATCATCCAGAACCTGGTCCCGCTGCCCGCTTCGATCCGGCCGCCCGACCCCCTGCCGGAAGGACCCGTGCGATGAGAGGCCTGCTCGTCCTGGCGCTGCTGCTCGCGACCCTGGCCGGCTGCGGCTTCGAGGGGGTGGCCTCGCTGCCGCTGCCCGGCGGCGCCGACCTGGGCGCGCGGCCGTACGCGGTGACCATCCGGTTCGCCGACGCGCTGGACCTGGTGCCGCGCTCGCCGTGCAAGGTCGACGACGTCACCGTGGGCGAGGTCACCGGCGTGGAGCTGGGCGACGACTGGCGGGCCGACGTGGTCTGCCAGGTACGCGGCGACGTCGCCTTGCCCGACCGCACCTCGGCGGCGATCTCGCAGACGAGCCTGCTGGGGGAGAAGTTCGTCGAACTGCTGCCCGCCGGGGGCGGGCGGCTGAACGGCCCGATCCCGGTGGCCCGGACGAGCACGACCGCCGAGGTCGAGGAGGTGTTGTCGGCCGCCTCCCTGCTGGTCGACGGTGGCGGCCTCGACCAGCTCGCGACCGTCAACCGCGAGCTGGCCGACGTGCTCGACGGCCGCTCGGCCCGGCTGAAGGACCTGCTGCGCAGGCTCGGCGCGTTCGCCGCGGGGCTCGACGGCTCCAGGAAGCAGATCGTCCGGCTGATCGACGCCCTCGACGGCCTCACCGGCACCCTGGCCGCCCAGCGCGCCACGATCAGGGCCACCGCCACCGAGATCGGCCCGGCCGTCGCCCTGCTCAAGGGCCAGCGCGCGGGCCTGACCGCCATGCTCGCCGCCCTCGACCGGCTCGGCCGCACTGCCACCCGTGTCGTCGAGCGTTCCCAGGCCGACGCCCTCGCCGACCTCCGCCACCTGCGGGAGCTCCTGCTCAACCTCGACCGGGCGCGCGACAGCGTCGCGTCGGGGCTGGCGACCGCGATCACGTTCCCGTTCCCGGGGTCGGCCTCGTCCATGCTGCGCGGCGACTACGCCAACACCGACCTGACCGTCGACGCCTCGCCCGGCGCCACGCTGCGCAACCTGCTGGGCGGTGCGCGATGACCGTCAGGCTGCTGGCGTTCGCGCTGATCGGGGTGGTGGCGGTGGCGTACACGCTGGTCAGGTACGCCCGGGTGGGCGCAGACCTGTTCGACCCCGCCTACCGGGTCACGGTCGAGCTGGCCGACGCGGGCGGGCTGTTCGACGGCTCGGAGGTGACCTACCGAGGGGTGCCGATCGGCCGGGTGGAGTCGCTGGCGGTGGCGGGCGACGGCGCGCGGGCCGTGGTCAGGCTCGGGTCCGGCGACCCCGTCCCGGCACGCGGCCTATTGGCGGTGGTGGCCAACCGGTCGGGGGTGGGGGAGCAGTACCTGGACCTGCGGCCCGCCGGGGGCGCGGGGCCGTACCTGCGGGAGGGGGACGTGATCGACCGCGCGCACACGCGGCTGCCGGTTCCCACGTCCAGGCTGCTCGGCGACACCGACCGCCTGCTGGCCGCGATCGACCCGCGCGACCTGGAGACGGTCGTGACCGAGCTGGACAAGGGGCTCGGCGGCAACGGGCCGGCCCTGCGACGGCTGGCCGACGCGGGCGAGAAGCTGCTCGGACAGGCCGAGAGCGTCCTTCCCGAGACGGTCGCGGTCCTGCACGACGGGGAGACCGTGCTCGACGCTCAGCGGGCCTCTGGGAGCCATCTGAAGGCATTCGCCGGGAATCTGGCGAGCTTGACCGATTCGCTCCGCGACGGTCGCGGCGACCTCGCCCACGTGATCGGCCGCACCCCGCGCGCGGCCGAGCAGCTCGAACGCCTGACCGACGGCGTCGCGCCTCACCTGCGCCCGCTCCTGACCCACCTGGTGATCGGCGGCCGGACGGTCTCCGCCCGGGTCACCGCCCTCCGGCAGCTCCTGATCGGCTACCCGGCCGCCGTCGCGGGCGCCTTCTCCGTGGTCGACCGGGACGGCCTGCACTTCGGCCTCGACCTCGACCTCAACGTCCCGAGGCCCTGCACCCGCGGCTACGAGCGCGTACGCAGGCGGCAGCCCCACGACGTCAGCACCCGGCCGCCCGACCCGGAGGCGTTCTGCAGGGAGCCGCGCGGCAGCGCGACCGGCGTGCGCGGTGCCCGCAACGCCCCGGCTCCCCAACCGCCTCCGTCGATTCCAGGGCTTCAGGACTGGCTCGCGGGTTATGATCCGGCGACCGGCCGGAAGGGGTGAGCACAGGTGGGAGCACTTCCCGCGCGCCCGGCACGCATCCTCGTGGCCGCCCTCAGCGTGACGCTGGCGGCGCTCGTCGCCGCCGGCGTGTGGATCTCCCTCCAGGCGCGTGACGCGCAGGCCCTGGCCGACGACCGGCAGGCCGCGCTGCTCGCGGCCGGCACCCACGCCAAGAACCTGGTCTCGCTCGACTACAGGACCGTCGACGCCGACGTGCAGCGCATCCTCGACACCTGCACGGGCGGGGCCAGAACCGGCTACCAGGCCATCGCGGGCAAGCTCAAGAGCACCACGGTCGCCAACAAGGTCGTCCAGCACGGCGTCCTGCGCGCGACCGGCCTGGTGTCGATGTCCGGCGGCACCGCGAAGGTGCTGGTGGTGGCCGACGCCGAGATCCGCTGGGACGGCTCCAAGAGCCCGCCCCAGGAGCGCTTCTACCGCTGGACGATGGACGTGACCAAGGCCGGCGGCGTGTGGCTGGTGTCGAAGGTGGTGCAGGTGGTGTGAGAACCGTCACTGTGGTGCTGCTCGGCGTCCTGGTGATCGTCGCGGGCGTGCTGGTGCCCAGGATGTGGTTCGACCTGCGTGACCTGCGGGGGGCCGAAGGGGCCGGGGCCGAGGCGATGGCGACGGCCCGCCAGGTCGCCCCCGACATGTTCTCCTACGACTACCGCTCGGTGGAGGCCGACCTGGCCAGGGCCGGGGCGTACACGACGGGCGAGCTGACCAGGCATTACAAGGAGCTCACCACGTCGCTGGTGTCCAAGGCCAAGGCCGAGAAGACCGTGCGCACCGCGGCCGTGGTGGACGCCGGCGTCGAGCGCGCCACGCCCGACAGGGTCGAGGTCCTGTTGTTCGTGAACATGGTTACGGTAAAAGTAGTGCCGAACCAGGACAGGCCCCAGCAACAGGTGACCCAGAACCGAGCCCGGTTCGTCATGGTCAGGCAAGACGGGCGATGGCTGGTCGAGGGGCTGTCCACGCTGCTGGGAACGGCTTGAGCCGCCGGGCGTGCCGCTACCTTCAATTGTTACCAAAAATCAGGTTTGGTGAAGCCCTTGATAGGGGTACTCCAGTCACAGCTACATCGGTGGTCGGCATGGGTTCGACCCCCGGGGTGACGGAGCGTTAACCGCCCACGATCGCGGGTATCGTCTTGGGCCTGGCGGTAGGCGCCCGATCACACTGGGGAGAAAACCCAGCGTCCGGGCCCCTAGGCGGCTAAAAGTCGGGCTCGCGGGCTTGACGTTTGCGGCTGAACGGGCGATGCTGCGACCAACGTGGAGCATGCAGCGAGAGCGAAGTGGACAGGCGTGTGCCGTTCGGCTACACTGCCCCTTTGCGCTGCCCTTTGACGACCCGTGATGCTTGCTCACGTTGCGAGGTTGTCTGGCGTGCGTGTAGTCAGTCCGCCGCGAGCCCTCGGAAGGACATCTGTTGGCAGCCTCGCGCAACGCCTCCGCCGTACCCGCTGGTCCCCGTCGCGTCTCTTTCGCGCGCATCCAGGAGCCCCTCGAAGTTCCTGATCTTCTCGCTCTGCAGACCG
>NZ_JBSGCE010000064.1:0-51086 GCF_053601695.1 Nonomuraea sp. NPDC004702
GGACGGGATCGCCGCGGGCGGCACGGTGCCCTGGAAGGACAGCGCGACCTTGCCGGGCTGGTCGAAGATGTGGGAGTAGCCGGTCTGCTCGGTGCCCGCCGGGGCGGCCAGCAGCAGCGCCACGCCCAGCACCCGCACCAGCATCGACGCGGCCACGACGGTGCTGCGTGCGCCCCGGTCCAGCCATCGGCCGACCGCGGGCATGCACACCAGGCCCACGACGACGCCGGCCGTCATGGCGATGCCGGTGACCGGCGCGGACAGCCTCAGCACCGTCACCCCGTAGAGCAGCAGGAAGGGCCGCAGCAGGCCGGTGCCGAGCGCGTCCACGGCCAGGGCGACGGCGTAGCGGGGGCCTCCGGAGGCGCGGACGAGGGCGCGCGGCCGGATCGTGGTGGTGGATGCCATGGCGCCAACCTTGCGTCCGGCCGCGGGGGACGGCTCCGCCAGTTGACGGACACCGTCAACCGACGCGGTCGTCGGCCGTCCGGCCAGGGATGATGGGGGGATGACGCTGAGGATCGACATCGGCGGCCTGCCGTCCGGGCGGCTGCGGTTCGCCGCCTCCCCGCTGGCCGAGCTGACCGCGATGCTGCACGTGCTGGCCGAACCCGGGCACCACCCGCAGCTCGCCGGCTGGGCCGGGGACGTCTGGGCCGGGCTGCGGCCGGAGCTGGCCGAGCGGCTCAGGGAGGCGGAGTTCCTCTGGCGTTCCTCGCGGGCCGACTTCCTGGTCCCCGCGCGTCCCCGGCCGACCCTCGCCGAGGAGCTGGACGATGTCGACCGGATCGACGACGAGACCTACGTGACCGCCGCGCTCATCACCACGTGCGGCAGCAACCGGGTGCATTTCGCCGCGCCGTCGCCGCTCACCGACGCGACGGCGCGCGAGCGGGCGCTGGACCTGGCCCAGGCCCGCGGCGCGCTCCAGGAGGCGTTCGCGGAACGGCTGCTCGCGGACCCGGCCGCCGTGCGGGCGCGGGTGCGCGACACCCTCGAACAGTGCGCCGAGGCGTTCTTCGACGCCGCCTGGACGGGCGTCGCCGCACAACTGGCCACCGACCTGCGCCTGAAGAACGACCTGCTGAAGCGCCAGGGCCTGGGGGCGGCGCTCGCGTCCGTCTCCGGCGCCGTCACCCTGGCGCCGGACGGCACCCGCATCGTCGTGGACAAGCTGCAGGACAACGCCACCACCGCCCACGGCACGGGGGTCACCTTCCTCCCCAGCGTCTTCGGCCGCCCGCACCTGGTGGTGGTGCACGCGCCCGGATGGCAGCCGGTGGTGCAGTACCCCGTGGCCGAGGCGGGCCCGTCGGAGCCGGTGTCGCTGGAGACGGTCACGCTGCGGCTGGAGGCGCTGGCGCATCCGATACGGCTGCGGCTGCTGCGCACCCTGGCCCGCGGTCCGCACACCACCGGCGAGCTGGCCCACGCCTGGGAACTCTCACCTCCGGAGGTCTCCCGCCATCTCGCCGTCCTGCGCCGCGCGGGCCTGCTCACAGCCCGGCGGCACGGCCGTTACGTCCGATACACCGTCAACGTCCCCGACCTGACGGCGCTGGGCGCGGATCTGCTGACGGCCGTACTGCGCTGAGCGGCTTCGGCTGTCAGGCTGAGGACGTTCGAGCCGATCCTTTCTCGGAGACTCTCTCGTGGAGGTCAGATGCGCGCAGGCGTCGTGGTCGCCGCCCAGCCCGGTGTGGAGGATCTCGCCGTGCGGGCCGAGGAGCTGGGCCTGCACAGTTTCTGGGTGAACGACAGCCCGATGCTCCACGGGGACCCCTTCGTCGCCCTGGGGCTGTGCGCGAAGGCCACCAGCCGCATCAGGCTGGGCGTCGGCGTGACCTCACCGGCGCTGCGCTCGGCCCCGGCCGCCGCGAGCGGGCTGGCCAGCCTCAACGCCCTGGCGCCGGGCCGGATCATCTGCGGGGTCGGCACCGGGAACACCGCCCGCCGCACGCTGGGCATGCGGCCGGCCTCGGTGGCGGCGATGGAGGACTTCACCGCCGCGCTGCAGGACCTGTGTGCCGGGCGGAGCGTCGAGTACCGCGAGGGCGACCGGGCCCGCGCCGTCCGGTTCCTGCACGCCGGGGCGCACGTGCACACGGACGACCCGATCGAGTTCGTCGTGGCCGCGCTTGCCGGGCCGAAGGCCGCCGCCGTCGCCGGCCACCGCGGCACCGGCCTGATCTCCTTCGGCCTGCTCGACCCCACCGCCTGGCGCGCCCTGCACGACGCCCGCCGCCACGCCGCCCACGGCGCACCCCGCGACCCCGCCTCCTACGTGGTCACCGCACTGCACGTGCTGGACGAGGACGAGGATCCCCACGGCGACGCGGCCAGGGACGCGACCGGCCACCTCGTCCTGTCACTGCTGACCTTCGCCGCCGACACGGCCGCCGACACGGCCGCCTTCGCCGAGCGTCTGGACGCCGGGGAACGCGAGGCCGTGCGGCGACTTCTCGACCGGCGCGGCACCACCGCCACCGCGCCCGACCGGCACACCAAGCTCTACCCCGGCTACCTCGGACGCATCGCGCCGCAGGATCGCGACCTGATCCTGCCCTCGCTGATGAACACCCTGGCCCTGGTCGGCACCCGCGACGACCTCCGCGCCCGCATCGCCACCCTCGAACGGGCCGGCGTCGACGAACTGCTCATCCAGCCGGTGATCGACCCACCCGCCGAGATGGCCCGCCTGGCCGAACTCCTCGCCTGACAGGACCGCACCATGCCGGCCGGCGCACGTCGTCACCGTCTTGTGCGGCGACGACTAATGAGGTGGACTCGCTTGATCACGATAAACCGCGGGTGTGTGCCGGCGGCGGGCCAGATCCGAGAAGGGACACGCAAGAATGAAGTTATCGCGGAGCGGCCAGAAAATGTCTGACATGTCGGGCCTGCGGAGCATCATGGAGGACGTCGCGACCTCCACCGCCTCGGGCGCGTCCGACTGGCTGAACCTGAGCATCGGCAACCCCGCCCAGATCAAGGAGGTCATCGACGCCTGGAGGGACCTGACCGCGACCGTCGTGGCAGAGGACTTCGCCGCGACCAGCAGCCGCTACGGGCCCTCGCGCGGCATGCCCACCCTGGTCGAGGAGATCGTCACCTCCTTCAACGCCCGGTACGGCTGGGGCATCACGGCCGACAACGTCGTGGTGGGACCGGGCAGCCAGATGCTCTTCTTCATCGCCACCGCGCTGTTCTCCGGCCAGACCGCCGACGGCTCGTTCCAGCGCGTGGTCCTGCCCATGACCCCCGACTACGCCGGCTACCTGGGCCTGTCCACGGACCCCGACGGCGTGACCGGCATCGCCCCCGAGATCGAGCTGACCGGCGACAGGTCCTTCCGCTACGCCTTCGACTTCGAGGCGGTGGAACGATGCCCCGAGGTCGGCATGCTCCTGCTGTCCAGCCCCAGCAACCCGACCGGCCGCAGCATCGACGGCGACGAGCTCGCCCGGCTGATCGACCTGGCCCGGCGCCACGACGTGCCGCTGATCGTCGACCACGCCTACGGCGCCCCCTTCCCCCGCGTCGCCGCCTCCCGGGTGGCCCCGCAGTGGGACGACCACCTGATCAACTGCTTCACCCTGTCCAAGGCGGGCATGCCCGCCGAACGCGTCGGATTCGCGATCGGGCCGTCCCGGTACATCCGGGCGATGGTGTCGTTCATGGCCAACTCCGTCCTGCACGCGCCGCAGCTCATGCAGCGGGTGGCGGCCAGGGCGCTGTCCTCGGGGCTGCTGGACCGGCTCGCCGCCACGGTGATCAACCCGTTCTACCGAGCCCGCCGCCTGTACGCCGAGCGCCTGCTGGCCGACCTCCTGCCCGAGTCCGTCACCTGGCGGCTGCACGCCGGAGAGGGCGGCATGTTCTGCTGGTTGTGGATCGATCACGACTGGTTCGACGACATGGCCCTGTACCGGCTGTTGAAGACCAAGAAGGTCTTCGTCGTCCCCGGCCGCCACTTCTTCGCCACCCCGGCGCCGGACGCCACGGCCGCGTCCCACGCCAGGCGGTGCTTCCGGATCAGCCTCACCGCCGACGAACACGTGATCGCCGAGGGCGTCGGAAGGATCGCCGAAGGCCTCCTGGAGCTGCGCCGCGGCTCCTGAAGGCCCGCGCCGCCCGGACCTGCCGCCTCCCATGAGCCCAGGCCCGGCGCGGCCCCGCCGCCGTGACGCCGCTACGGCAAGGCGGGCACGGCCGGCGGGTTGTCGGTCCAGCCCGTCTCGATCATGGTGTCGGTCGTGGCCTCGTTGAGGGACAGCTTGCCGCTGATCGCGGTCGTCCGGGTCTTGGACAGCAGAAGCATCGTGCCGGTGTCCACGATCAGGCCGGTCTGCTCCTTGATCGTCAGTCCGTTCTTCTGCACGACCTTCGGGTGGTCGATCGACAGCGCCGCGCCGGCTCTGCCCATGCCGTCCTTGGACTGTCCCTGCGAACGGACGGCGGGCATCGTCTGCAGGACCTGGTAGGCCGCGGCGCGGACGTTCTTGGGCGCCGGAAGCTGATGGAGCATCTCCGGCAGCGCCCCGGTGACGAACTGGTCCACGTCGTCCTGCTTGACCCGTGAGACCCGCGCGGCCTCGGAGAGCCAGGACTTCAAGCCGGCCGGGTCCGCGGGCAGTCGCTGGACCTCGTCGTACGTCAGCCACTGCCCGGCCAGGAAGAACTTGTCGTTCTTGCTGCGTACGGGCCCGACGTGCCCCTTGTCCGGCTCGGTCGACAGCTTCACGACCTGGCCGTCGGCCGTGCGGGTCCACTTGGACGGCGAACCGTCGCGACGCCACGCCTTCCGGTCCGCCGCGCTCTTCGGGTACGCCCCCGCGTTCCGGTATCCGAGCCACGCCTTGCCGTCAGGTGCCGTCCATTCCTCGGTGAGCGCCTGCTCCACCACCCAGTAGCGATTCGCGCCGCCGCCCATCTGGCGGGGACCGGTGCGCTGGGTCAGCACCCGCGTATGCCAGTAGGCGCCTTCCGCCGGAGCCGACGCGGCGGCCGCGAGCTGTGTCTGCGATGCCTCCGCCACGCTCGGCAGGCCCAGCAGGGCGGCGACGCCCACGGCGGCCAGGCCGGTGCCGACGGCGATCAGCGGCCGGACCCGTGCGGTCGCGAGCTTCATGTCTTTCCTCCAGAGGTCGGGAAGTGCTGTCCCCACCCCATACGCGTGAGCGCCGCACAAGGTTGCCTGCGACACCCGCGCCGGATTCCGTTCGGCGTCGACCGGGCCCTCAGATCGCGGGGTCGCGCAGGCCGACGCAGTCGAAGGCCCAGAAGGGCTCCGAGTAGACGAATGTGCCCGTCATCCACGGCTCGTGAGCGGACAACCGGGCGACCTGGAACGCGGCTTCAGGGATGCGCAGCGACGGCGAACGGAAGCCCGCCGCGCAGGCACCCTCGAAGCCGCGCGTGCCGTAGTAACGCGGCGAACCCTCCAGGAACACCAACGGCACCCCCTGGCTGTCGGCCGCGTCGAGGGCGTACGCGATGAGCCGGGTGCCGATCCCCTGACGCTGGAACTCCGGGAGCACGCCCAGCGGTGACAGGGACAGGACGTCCACGATCCGGCGCGGAGCGTCCAACCGGGTCGCGCTCAGCAGGACATGCCCGACAACCCGGTCGTCAACGGTGGCGACGAAGGACATCGGCGCCAGCGCGGCCTCCGCAACGCGAAGCGCCTCCACGAGCCCGGGAACCCGTTCCCCGTCACCGAAGGCGCGCGTGTGAACCTCCCGCACATCCTGCTGATCGTCAGCGGTCTCTCGCCGGATCACCAGCCCGGCACCATCGGGAGCGGTCCGGAAGCCTTCGGACGCATCGCATGACGTCATGGCCGCGACGGTAGAGCACGGGACGGCTCCCGCGCGAGGCAATTACCCCCAGGTCGCCACTACCGGGCCGGCCCGGCCCGACCGGCCACGTTCACCCTACTTGGCGAGGCCGAGCCCGCGGACCAGCACGGTGGCCGTCTTGGCGATCACGCTGTTGTCCATGGTCGCGGCCGGGTCGGTGCGATTGGTGTAGATCGCGATGATCACCGGCGCGCCGGAGGGCGGCCAGGCGACGGCGATGTCGTTGCCCGGCGCGTACGCGCCGGTGCCGCCCCCGGTCTTGTCGCCGACGATCCAGTCCCGCGGCACCCCGGCACGGATGCGCTCGGCGCCGGTGACGCCGGCCCGCAGCCAGTCGTTCAGCCGCCGCCGGTCCTCGGGGACGAGCGCGCCGCCCAGGCTGAGCTTCTGCAGGTCGCGGGCCATGAACGCGGGCTTGACGGTGTCGCGCTTCTCGCCCGGCTTCCAGTCGTTGAGCTCCGGCTCCCAGCGGTCGAGCCGCCCGACCGGGTCCCCGAGCGAGCGGTAGTAGCGGGTCAGCCCCGCGGGTCCGCCGATCTGCTTGAGGAGCACGTTCGCCGCGGTGTTGTCGCTGGCGGTGACGGCCGCGTGGCACAGCCGGTCCGCGGTCATGCCGTTCTTGACGTTCTCCGGCAGTCCGCTGATCGGCGAGTTCGCGACCACGTCCTTGGCCGTCCAGTGCAGCGTGCGGTCCAGCAGGCCGGGATCGGTGGTGCGGGCCTTGTTCAGGATGGCGCCGCACAGGATGGCCTTGAAGGTGGAGGCGCCGGCGAATCGTTCGCCGCCGCGGTAGGAGATGGTCTTCCCGGTGCCGGTGTCGATCGCGTAGGCCCCGATGCGTCCCTGGTAGGAGTCCTCCAGCGCGCGCAGTTGCTTCCTGACGCCGGCCGTGCCGCTCTCCGGCTGCGCGGCGGCGACGGCGGACGCCGAGCGCGTGTCGGCCCCAGCTGACCCCGCCAGTCCGACGACGGCCGCCATCGCCGTGGAGGTCGCCAGCACGGAGGCGCCGAGCCTGGTGCGCAGCCCTCCGTAAGGAACGTCTCTCATCCCGACTCCCCGATCTCGATCCGGATCTTCCTGAGCGCGACCAGGAGACCAGAGGCGGCAGCGGGACGTCCAATAGCGATATGAGACCCCGAACCATAAGGATCCGGATATCCGCCCAGGTAATCGCTTCGCGCCCCTCGACGCTCAGGCGACGATCGAGGCCAGCTCCGCCCGCGACGAGATCCCGAGCTTGGGGAAGGCCTTGTAGAGGTGGTAGCCGACGGTGCGCGGGCTGAGGTACAGCTGGGCCGCGATGTCACGGTTGGACGCGCCGGTGGCGGCCAGCCGTACCACCTGCCTCTCCTGCGCCGTGAGGACGCTGAGCGGGTCGTCCGGCCGGCGCGGGGCCGCGGGCACGTCGCCGGTGGCGCGCAGCTCCGCGCGGGCCCGCTCGGCCCAGAGCGCCATGCCGAGCCGGTCGAAGGTCTCCAGCGCGGCGCGCAACTGGGCGCGGGCGGCGGCGCGCCTGCGCGCCCGCCGCAGCCACTCGCCGTAGAGCAGCCGCGTGCGGGCCTGCTCGTGCGGCTGCTCGCCCTGTTCGTGCGCCCGGACGGCCTGCTCGTACAGGTCCTCGTCGTCCTCGACGAGGGCGCGGCAGCGCAGCGCGATCGCATCGGCGGACGGAACGCCGACACCGGCCGCCCAGTCCAGGTAGTACGCCAGCGGCTCGCCCGCCAGCTCGGGCTCCTTGGCCCTGACCGCGGCCTCGATCCGGTCGGGGGCGGAGAAGACGGACACCGGCGCGTTGGCGGGCGAGATCCTCTCCAGCATCCTCAGCGACGCCTCCGGACGGCCCAGCGCCAGCTCCAGCCGCCCGAGCCCGGCCAGGGCCATCGCCTCGGCCGTACGGAGCCCGCGCGCTCTCGCCTGTTCCACCGCGGTCGTGGCCGCCGTCCGGCAACCGAGCTCGTCGCCCAGTTCGCCGCGCGTCACCGCGAGCAGCGCGGCGAGCACGACGGCTCCGTTCCACTGCCCCAGGTCGCTGACCACCGCGATGCTCTCCTCCAGCCGGGACGCCGCCTCGCGATACCTGCCGAGCAACATCTGCGCCTCCGTCCGGATCTCCACCGCGACGGTCAGCCAGCCGCCCATGTCGTGGGCCCTGCACTCGGCCTCGACGCGCGCCGCCATGGCCTCGGCCAGGCCGTAGCGCCCGATCGGCGCACACAGCTGGGCCACGAAGGTCAGCCCCGGCACCTGAAGCCCGGACAGATCGGGAGCGAGCACCAGCCCCCGCATGAGCGGGACGGCGTCCGTCAGCTCGCCGTTGGCCAGCGCGGACAGCCCGAGCGCGCCGCTCACCAGCGGAGACCCCACCTCGGGCAGCGCCCTGAGCAGCTTCGCCGCCTGCGCCGCCAGGCCCGGGTCACCGGCGTACCACGCGCACCGCATCGCCTCCACGAGCAGGTAGGCCGCCCGTTCCGCGTCGAGCGGGGCGACCCGCTCCGCGCCGGCGATGATGAGGTCACCGGCCGTGGCGGGGCTGCCCTGCTCGAACTCCCGATGGGCGCGCACCTGGATCAGATGGGCGAGGGCCAGCGGGTTCCGGATCTCCTCACTGGCCCGGCCGGCCAGCGCGCCCGCACGGGCCAGTTGTCCCGCGTCGCTGGCCGCCACGGCCGCGGCGGCCAGCCGTACCGACCGCCTGGCGGTGTCGGGGGTGAGCTCGGCGGCCCGTTCGTAGGCCGCGGCCATGGCCGCATAGCCCGAACGCGTGCGCGCCCGCTCCGCGGCCGACTCCAGCTCGCCCGCCACGTCCTCGTCGGGCGTGGTCGTCGCCGCGGCCAGATGCCAGGCCCGGCGGTCGGCGTGCTCGCCGCCGTCGAGCACCTCGGCGAGCGCGCGATGCACGGCCAGCCGGGACGTCAACGGCGCGTTCCGGTAGGCGGCGGCCCTGATGAGCGGGTGCCTGAAGGTCACCGTGGCACCGTTCACCGCGATCAGCTTGGCCTGCTCCGCCGCCTCCAGGTCCGCCAGCCGGGCGGAGAAGGACTCCGCGGCGCGCAGCACGATCCCGAGGTCGCCGGTGTCGTCGGCGGCGAGCACCGCGAGCAGCGTCTGCGCCGTGCCGGGCAGCGCCCTGATCTGCTGCCGGAACGCCTCCTGCACCCGTCCGGCGACGGGGATCGCGGTGAACGGGTTCGGCTGCCCGGCCTGCTGCTCCGCGGTGAACGCGGACGGCAGTTCGAGGAGCGCGAGCGGATTGCCGCCCGCCTCCGCCAGGACGCGGTCACGCACCTTCGGCGCCAGATCCCCGGCCGACTCGGTCAGCAGCGCGACGGCCGCCTCACGGTCCACGCCGTCCAGCCACAACTCGGGCAGCCCTTGCGGGTCGAACTCCTCCCGGCCCGCGAACACCAGCGCGACGCCCTCCGCGTCCAGCCGCCGCGCCACGAACACCAGGGCGTCGGCGGAAGCCCGGTCGAACCACTGCGCGTCGTCGACCAGGCAGAGCAGCGGCCCGTCGCCGGCGATCTCGGCCAGCAGGCTGAGCAGGGCGAGCCCGACGAGGAACCGGTTCACCGGAGCGGTCGCGCCCATCCCCAGCGCGCCCCGCAGCGCCGCCGCCTGCGGTTCGGGCAGCGCGTCGATCCGGTCGAGCTCGGAGCGCAGGAGCAGGTGCAGGGCGGCGTACGGCAGCTCCGCCTCTGACTCGATGCCGACCCCGTGCAGCACCCGGACCCCCGCGGCGCGCTCGGTCAGGTGGCTGAGCAAGGCGGACTTCCCGATGCCCGGCTGCCCGCGCACCACCAGCACGCCACTGCGTCCGGACCGGGCGTCCGTCAGCAGCCGGTCCACCTGCGCCTGCTCCGCAGCCCGCCCATACAACATGGCCGAAAATCTAGCGGTACGGACATGTGCCTCTTCCAGGTGGGAGCGGTGTGCAATGACCGTGACCCGGCACTACCGTCACGATGACAGATTCGGCGCGCCACCGGCCTGCGTAGTTTCGACGGCAGCAGGGATGACGGCATCCCGCACCGACGAAAGGATCTGATCATGGCTGCCCTTGCCGCCGCGCCCACCACCGCCGCCGGGTCCAAGGCCGAGGCCACGTTGCTGCGTTTCGCGCTCAAGCAGGACGCCGTCGGGTCGGGCGCCAACGGGCTCGTCTTCCTGGCCGTCGCCGCGATCTTCGGCTCGATGTTCGGCCTGCCCGCCGCCCTCCTCGTGCCGGCCGGCGTGTTCCTGGTGGCCTTCGCCGCCTCCCTGCTCCGCCTTGCCGTCCGTCCGGTGGTGAACAGGGCGGCGGTGGTCGCGGTGATGGTGGTCAACGTGGCATGGGTGATCGCCAGTGTGGAGACGCTGATCGCCGGGTGGTTCCCGCTGACCGGTCTGGGCACCGCCTACGTGATCGTCCAGGCGGTGGTGGTGGCGGGCTTCACCGGCCTGCAGTTCGCCGGCCTGCGCAGGGCCTGAGCCGCGCCTCTGTCCCGGCGTACCGGCTTCGGCTGCGGGGATGATGGGATCGGTTCCATGCCCACAGTGATCACTGGCCTCGACCGGTGCATGCAGGCGGGATCCCTGCTGCCGGTGGTATCGGCGATGACCGAGTTCGGCTCGGCGCTGCACGTCCTGCGCGACCCCGGTCACCACGGCCTGGAGGACTGGGCGGCGAAGATCCTCACGGCGATGAGCCCTGACCTGGCGGCCTGGACCCGATCGTGGTGGTGGACGGCGCAGGCCATCAGAGCGACGCCGTTCGTCACCCCCGAGCCCCCGGCGGAGAGCTTCGACGACCGGCTCGAACAGCTGCGTGCCATGCCCGTCCAGGAGCTGGCAGGTCAGTTGCTGCGGCCGATCGCTCCCTCGGGCGACCGGCAGGTCGCGCTCCAGTGGTCGCGCGCGCGAGATCCGGCGGTGGCGGCCCGCGTCGAAGCGCTCGTCAGGCGTCCGCAGGACGCCGTCGCGGATTTCCTGTCGTTCCTGCGTCGCAGCCGGCAGGAGTGGTTCGCGGCCGAGTGGACCCGGATCCGGCCGGTGCTGGCCGGGCGGGCGCGACGCTTCGCCGACCTGGCCTCCCGGCAAGGGCCCGGGCCCGCGCTCGCCGCTCTCGACCCCGCGATGGAGCTCGCCCCGGCCGGGGTGGCCGTCCGCATCGCCAAGATCCAGGCCGCCCGTCATGACGTGTCCCGGCGCGGGCTGGTCGTCGCGCCCAGCACCTTCATCCGTCCCCACCTGTACGTGGCCGACGTTCCCGGCCGGCCGCTCCTTCTCCTCCATCCCGTCGACGCCGGCCTCCCCGTGCCCTCCGCCGCCGTGGTGCGGCGACGGCTGGAGGCCCTCGCCCACCAGGGCCGCCTGGAGGTCGCCCGGGCGATCGCCACCGAACCGCGGACGGCCGGCGAGATCGCGATGTTGTGGAACGTCGACCCGACCCAGGTGAACCGGCACCTGCGCGCCCTGGCCGCGGCGGGACTGGCCACCACGGCCCGTCAGGGACGGTTCGTGCGGTACCGGCTCGCCGCCGACGTCCTGGAGGAGCTGGGCACGGACGTGCTGTCGCTGCTGCTGCGCTGAGCACGATTGATCGCATTCGTCAGTTCGCTGGCCGGACGGCCGCGGTGGTGCTGAAGTCCCTCCCAACCACTTCATCGAGGGAGCACCACCATGACGATCCTGTCTCCGGAAGAGGCGATCGGCCGCCTGCGCGCCGATCGGGACATCCTCCTCGCTCGCGTCACCGGACTCACCGAGCAGCAGCTCGACGCCGACCATCTGGTGGATTCCGGCCCGCTCGGCGACTTCTGCCGTTCCTTGCACGACCTCATCGCGCACGTCCTGATGTGGGACGAGATCAACCTGGCGGTGCTGACGGAGGCCGCCGCCGGCCGGTCGCACTGGAGCCTCGACCCACGCTGGGAGGACCCCGCCGTCGGGCAGGCGCTGAACATCGGCGGGGTGGAGGCGGGCCGGCACCTCCCGGCCTCGCTGCTCCTGCACCGGTTCGGGGCGGTGCATGACGCGATCCTGACGGACCTGAGCCGGTACGGCGCGGAGTCCTGGGACGCGCCCGGGCTCGGCGCGGTGGTGCAGAGGGCGTGGACCGTGCCCGGGAACCCGGCGTACTGGCACGCCGCCATCCACCTCGGCCGGCTGCCGTCCACCCCACCTGCCGCTTCCCACAGGTCAGAGCATGCGGGGGTGGAGCGGTGGTGAGCTGGCCGCGGCGGCCTTCACTGAGCGCCCGCGACGGGCGTGCACGGCTTCACGGGGGTGCCCGCCTCGGCCAGCCAGGCGCCGAGCTGCCAGGGCGCCTCCGGGTTCCCGTTGTCGCGGAACTCCACGACGAGCGTCTCGTCCGGTTTGATGTACTGCGGGAAGATCTGGATCGTCCGGACGGACTTCACCCGGGTCGCCTTGTACGATCGCGACTCTTCCACCAGTGAACGCAGCTCGCCCGCGTCGGAGGCGGGTTCCCCGCCGTAGGCGCGGTCCACGCCGGTGAATCGCGGGCCCGCGCACCGCGTGGCCGGGGCCAGGAAGGTCACGTCGGCCTTGATGCCCACCGCGTCGAGCTTGGCCTCCAGGCCCGCGGGATCACGCAGCTCGTTGACGGTGACCTCGACCGTGCCGTCCGGGCCCCTGGTCACCGCATGGGCGGCGGGCCCGGTCCCGGCGACCAACGGTGTGACGGTGATCGCCGCCGCGACTCCGGCCGCGACCAGCAGCCGAGGGCCGGTGACGACGCGTCGCCGGGGGTGCATCCCGCGGAGCAGTCGCTGCCGTGCGCCGGCGAGTTCGTCCGGGGTGGCGGGGGGAACGGTCTGCCACATGGCTTTCAGGGCGTCCATTTGCGTTCTCCTTCTTTGCTCAGGGCTTGCCGGATCTGAAGACGGGCCCGGTTGAGTCGCGAGGCGACGGTTCCCGGCGGGATGGCCAGCGCGTCGGCCACCTCCTGGTAGCTCAGTTCGGCCCAGGCGACGAGCAGCAGCACGTCGCGATCGGCCGGTGCGAGCTCCATCAGGGCCAGCGCCAGCGGGCGGTTGACGGCCAGGGTGTTGACCTCGTCCTCGACCCGGGAGCCGGACAGCTCCGCCGGATGCACGCCGCTGCGCACGTACGCGCGGTAGAGGCTCATCTCGGTACGCCGCCGTCGGCCGATCAGGTTGGAGGCGATGCCGTACAGCCACGGTCGGGCATCGGCACGATTCCTGTCGTAGCCGCCGCGGTGCTGGAAGGCGGCCAGAAAGGTGTCGGCGACGACGTCCTCCGCCTCGCTGGGGCCCAATCGTCTGGCGACGTAACGGTGCAGGAGCGGCGCGTGCCGGTCGAACAACGTGGCGAAGATCTCGGGTTCGTTCAGCGATCTCTCGATGAGGAGCGCGTCGTCGACCTCGACTGCTTCGCGAGGGATTGTCATGCATACCGACCTTTCCTGGCGTATGCGGTCACCAGTACTTACCGCGCCAGCCCGAAATCCTTCACGGGGGAACGCGGGCGGCACAGGTGCAAAGTGGTTCGGCGAAGAGTCCGGGGGCCAGGCATTTCCGAAGCATGTGCCGAACGTCCGACGCATACCCGACGACCAGCGAAAACGCCGATACAAGCCGTGGGCGCGGCGGATGGGCAGGTACGACTGCTCGCGATCTCGGCCAGCCGCCGGCGGACGCCTGCGCCAGACGGGGCTCCGTCTGGACGTTCAAGGTGGGGCAGGCGCGCGTGTGCCGACTTCTCACCGCCCTCTCAAGTCGGTGTTCTCCAGTTCCCGTGCGCCGGGAGGTCGGAGCGGGGTACGACGAGGCCGCTCTCGTAGGCGAAGACGATCGCCTGGGCGCGGTCGCGGAGATCGAGCTTGGCCAGGATGCGGCCGATGTGCGTCTTGACCGTCTGCTCGGCGACGATCAGGGCCGCGGCGATCTCGGCGTTGGACAGGCCGCGGGCCACGTGCACAAGCACCTCGGACTCCCGCTCGGTCAGCGACTGCACCAGGGGGGCGGCGCCAGGCAACGCGGGCCGGCACCGGGCGATCTCCTCGATGAGACGCCGGGTCACCGAGGGGGCGAGCAGGGCGTCGCCGGCCGCCACCACCCGTACGGCCGAGACCAGGTCCGCGGGCGGCGCCTCCTTCAGCAGGAACCCGCTGGCGCCTGCGCGCAGCGCCTCGTAGACGTAGTCGTCCAGGTCGAAGGTGGTCAGCATCACCACACGCGGCCTGTACTGGCCGCCGGGCGGCGCCAGGAGCAGCCGGGCCGCCCGCAGGCCGTCCATGCCGGGCATGCGGACGTCCATGAGGACGACGTCGGGCCGCAGCCGCCTTGACCGGTCCACCGCCTGCTCACCGTCGGCCGCGTCGCCGACGACCTCGATGTCCGGTTCGGCGGTCAGCAGGGCGCCGAAGCCCGCCCGGACCATCGCGTGGTCGTCGGCGACGAGCACCCGGATCGTCATGGGTGCCCCTTCTCGTGTCCGGCCTGCACCAGGGGTAGCGTCAGCTCGACCCGGAACCCGCCCCGCGGCGTCGGCCCGGTCAGCAGGACACCGCCCACCATGGCGGCCCGTTCTCGCATCCCGGCCAGCCCGTGACCGGTGCCCGCGGGCTCGGCGAGCGCGAGCCCCGCGCCCGCGGGCGGCGCGTTCTCGACCACGACCCGCAGCCCGGACCCGTTTCCGGTGACCGCCACGGCTGTGGCGGCGCCCGGCGCGTGCCGGATCACGTTGCTGAGCGCCTCCTGCACGATCCGGTAGACCGGCAGCTCCATGCCGGGGGGTATGCGCCTGGGCAGGCCACTCACCGTCAGCTCGACGGGTGTGCCGGCCCGCCTGGCGCTCTCCACCAGCACGCCCAACTGGTCGAGACCCGGCAGCGGCTCGCGCGGCGGCAGCGCGTCGTCGCTGCGAAGCACGCCCAGCAGGCGCCGCATCTCGGCCAGTGACTGCCGGGCCGCCGCCCCGATGGAGTCGAACTCCCGCTCGGCGCCGGCGGGCACCCCGCCGAGCCTGCGCGCCGCGCTGGCGGCCTGTACGGCGATCACCGACATGTGGTGCGCCACCACGTCGTGCATCTCCCTGGCGATCCTGGTCCGTTCCTCCAGCAGCTCGCGCCGGGCCCGTTCGGCCGCGCTGACCTGTTCCTGCTCGGCGACCCGCGCCCGGGCCCGGCGGCGCCAGCGCACGTTGTCGCCGACGATCAACGGCACCGGCACGACGGCCGCCACGAGCTGCAGCGCCACGGCCCGGTCCGTGGACGACATGGGCACCAGTGACACGTCCGCCAGCGCGCCGAGGAGGGACAGCGCCCACACGGCCGCCAGCATCCATCGCGGCCGGTGCTGCGCCAGCACGAACAGCACGATCAGATAGGCGACCACGGGCATCGGCAGCCACGGCCACGGATTGTTCGCCGGCGG
Source organism: Nonomuraea sp. NPDC004702 (assembly GCF_053601695.1). Taxonomy (NCBI): domain Bacteria; kingdom Bacillati; phylum Actinomycetota; class Actinomycetes; order Streptosporangiales; family Streptosporangiaceae; genus Nonomuraea; species Nonomuraea sp. NPDC004702. The sequence continues at coordinate 15,260 of NZ_JBSGCE010000064.1, forward strand.
CGGCGCGACCAGCAGCGGCGTGACCAGCATCCCGGTGTAGAGCAGCAGCCAGGCGGTCACCGGCCGGTGCCCGCAGATCGTCACCGGAGCCGCGCAGGCCGCCGCGAGCGCCACCGTCAGCTCGACCGGAGCGTCGTAGACGGTGGCGAGCATCCCCACGTTCATGGCGAACATGAAGCAGGCGACCACCCAGGGCGCTCCGGCCCGCACCCTCGCGAACCGGAGCGCGGACAGGACCGCCGGTCCGGCCGGGGCCGGGGCCGTGGTGAAGGCGCGCGACATGCCATCACCGTAGCTGTCGGCCTTCGCGGACGGATCAGCCCCAGAGCCGACTTCGGGCCTCCCACCTGGGTATGACGCGGCGGCCGGATGGCCAGAAGGTATGACCGGTATGGACGGCTCCGTGGTGTGACGTGCCCGGCCGGGCACGCTGCCTAGCGTCGGACCCCATGAACGACAACAACGATCTCGGCACCGACGGCAGAAAGAGGGGGCGCGGACGGACGCTCCGGCGACTGGCCGCCGTACTGGCCGCGCTGGGCGTCGCCGTGGCGGGACAGGTCGCCACACCGCCCGCGGACGCCGCTACCGGACGGCAGCCGCTGGACGGCCTCTGGCGGGCCGACGGGTACGGCACCGTCTTCGGCATCGGCCAGGGGCGGCTCATCACCTACGACACGACGGCGATCAGCTGCCTGCGTGGGGTGCTCTCGGCGGAACAGACGGCGCGCACGCGCGACTCGGCGTCCTTCACGGCCCAGGAGGGCGGCCGGCGGATCGTCGTCCAGACGCGGGGACCAGGCCGGGCGCGGCTACGGTATGCGGGCAGCGTCGGCGCCATCGGCCTGCGGAGGCTGCCCCGCCTGCCCGGGGCCTGCGCCACCCCGACGCCCGCTGATCCGGTGAAGGTGTTCGACGTCTTCTGGACGACCTTCGCCGAGAACTACCCGTTCTTCGCCACCAAGGGCGTCGACTGGCGAGCCGTACGGGACCGGTACCGGTCCAGGATCGGTCCGGACAGCGGGGACGAGGAGCTGTTCGCCGTCCTGCGCGACATCCTCAAGGAGCTCGGCGACGCGCACACCGCGCTCATCGCGGGCGGCAGGCAGTTCGCCAGACCGTTGCGTCCGGGCACCAGGCAATTGGACGGGGTGCCGGCCTTCATCGCCTTCAACGAACGCGTCCGGGAGTTCGTCGAGAAGAACGACACCCGCAAGCCCCTGCAACAGTGGGGACGAGGCGTGATCGGGTACGCCGACCTCCCGGGCGGCCTGGGCTACCTGCGGCTGGGCGCGTTCGACGGCTACGCCGACGGCGGCTACGAGCCCAACGCGGCCGAGCTGGACCGGGCGCTCGACGAGATCTTCACCGTGTCCCGCACCTCGGGGCCCGGCCGGCTGCGCGGTCTCATCATCGACGTCCGCGTCAATCTCGGCGGCTACGACGCACTCGGCCTGCGGCTCGCCTCCAGGCTCACCGGCAGGCCGTACCAAGCGTACGCCAAGCAGGCCCGCAACACCCCCGGCGATCCGCCCGGGTTCACCCGCCCCCAGCCGGTGCCCGTACGGCCGGCGACCGCCCCGGTGTACACGGGCCCCATCGCCATGCTCACCAGCAGCCTGACCATCAGCGCGGGCGAGACCTTCACCCAGGCCATGACGGGACGGACGCCCCGGCCCGAGCGGATCGGGGAGAACACGCAGGGAGCGTTCTCCGACTTCCTGTGGCGGAAGCTGCCCAACGGGTGGAGCTTCGCTCTGCCCAACGAACGTTTCCTGACCCGCGACGGGACCACCTTCGACGTCACTGGCATCCCGCCGCACCTGTCCGTTCCCGGCGTCCTCAGCGACGAGGAACTGAACGGCGGCCACGACGCCGCCTTCGCCAAGGCCCTCTCCTACCTGACGAGCCGGCGGCGACGGTAGCGCCTCCGCCCGAGGAACAGGCCGGCCGCGGGCGGCGGCCGGCCATGGGAATCGGGGTGAACGGCCCGCCGCTAGTGCCTCAAAGATGCCTTCTGCGTGACGAGACCTCTTGTCATCAACCACACGGCGAAGACGAAGCCCTGCAGGGCCAGTGGCGCATTCATCGCCAGGTAGAGCGGCGTCACGACGTCAGTCACACCGAGCAGCACCAGGAAACTCGCCGACACGGCTGCCGCTATTGCCAGGAATCCCCACCCGGACAACCATCGAGGGACAGATCTCGACCGCCACAGAATGCGGAACAACAGGAGATCTCCAAGACTGAGCGAGATGATCAATGCGACATGATTGACCAAGTCGCGCGCCGTCCGCAGTAATTCTCCAAAGACCTCGATGCTGGATGCGGCCACGGCGTCGGCCTGGGCGAGTTCCCGGCCCAGCACGAGAAACAAGGGCAGCATGATGACGCCGATGAAGTGGAACGTCGCCGCGATCAGCCTGAACCCGAGGAAACCCGCGCTGAGTCTTTCGTTCTCCGCCCGCACCATCGGATACAGGCACAGCGCGAACCCGACATACGCGGGGATCATGATGGACTGAGCGACCGCGCCGAGGATGACCTGGCCCTCGTGTGCGGAAACGAGAGCGAGACGGCGTGGTTCGTCGACGGCGGGAACGACGCTCAGCGCGCCGGCGATCATACCCAGGATGACCAGGGCACCGGCAATCGCGGTCGCCCGCTTGTTCGTGTGCACGATTCTTGTCCCGAGATCGTCGTGGTGGTCAGCCTGTGTGCAGGTCCATGCGCAGGAACTCGGTGATGCGGAGCAGCTTCGGCGGGCGTGCCACTTTCTCGGGAAGGGCCTGGAAAGCCTCGTCCTCACCGATGAGGCGCGGCGCGGTGAGTTCCACGTCCTTCCCGTCGACCCGGAGCCGCGCATTTCTGGCCGCCAGGACGTTCTGCACCCAGTCCGAACGCGACCCATACACCAGAACGAACAGGTAACCGCCGTCGACGGGATGCGCGTCGAGCGGCGTGCGGTACGTGGCGCCGGAAATGCGGCCGACGTGAATCAGCACCGGCCATCTTCCGCCGGTCATCGCGCGGGGGTTGAACACCTTCTTGTTCACGTGCCCCCACCACCTCGGCATCGGCATGGAAATCTCCTTCTCTATGCTCCCGAACAGCCTTACGCCCGTAAGGCCACTTACGGCTGTAAGGTTGGCTTACGCTCGTAAGGCTGTCAACCCGCACACGTCCGGAGCCGTCATGCCGCCGCAACCGCTCAGCAGAGTCCTCGTCCTGGAAGCCGCGATCCGGGTCGCGGACCGCGGCGGCGCGGAGGCGATCACGATGCGCCGGGTGGCGCAGGAACTGGGCGTGGAGGCGATGTCGCTCTACCACCACGTGCCGAACAAGGACGCGATCCTCGACGGCGTGGTCGACATGGTGTTCGCGGCGATCAAGTTGCCGGGTGCCGAATGCGACGACTGGCGCGACGCGATCCGTACGCGAGCCGTCTCCGCCCGCGCGGTCCTGTCGCAGCACAGCTGGGCCCTCGGCCTTATGGACTCCCGCCGCGATCCGGGACCGGCGACGCTGCGCCACCATGACGCCGTCCTGGGCGTCCTGCGGGAGGCGGGGTTCACGCTGCCGATGGCCGCGCACGCCGTGTCGCTGATCGACAGCTACGTCTCCGGGTTCGTCCTGCAGGAGGCGAACCTGCCGATGGCGACGCCGGACGACGTCGAGGACGTGGCCGGCGACATCCTCCGGCAACTGCCGGAGAAGGAGTTGCCGTACCTCACCGAGCTGATCCGCGACCACGCCCTGCGACCGGGCTACGACTACACCAGCGAATTCGGCTACGGCCTCGACCTGATCCTGGACGCCCTCGAAGCGCGCCGAAGCGTCCAGTGATCGGGCGAACCCCGGGTGAACTTCTCGATACGGGTGGCGAACAGCAGCGAGAGCACCAACGTGAGTGGCCGACCGGCCGACCGTGTCGGACAGTGCCGCCGTCTGGTGGAGGGCGAGGGGCTTGGACGGGCCGGTCCACGTCGTCGGCGCTCGGCTATCACAGCTCGCCTGGGAGCACGTCAGGGGCCGGCACATGCCACATGGCCGTTGACGGAGTGAGTACGTCGGCGGGGTCGGGGCTGAGACCGGACCGGTCCGGCCGGGTGGATGGTGACGTCAGTGGCGGTGGTGGTTGTCGGGTTGGGCGGGGTCGCCGGGGTGTTCGAGGCCCGGCACCAGGCGCAGCCGGTGGGCGCGGGCGTGGTCGAGCCAGCGTACGAACGCCACCCTGCGCGCGGAGTCGAGGAGGCCGTCGGCGGGTGCATCTCGGTCCGGGACGGGGTCGTGGCGGGTGACGAGGGTGGCGGTCCACGGGCCGGCCGCCACCGTCTGGCCCGGTACGGCGGCGGCCAGAGCTTCGGCCAGGGTGACGGGCAGCGAACCGGGGTCTGCGTCGAAGTCGCCGTCCGGAGTGCGTAGCCGCCATGTCGGTCCGGTGGGCGGTCGCGTGGTGGCCTCCCGATACGCGGCCGCCTCCGACGCGGAGACCGTGACGTCGGCGGTGACGGCCTCGTAGACGGCCCGGACGGCGGCGCTTCCCTCGTAGGCCGCCGCAGCGATCGAACCCAGCTCAACAGCCGCCCGCTGGTCGAGCCGTACCGCGATGGCGTCGGTGGCTCGCTGGTCCGGCCGTACTGCAGGGACGTCGGCGGGGGGCTGGTTGGGGCGGGGTGGTCGGGGCTTCTCCAGGGAGAGTCCGCGGGCTGTGGCCTCGGCGGCGCACAGTTGCTCGGTCAGCACCACCTGGGCCACCCAGCGCGTGAGTTGCCGGTCCTCGGCCGTGCCCGCTGCCGGAAGCGCCGAGGACCTCGGGCCGCTCCGCAGGGCTGCGAGCCGTCGGTCCAGCTCGGAGCGGGGGAGCGGGCAGCCGTCGAGCCAGCCGAGCACCGGCCCCACACCGGGCGCGACCGGCTCGCCGGTGACGGGCGCGTGGGCGGAGTCCGGATGGCCGACCTGATGCGCGGAGGTGGAGGTCGGATGGTCCGCTGCGGGCACGGGGGTGGAGGTCTCAGCGCGGGGCCGGGGATGGGCGGGGTGGGAACGGTGGGTCATGGGGTCACCACCAGTTCGACGGTCGGGGCGTACTGGCAGCGGCCGAACCACATGACCTTGCCCAGGGCCCAGGCGGAGCCGGGGACGGCGTCGCGGGGTGCGGACACCTCGAACTCGGCGACCGTGCTCTCGCCGGCCGCCAGGACGAACCCGCGGACCGGGGCGGCGATCAGGTCCCACGTGCCCCAGGGCGAGACGACCTGCAGCTCGCCCCGGATCTCACCGTTCGTGCGGTTGTGCAGCGCCAGCCCCAGCACGGCACGCCCGCCGGGAGCGACGCGCACCGACGGCGTCGTCACCTCCACCGACAGGCCGGTGTCGCGGCCGGGACGGTCCTTGCTGCCCTGCGCGGCCACCCACTCCTCGGGGACGTCACCGGGCACGGGCAGCACGCCGGGCAGGTCGCCGACGGCGACGGTGACCACGTCCTCGACGGTCTGGCCGTCATGCTGGATCCGGGCGGCGACGAAGTACAGGCCGGGCTCGACGCCCCGGGGCGGGGTCACCGTCACCGGGAACCGTACGTGCCCGCCCGCCGCCAGCCGGTACGGGCGCCGCGTCAGACCGGCCGTCCAGCCCTCGGGGACGAGGATCTCCACGGCTCCTTCCACGTCGGCGTCGAGCAGGTGCGAGGAGAGCACCACCGACAGTTCGGCGGGCTCGCCCTCGGTCCGCACCAGGCCCGGCGACGCCGTGACGCTCACCGGCAGGTAGCCCATCGGCGCCGGCCCCCGGTTGTGCAGCCAGTACCGCGCGTGCACCGGCTGCGCCACCTCGGCCGCCGGCCCCAGCACCGCACCGCCGCGGGCCGACCCACCCAGCGGCAGGCCGGGGACGGCGATCACGGTGGCGACCTCGGCGCCGGTCAGCGTGACGGCCCCCTGGACGGGTTCGCGCCGCCGTTCGAGCAGGTCGGCGCGGTGCGGCTCGGTGAGGGCGAGCGCACCGGAAAGGACGGCGTCGCGGCCGAGTCCGGTGGACTCCATCAGGCGCACGGTCACCCCGGAAGCCGGGTCCGCCGCGGCGGCCGACCCGTGTGCGGTCGGGTTGCCGGCCGGCTTGACGGTGCCGACCAGCACCTCCCGGGCCGGCTCGACCTTCAGGTACGACCGGGTCGGCGGCAACGGGCCCCCGTGCGGCTCGGCGAGCACGGCGTACAGCGGATGGTTGAACTCCTGCCCGCGGGCGGGCAGCGTCAGCGTGCGCCAGTCGCCCTCGCCGGAGACCAGCGCGTAACGGAACTCGTGGGTCCAGTGCATGAGCTGGAAGCCCGCTCCGTCGGGCAGCGTACGGCGGGGCGGGTCGATCCACACCCCGGACGGCCACCCGGTGCACGAGCGCATCAGCGACAGGTGCAACGTGCCGGCCGGATCGACGGCGAAGCCCGGCAGGCCGTAGGTGAGCAGCGCGACAGTGTGGCCGGTGAGCAGCTCGGACTCCGGGACCTCGCCGGGGCAGGCGGAGCTCACGCGGGCGTCGGCGAGGTCGGCGGTCAGCGCGGCGGGATCGGTGGTGACCAGGGCCGGCAGCGCCCGCAGGTCACGCAGGTCGGCGTTGGGCCGCCAGACCTCGCGCAGCGGCCGGGCGGCGGGCACCCAGACGCGCCCGTCCCGCTCCAGGACCTCGGCATAGGCCGGGCCCGCGCGTTCCAGCAGCTCGCGCACCGCGTCGTTCTCCCGCGGCCCGCCGATCATGATGCGGAAGTCGGGGAGGTTGGAGTCGATGTCGAGCCAGCCGTACCTGGACCAGTCCGCACCGGCCGTGGTCGCGGTGACCCCGGCCCTGACCAGCGCGACCAGCAGGTCGCGCACGCCGGCGGCGTCGTCCGGGCCGGGCACGACCACCTCCGCCACGCCGAGCGCCCGCTCGCCCAGCGGCCGGCCGCCGGGGCCGGTGAGCGCGACGCGGGCGGTGGAGCCCAGGCCGAACCAGGTGTTGGCGGGGTTGTCGAGGGTCCACGGCGCTTCGGCGGCGTCCACGTCGGGCAGGGCGAACCCGCGCCCGACCACGGCCCCGGCCACCTCGCTCACCGGCAGCGCGCCGGGCAGGTCGGCGGGGAAGCTCAGCCGCAGCAGCCGGTCGGCCCCGCGGTAGTCCAGGACGCGGGTGGCCAGGTCCACGTGGTCCACGCCGTCCCAGAGGGTGACGGTCTGCTCGTAGCCGATGCCGTCCACCGTCCCGGTGATCACCAGGCGCTCGCCGAGCGGGCAGGTCTCGCGCCGCACCTGGGCCGCGCCCTCCGCCGCGCCGACGACCGGGCCCTTGGGCACCAGGTGCCAGGGGCCCTCGCCGAAGTCGGGGTGGGCGGGGTACTCCTCGTAGACGCGCAGCTCGTTGCCGACGCAGCCGGGCCGTAGCAGCTCGCGTCCCGCCTTCTTGTCCAGGACGGCGGACAGGCAGCCGCCGCGGCCGGGGTCGGCGGTGACGCGGTAGCGGGCGTTCTCGACGGTGACGCCGGGCGCGGCCGTCCACGCGGCCGCACCGGGCCGGGACGATCCCGGCAGGAGCCGCCAGGTGCGCCAGCCGGTGGCGGGCACGTCCTCGGCCAGGAACCGCAGGGTCCCCCGGTCCACGACGCACGGCACCTCCGCGCCGGCGTCGTCGAGCACCCGTCCGCCGTCGAGCCCGGCGGGCAGCCGTACGGCCACCGGCGCCGACCGGTCGAACGACAACGTGTTCGCGACGACCACCGCGACGCCTTCGCCGCCGGTGTCCACGCGGGCGACCAGCGAGGCGAGCGAGACGTCGCGCACCGCGCCCGCCAGGTCGTACGCCTCGCGCCAGCCCGACAGCAGGTCCAGGTAGACCTGGTCGGACTCGCTGCCGGTGATCGCGTCGTGGTGTGCCCCGTAGGCGAGCTGCCGCCACACCTTGTCCAGCGCGGCCTCGGGGTAGCTCCCGAGCCCTTCGAGCGCGGCGAGGGTGGCCAGCTTCTCCGCGTCCACGGCGGCCACCTCGCCCGCCCGCTGCGCCTGCTTGGTGTCGATGTAGGAGACGTCCTTGCCGGTGTAGACCGGGTTCATGTCGCGGGTCTGCGGGCTCGGGCGGCGTCCGGTGGCCGCCAGCTCGGCCCGGACCGCGTCGAGGAAGTCGCGCGGGGTGGCGCAGACGAAGCGCGGCCAGACGTAGCGGGCGTTCCAGGAGCGGTGGATCTCGGTGACCCACTTGTTGGGCGGGGTGTAGTCGGTGCCCACGGGCAGCAGCAGGTTCCGCGTCGCCCCGACCGGCTTGAGCTTGCGGTACAGCTCGTACACGGCGTGCTCGGCGCTCGCCAGGTCGGGGGCGGAGTCCATCCACCAGCCGGCCGAGTAGTGGTGGGGCATGAAGTGCGTCAGCACGCCGAGCCCCGAGGGGGCGATCCACTCGAACTCGCTCGGGAACTGCATCACCCGGGCGTCGTCCTTGGCCTCGCGGAAGTTCTTCTGGATCGGCCCCCACTGGTGGAACGGCCCGCGCGCCCACGCGCTGCCGGTCAGCCCCGCCGCGGCGAGGTATCCGGGGAACTGCGGGTCGTGCCCGAACGCGTCGAGCTGCCACGCCGTCGCCGGATCCCCGCCGAGGATGTCGCGCTGGTAGCCGATGCCGTACACGATGTTCCTGATCGTGACCTCGGCGCCGGTGAGGTTGGTGTTGGGCTCGTTGTACGTCCCCCCGACCAGCTCCACCTGCCCGCGCTCCATCAGCAGCCGCAGGTCGGCCCGGCGCTCGGGATGGACGTCGAAGTACGGCTTGAGATAGTCGATCTCGGCCAGCACGAACTTGTAGACCGGGTCGCGCAGCGCCAGGTCCAGGTGCGCCTCCACCAGCGCGAAGCCGTTGCGCTCCCACAGCGGGCGGGTGGTGGCGTCCCCGGACAGCAGCTCCCACGGCGAGGTGTAGGCCGCCTGCGTGTTCCACCACACCGGGTCGTAGTGGAAGTGGGAGACCAGGAACATCGTCCAGCCGGGCTCGGCCACGACCACCACGGCCTCGGCCCGCGCGCCGCCCGCCGTCACCACGACCGGCAGCTCGGCCCCCGGGACCGGGCCGGCGATCTCCAGCGGCACCTCGACCACGCCCGCGCCCTCCGCCTCCCCGGCCACGCCCGGGCCGGTGACGACGACCCGGGCGGGCGGGCCGTCGAGCGTCACGCGCAGCACCTGGCGCGGGGCGTCCTCGGTGCCCGTGAACAGGTCCGTGGACTCCACGGAGACGATGGCGACTGACACGGTCTTCCCTTCAGCAAATCGATGATCTTGCGGTCGGCCCGTCGTTCACTCCGGGGTGAGGACGCTGCCGATCCCCCGGGCAGTGAGGTGGCCGGGGTCGTCGGCGCGGTCGCCGGCGACGACGGCCACGGGCCCGGACTGGCGCAGCCGGACCCATGCGGCGTGGAAGGCGCTGCCCGGCGCGACCTCGGCCCGGCGTCCGGGCTCGGTCCGCAGGTCCACGTCGCACCGCAGGGCCGGACGTCGCGCCTCGGTACGGCCGCGGCGCTCGTCGATGATCGCGGCGAGCTCCTTGGCCGCCGGCTTGGGACGGTGGTCCACGGTGAACAGGCCCAGCTCGTACTCCCGCTCGGGGAAGTCGGAGAGGGAACGGTCCAGGTCGTGGGAGCACCACCAGGTGACGCCCCACAGGGCGGGGTTGGCGGTCACCGCGTCGAGCGTGCGGCGGACGAACTCGGCGGTCCTGGCCTCGGGCACGTCGGGCCTGGGCACCCCGATCTCCTGCAGCCAGACGGGCCTGGCCGGGTCGAGCGAGGTGGCGGCGGCCAGCTCGACCAGGTAGTCGGCGTGCGAGACGGTGGCCGGGCCGAGCGGGCCGTCGATCGCGGAGACGCCGTTGAACACCCAGGAGTGCACCGTGGTCAGGTCGCCCAGGTCCACGTTGTCGGCGGGACGGAACGGGTGCTCCGGGTCGTACCAGGTGGCGTCGTACAGGGAGTGGAGGGCGAGCAGGCCGGGCGCGGCCGCACGCACGACGTCGATCAGCTCGGCGGCCCACGCCGTGGACGCCTCGGGGGTGGTGGCGTTGCTGGGGTAGAGGTTGTTGACCTCGTTGCCGAGCGTGACGGCGAACACGTTGCCGCGGGTGGCGACGGCCCGGGTGAGCCGGTCGGCGTAGGCGGCTATGGCGTCGCGCGCGCCGCGGTCGGTGAACAGGCTGCGACGGTGCCAGGTGAGCACCCAGGAGGGCAGGAAGTCGAAGCTGGACAGGTGCCCCTGGAGCAGGTCCACGGCGACGGACAGGCCGAACTCGGCCGCGACGTCGATCACGGCCAGCAGGTCCTCCACGCCGCGCTGCCGGACCAGCCCCGGGTTGGGCTGGATCCACGGCCAGATCGGGAACACGCGCACGTGGTCCAGGCCGATCGAGGCCAGGTCCTCGAAGTCGCGGCGGACCGCGTCGAGCGACAGGTCGAGCCAGCTGTGGAACCAGCCGGCGGAGGGCACGTAGTTGGCGCCGTGGCGGATGGGGTCGAGCAGGGGCACGCGTCCTCCGGGGGTCGTACGATCTCCCGGCGGAGCCTAAAGCGATTTAGTCGCCCTGCCAAGCCCCTGGAGCCGCCGTGCTCTCCCGGACCGTCAGCCGGGGGGTCTCGGTCTTGACGTCCTTGCGCTGCTCAGGGTCGGCGATGACCTCCAGCATCACCTCGGCCAGCCGCTTGCCGAAGGCGAAGGTGTCGCGGGAGAGCGCGGTGATCGCGGGGTGGGTGATCCGCGTGAGCACCGAGTCGTCGAAGGCCACGATGGACAGGTCGTCGGGCACCTTCACCCCCATCTCGCCGGCCACCCCCAGCCCGGCCAGGGCCATCACGTCGCTGTCGTAGACGATGGCCGTGGGCCGGCGCGGCCGCGACAGCAGCGCGCGCGTCGCGGCGGCGCCCTCGGAGTCGCTGAAGTCGGTGTGCACCGACACCGCCTCCTCCAGGGCCAGCCGCCCCGCGCGGTCGCGCAGCGCGCGGGCCCGCCGCTGGGTGTGCCGGAACGCCGGCAGGCCCGCGACGTGCGCGATCCTGCGGTGGCCGAGCGCGGCCAGGTAGTCCACGATCGACAGCATGGCCTCCCGGTCGTCGGCCCAGACGCTCGACAGGGACCCGTGCCTGCCCGGCCCGCCCAGGACCACGGCGGGCACGCCCAGCTCCTCCAGCACCGCGATGCGCGGGTCGCGGACCATGAGGTCCACCATGACGAAGCCGTCGACCCGGTGGGCGGAGGTCCACTCGCGGTAGATCTCCATCTCGGCCTCGGCGTCCTCCACGATCAGCAGTTGCAGCGCGACGGCCTGGGCCGACAGCCCCGCCTGCAGGCCGGACAGTAACTGGGCGAAGAACGGCTCCACGCCGAGGGCGCTGGCGGGCCGGGCGATGACCAGGCCCACAGCCTCCGCGCGCGCCCCGCCGAGGGCCCGGGCGGCGCTGTGCGGACGCCAGTTCATCTCCTTCGCCACCTGCAGGATTCGCGCGCGGGTGGCCTCTCCGACCCCCGGGCGGCCGTTGAGCGCGAAGGACACCGCGCCCTTGGAAACCCCGACCCGCTCGGCGATGTCGGTGATCGTCGGTCGGCGCACCACTGCTCCTTCACGAATTCGTCTCAGCTATTGACACACGAGTCTAGCCAGGTGAATAGTCCCGCAACTAGAGCGATTTAGTAACCAAGGAGAGCGCCATGCGTAGGTACTGGACGGGACCGGCGGTGGCAGCCGTCATGGTCGTCTCGGGCTGCGGTCTCGGCGGGTCCGGCGAGCCGGGAGCCGCCGCCCCGACCGCGGCGGCCACGGGAGAGGTGAAGGGCACTGTCAGCCTCCAGACGTGGGCCCTGAAGCCCAAGTTCACGGCGTACGTCGAGGGCGTCGTCGCCGCCTTCGAGAAGAAGTACCCCGGCACGAAGGTCGAATGGCTCGACCAGCCGGCGGACGCCTACTCCGAGAAGGTACTCAACCAGGCCGCCTCCGGAACACTCCCCGACGTCACCAACCTGCCCCCGGACTTCGCCAGGCCCCTGGTCCAGCAGGGCATGCTGCTCGACGTCGCCGCCGCCGACCCCAAGCTCGCCGACGAGTACGTCGCGGGCGGCATCGACGCCTACACCTTCCGCGGCTACCCCGGCACGTACGGCTATCCCTGGTACCTCAACACCGACGTCAACTACTGGAACTCCGAGTTGATGAAGAAGAACGGCCTCGACGCGGCCAAGCCGCCGACGACGTTCGACGAGCTGGTCGAGCAGGCCCGGACCTACAAGGAGAAGTCCGGCGGCAAGACCTACCTGATGAGCCGCCGGCCCGAGCTGGGCGACCTGGCCCAGGCGGGCGTGAAGCTGCTGTCCGACGACGGCAAGAGCTTCGTCTTCAACACCCCCGAGGCCGTCGCGGTGATCGAGAAGTACCGGGCCGCCTTCAAGGAGGGCTTACTGCCGCGCGACGTGCTGACCGACACCTACGCGGGCAACGCCAAGCTGTTCAACGAGGGCACCGTGGCCTGGACGACGGCCGGCGCCAACCACATCATCGCCGTCAAGACCGACAACCCCTCCCTCGCGCCCAAGGTCGTTCCCTCGACCGCGATGGGCACCCCGCCGCTGTACGTGCAGGGCCTGTCGGTGTCGAAGAAGAGCAAGAACCCGGCCGCGGCGATCGCGCTGGCCCGCTGGGTGACCAGCGCCGAGAACCAGGCGGCGTTCGCGCACGAGGTCAGCGTCTTCCCCAGCACCAAGGCCTCGGCGGGCGACCCGTTCTTCACCCAGAGCGACGGCACCAACGCCGGCGACGCCAAGGTCATCGCCTTCAAGTCGCTGGCCACCGCCAAGGTGCTGCAGCCGGTCGAGGTGACCGAGGCGATGAGCAAGTTCATCCGCCAGCAGATCGCCCTCGCGCTCAACGGCGAGGTCTCCGCCAAGGAGGCGCTGGACGCCGCGGTCGCCAAGTGCAACGAGCTGCTCAACCAGTGATCACCCCCGCTCTTCCCGCACAGGGCGCCCTCCGCCGCCGGCTCACCCCCTGGCTGCTGGTGGCGCCCGCCGCGCTGTGGCTGCTCGTCTTCAACGTCTGGCCCTCGCTGAACACGCTGGTGCTGGCCTTCACCAACGCCAAGCCGCTCAGCGGGGGGCACTTCACCGGGCTGGCCAACTTCGGCCGCATGCTCGACGACGACCAGCTCGGCGACGCGCTGCTCAACAGCGTCGTCTTCATGCTGGTCTGCCTGCCGGTGCTCACCCTGCTGCCGCTGCTGCTGGCGATCCTGGTGGAGAAGAAGATCCCCGGCATCACGTTCTTCCGCACCGCCTTCTACACGCCGGTCGTCGCCTCCGCCGTCGTGGTCGCGCTGATCTGGAGCTGGCTGCTGAGCGACCGTGGCCTGATCAACGGGCTCATGCAGGCGCTGGGCGTGCTGCAGGGGCCGCTGCCGTTCCTGACCGACCGGTGGCTGCTGGTCCTCAGCGCCATCACCCTGACGGTGTGGAAGGGGCTGGGCTACTACATGATCATCTATCTGTCGGCGCTCGGGAACGTGCGGCGCGAACTGCACGAGGCCGCGGCCGTGGACGGGGCGGGGGCCGTCCGCCGGTTCTGGAGCGTGACGGTGCCCGGCGTGCGCAACACGATGTTGCTGGTGTCGGTGCTGGTCTCGGTGTCGGCCCTGCGCGTGTTCTCCGAGCTGTTCGTGCTGTCCAACGGCACCGGCGGGCCGGGCGGGCGGGCGATGTCGCTGGTCATGCTGATCCAGATGTACAGCCGCGGCTTCTACGGCCACTTCGGCTACGCCTCGGCGCTGAGCATCCTGCTCTTCGTCATCACGATCGGCCCGATGCTCCTGCTGACCCGGCTCAACAGGAAGGCGGACTGACATGGCGGCCATGAAGGCGAGCGCGCGACCCGCCGCCGCGGCGGCCCGCCCGGGGCGGCACGGCCGCCGCCGGGGCCGGGGCGGGTTCGGCGCCACCACGCCGGGTGAGCTGGTCCTGCGGTACGCGCTGCTGCTGCTCGTCCTGGCGATCACGATCCTGCCGTTCCTGTGGCAGTTGTCCACCTCGCTGAAGGGCCCGTTCGAGGACGTCTTCGCGCAGACCCCGAGCTTCGTCCCGCTCCAGCCGACGCTGGCGAACTACGCGCGCGTCGCGGACACCATCCCCGTGTGGACGTACGCGCTCAACTCGGTGATCGTGGCGGTCATCGTGGTGGGCGGCAACGCGGTCGGCGCGACGCTGGCCGGGTTCGCGCTGGCCCGGCTGGAGTTCCGGGGCGCCAAGCTGCTCCTGGTGCTGTTCCTGTCCACGCTCGTGCTGCCGGGCGAGGTGACGATCGTCTCCCAGTACGTCACCGTCCGCGGCATGGGCCTGGCCGACACGCTGCTGGGCGTGGCGCTGCCCGGCGCGATCGGCATGCTGAACGTGCTGCTGATGCGCACCGCCTTCCAGGCCATCCCCAAGGAGATGGACGAGGCGGCGGTCATCGACGGGGCGACCCCCTGGCAGCGGCTCGTCCGCCTCGGGCTGCCGAACGTGCGCGGCATGCTGAGCGTGATCACGATCTTCGCGTTCATCGGCGCCTGGGACGACTTCCTGTGGCCGCTCATCGTGCTCAACGACCCGAAGAACTTCACGCTGACCGTCGGACTGCAGTACCTCAACGGCACGTTCAGCGCCAACCCCCGTCTCATCGCCGCTGGGACAATGATCTCCTTCCTGCCCATCGTGCTCCTGTTCGCCTCGCTGCAGCGCTTCTTCTTCCGCGGCGTCGCCGAGGGTGCGATCAAGGGCTGAGCCGGTTCCGAGAACGAGGAGTCTCTCTCCATGCATGACGACCGCACACTGGTCGAAGCCCGTCTCAAGCGCGTGCTGGACGAACGTCTGCGCCCGGCCGTCCACCCCGAGTCCGTGCCGATGGACGTGCGCGTCTGGACCGCGCCGGGCGAGCCCGTCCCCGTCGCCGAAGGGCTCGCGGCCCCGACCGAGCCGATCGCGGTCGGCGCGGCGTGGGGCGCGCCATGGGCGACGAGCTGGTTCACGGTGACCGGCACCGTCCCGGACGCCTGGACGGGCCGGACCGTCGAGGCGGTGCTCGACCTCGGCTTCGACGAGAACATGCCGGGCTTCCAGTGCGAGGGCCTGGTCTACCTGCCCGACGGCACGCCCGTGAAGGGGCTCAACCCGCGTAACCAGTGGGTGCGCGTCGGCGCGCCGGTGGCCGGCGGCGAGCGGGTCGAGCTGCGGATCGAGGCGGCCTCGAACCCGGTCGTGCTCGACTACAAGCCGTTCGTGCCCACCCTGCTCGGCGACAAGGAGACGGCGGGCAGCGAGCCGCAGTACCGGCTGGCGCGCATGGACCTGGCCGTGTTCGACGAGACGGTGTGGAACCTGATCATCGACCTGGAGGTGGTGGGGGAGCTGATGCACGAGCTGCCCGCCGACAGCGGCCGCCGCGCGGAGCTGACCCGGGCCGTCGACCGCGCCCTGGACGCGATCGACCTCCAGGACGTCAACGCCACCGCCGCGGCGGCCCGCGCCGAGCTGGCCGGCGTGCTGTCCGCGCCCGCCGTGCCCTCGGCGCACCGGATCAGCGCGGTCGGGCACGCCCACATCGACTCGGCCTGGCTGTGGCCGCTGCGCGAGACCGTCCGCAAGGTCGCCCGCACCGCCTCCAACATGACGGCGCTGCTGGCCGACGAGCCGGAGTTCGTGTTCGCGATGTCGCAGGCCCAGCAGTGGGCGTGGATCAAGGAGCACCGGCCCGAGGTGTGGGCCAAGGTGACCAAGGCCGTGGCGGCCGGGCGGTTCGTCCCGACCGGCGGCATGTGGGTGGAGTCCGACACGAACATGCCCGGCTCCGAGGCCATGGCCCGCCAGTTCGTGCACGGCAAACGGTTCTTCATCGACGAGTTCGGCGTCGACAACGAGGAGGTGTGGCTGCCGGACACGTTCGGGTTCGCGGCCGGGCTGCCGCAGATCATCAAGGCGGCGGGCTCGAAGCGGCTGCTCACCCAGAAGATCTCGTGGAGCCGGACGAACACGTTCCCGCACCACACGTTCCTGTGGGAGGGCATCGACGGGTCGCGGGTGTTCACGCACTTCCCGCCGGTCGACACCTACAACTGCTCGATGAACGGCCGGGAGATCGCGCACGCGGCCCGCAACTTCAAGGACAAGGGCGTCGCCCGGCACTCGCTGGCCCCCACCGGCTGGGGCGACGGCGGCGGCGGCACCACCCGCGAGATGGTGGCCAAGGCCGCCCGGCTGCGCGACCTGGAGGGCTCGGCCACCGTCACCTGGGAGACCCCCGCCGGCTTCTTCGCCAAGGCCGAGGCCGAGTACCCCGACCCGCCGGTCTGGGTGGGCGAGCTCTACCTGGAGCTGCACCGGGCCACGCTGACCAGCCAGGCCAAGACCAAGCAGGGCAACCGGCGCAGCGAGTCGCTGCTGCGCGAGGCCGAGCTGTGGGCCGCCACGGCCGCCGTGCGGGCCGGCGCGCCCTACCCGTACGAGCAGCTGGACCGCATCTGGAAGACGGTGCTGCTGCACCAGTTCCACGACATCCTGCCCGGCTCGTCGATCGCCTGGGTGCACCGCGAGGCCAGGGCCACCTACGCGGCGCTGGCCGAGGAGCTGACCGGCCTGATCGACGACGCCCAGCGGGCCCTGGCCGGAGACGGCCCCCACGAGCTGGTCTTCAACGCTGCCCCGCACGCCCGCAACGGCGTCCCGGCCGGTGGCGCGGCCCCGGCCGCACCGGGGACCCCGACGGCCGTGGAACCCCGCGAGGGCGGCGGCTTCGTGCTGGACAACGGCCTGCTCCGGGTCGAGGTGGACGGGCGCGGCCTGATCGTCTCCGCCTACGACCAGCGGGCCCGGCGCGAGACCCTGCCCCCCGGCCAGGCCGCCAACCTGCTCCAGCTGCACCAGGACTTCCCCAACATGTGGGACGCCTGGGACGTGGACGAGTTCTACCGCAACACGGTCACCGACCTCACCGCGGCCGACGAGGTGACGGCCGGCGAGCGGCCCGGCTCGGTCCGCGTCACCCGCTCGTTCGGCGGCTCGTCCGTCACGCAGGTGATCTCGCTGGACGGGCGGCGGGTCGACATCGCCACCGAGGTCGACTGGCACGAGACGGAGAAGTTCCTCAAACTGGCCTTCCCCCTCGACGTGCGCGCCGAGCGCTACGCCGCCGAGAGCCAGTACGGCCACGCCTACCGCGCCACCCACACCAACACGAGCTGGGAGGCGGCCAAGTTCGAGGCGTGCAACCACAAGTTCGTGCACCTGGAGGAGCCCGGCTGGGGCGTGGCCGTGGTCAACGACTCCACCTACGGCCACGACGTGACCCGGACCGTGCGCGAGGACGGCGGCACCACCACGACTCTGCGGGTGTCGCTGCTGCGCGCCCCCCGTTTCCCCGACCCCGAGACCGACCAGGGCAGGCACGCCTTCCGGCACGCGCTGCTGCCCGGCGCGACGATCGGCGACGCGGTGCGCGAGGGCTGGTTCCTCAACCTGCCCGAGCGGGTGCTGTCCGGCGCCGCCGAGGTAGAACCGCTGGTCACGGTGGACGACGACGCGGTCGTGATCACCGCGGTCAAGCTGGCCGACGACGGCAGCGGCGACGTCGTGGTGCGCTTCCACGAGTCGCGCGGCGGCCGGGCGGCGGCCACGCTCACGGCCGGCTTCCCCGTCAGCTCGGTGACGGTGACCGACCTGCTGGAGCGCCCGCTGGCCGAGCCCGAGCGGCCCGGCCGGTCGATCCCGGTGACGTTGCGGCCGTTCGAGCTGGTCACCCTGCGGCTCGGCCGCTGACCGCACGTTCCCGGTGAGGGGCGCCCGTCCGGGCGCCCCTCACCTGCGTTCACGGCTGAGCCGTCAGGGGGTGTAGACGGCGGAGCTCCCGTACAGCTTGTTGGTGAACGCCGAGATGTAGGAGGCGGTGTTCGCCGAGGTGAGGTTGTAGGTGAGGAAGACGCCGTACCCCTCGGTGACCGTACGGCGGGCGAGGGAGGCGGCGGTGGACGAGCTGGTGCCGGTGAACGACACGGCGGCCGGCGACAGGCGGGACCTGGAGGTCGGGCCGTTCGGCACGGACCAGGTGCCGTACCAGGGGTTCCAGGCGTAGTCGAAGGTGTTGTTGATGCTGACGCCGTTGTAGGACAGGCGGTCGGCGGCCGGGCCGATGTCGTACAGCGTGATGAGCTTGTTCGGCAGTTTCTGGCGCAGGGCTTGGACCAGGTAGACGAAGGAGAAGGCGTTCGGCTGGCCGGTGCCGTTCCTGCCGTACTCGACGTACTCGTCGTCGAAGTCGATGCCGTCGAGCCCGTACGTCGTCACCACGTCGGCCAGCTCCTGGGCGAACGCGTCGGCGGCCTGCTGGGAGGGGAAGTTCGCGAAGCCGGCGCCCTGGTGGTTGCCGAGGATGGACAGCAGGACCTTGATGCCCCTCTGCTGCAGCGGGCGGACCTCGGTCGCCACGTTGTCGAGCACCCGCTGCACGTTCTCGTTGCAGTGGAGGTAGGCCTTCGTGCCGTCGTAGTTGATGTTGGCGGCGAAGATGACCGCGATGTCGAACACCTGCGCACCGCCTCGGGCGAGCGTGTACTTCGCGACGTTCGTCATGCTCTCGCTGTTGACCTCGATGTAGACCACCGAGAGCGGGCCGGTCTTGCCGGCCGCGCGGCGCTCGGCGTGTGCCGCGGTGGGTAACGCGGCACCCACGGTGGTCGCGGCCAGCGCTGCCAGCAGGGTCCTTCTGCGCATGAGCGGTGAACTCACGATCGGCTCCTCAGGGCATGGGGGATGAATTGCTATATCGGTTAAGTCCAGTCCACTCGTTCTCACGAGGCTGCATGGGGGCTGGAGATAAATCGGTATAGCGCCTCGATCATCGGCAGCCCGGGGCCCGCTGTCAAGGTGTCGCCGGCGCGGAAAAGGCGCCGCGGGCGCCGGAGATCTCTCCGGTGGTAATGTTCCATATATCCAAATATTTAGATGTATGGAGCAGTGATGACGAAGGTGCTGATTGTCGGTGCCGGCGCCCTGGGGCAGGTCTTCGGGGCGTGGCTGGCCGCGGGCGGGGCCCGGGTCAGCTATCTCGTGCGGCCGGGCCGGGAGGGCTGGGAAGGGGCTTCGCTGTACCGGCTCAGGCGGGGGCGGGCGCCGGTCGCCGAACGCATCACGCCGTACGAGGTGCGCAGCGAGCCGCCCCGCGAGCAGTGGGACATGGTGTGGCTCTGCGTGGACTCGCCGGCGCTGCGCGGCGACTGGACGGGCGCGCTGCGCGCGGTGACCGGTGCGGCGACGGTGGTCACCATCGGCCAGGATCCGGGCGATCTGCGCACCCTCGCCGGCGTCTGGCCGCGGGAGCAGATCGTCCAGGTGACGCCGACGCTGCTGGCCTACCAGGCGCCGCTGGAGCGCGAGGTTCCCGGCCCGGGGGTGGCGTACTGGGTGCCGCCCGGTACGGCGACGGGCGTCACCGGAGCGCGTGCCCCGCAGGTCGTCGCCGCGCTGCGGGCCGGCGGCGTGCGGGCCAGGCGGGTGACGCGGGCCGGCGCGGGGGAGCTCACCGCCGCCCGGATGATCCCCTACATCGCCGCGCTGGAGTCCTCCGGCTGGCGGCTGCCCGCGTCGGGCCCGCGGTTGCGGGGCGCCGCCGCGGCCGTCCGGGAGGCCGTCGCGGTGGTCTCCGCCCAGCACGGGCTGCGCGCTCCCGTCTCCGTTCCGTCCTGGGCCGTGGGGCTGGCGTTGCGCGTGCTGCCCCGGCTGCTCCCCTTCGACCTGCGCCGCTACCTGGAGACGCACTTCACGAAGGTGAGCGCGCAGACACGCCTGATGCTGGACGGCTGGATCGCCGAAGGGTCGGCCAGGGCGCTGCCGGTCGGCCGCCTGTCCGCCGTGCGCGACTCGTTGCCCGCATGAGCGGCCCGATCGAGGCCCGGGACGTCCTCGCGCTGTTCGCGCGGACCCGGCCGCTGTTCACCGCCCTCGGGGACGAGCGCAGGCAGGAGATCGTCGTCCACCTGCTGGAGTCCGCGGAGCCCCGCAGCGTCGGCGACATCGCCGCGCATCTGGAGCTGTCCCAGCCCGCCACCTCCCACCACCTCAAGATCCTGCGCGACGCGGATCTGCTGACGGTACGGCGCAAGGGCACCCTGCGCCTGTACGACCTCAACGCCGACGCCTATCCGGAGCTCCTGACGCCCCTGCGCGACCTCATCACGATGATCATCTCGTGCGCCTCCGGCCTCGGCGAACAGCCGGGCGGCCACTAGAGATCGACGTCCGCCCGCGCGCCTTGCCGTCCCGGTCTGTCACATCGGGACCGGCTGTCCCGTCCTCGCAGTGCTGTCCATCCAGGCGACGCGTGAAGGAGCAGGGGCGATGAAGGTACTGCTGGCCGGGGCGACCGGCGCGATCGGGCTTCCGCTGTTGTCGGCGCTGGCCGCGGCGGGGCACGACGTGGTCGCCGTCGTCCGCGATCCCGCCAAGCGGCGGCTCGTCACCGAACGCGGCGCGGACGCCGTCGTCGCCGACGTGCTCGACCGGGACGCGCTGCTGCGCGCGCTCGACGGGCAGGCCGCCGACGTCGTCATGCACCAGGCCACGGCGCTGCGCGGCGCCTCGCGCAGGCTGCGCCCCGACGACCCCACCCTCGCCCTGCGCGACCGGGGGACCGCGCACCTGCTCGACGCCGCGCGGGCCGTCGGCGCGCGCCGGTTCGTCACCCAGTCGCTGATCACCGGGTACGGCTACCGCGACCACGGCGACCGCGTGCTGACCGAGGACGACGAGTTCGGCGTGCACGTCGGCACCGTCGCCGACCTGGTGACCGACTCCAGCGTGGCGACCGAGAGCCAGGTGTTCGCCGCCGCAGGCATCGAGGGCGTCGCCCTGCGCTACGGCATGTTCTACGGCAGGAACGCCTTCAGCGACCTGTTCGCCGACATGATGCGCAGGCGGGCACCGGTGCTGCCGCGCGGCAGCACCGGCACCACCTGCTTCGTCCACGTGGACGACGCCGCGGCGGCCGCGGTCGCGGCCATGGAACGCGGCGGCGCGGGCCAGGCGTACAACATCGTGGACGACCGGCCGATGAGCTGGCGCGACTTCCTGACCGCGGTCGCCCGCGCGCACGGCACACCGCGTCCCGTCGTGATTCCGAGATGGCTGGTCCGGCTGGCCGTGCCGTACCTGGGCTGCCTGCTGATGGACACCACGATGCGGGTCTCGCACGCCAAGGCCACCCGCGACCTGGGCTGGACCCCGGTGCACCCGAGCGTTCCCGACGGACTGGAGGACATGAGATGACGAACGGTTACAGCAGGCCGGCCAGGATCTTCGTCCAGGTGGCCGTGGCGGTCGGCGCGCTGACGATGCTGGGCTTCGGCGTGTGGATGCGCCTCGACCCGGCCGGTTTCGCGGTCTTCGCCCGCTTCCCCAATCACGTGCACTTCCTGCACGACGCCGGGGTCTTCCAGATCGGCATCGGGCTGATGATGCTGAGCGCGCTGGTGTGGCGCGACGTGCTGTCGGTCGTGCTGGTCGGGTTCCTCGTCGCCAACACGCTGCACGTGGTGAACCACGCGGCCGACCTGGACCTCGGCGGCAACCCGGACAACTGGTGGCAGCTCGCCCTCCTCTCCCTGCTGACGCTGGCCGGCCTCGTGGTGCACCGCAGGCAGCTCAGCCGCCGGTCACGGGCACAGAGGTAGGCGAACGGCAGTGCAGCTCGGTGTCCGATAGCTTGCGACAATCCGCGTGCCATCACATGAAGGAGTGCTCATCGTGACATCCGAGACGTACCCGGCGGCTGACCTCAGCGAGTGGGATGCCGCGCTGGCCGGCGCGTTCGAGATCCTGCTCGGCGGAGAGCCGGCCGTGCACCCTGCCGCCAGGTACGGCGTGTACTACGCCTCGGACACCTTCGACGAGTTCCTGTTCCCGAACGCCTGGGCCACCGCCGACGCGCTGTCCGGCCGGGAGGCGAGGAGCCTCCCGGATCCGGACGGTGAACACCCCTTCTCCCCGTGGACCTGGCGGTTCGACCTGGGCGGGTCGCTGTTCTGGTTCGACCCCGATCTGGTGGCGGGAACAGGGGCATGGGGCGAGGGCGGGCACAAGGGCCCCCGGCCGTTCGGCGACGCCTTCGTCGCCGACCTGCGGGCCGTGTCCGCGGCCGATGAAACGGGCGAAGCCGATGAGGTCCTGGTGCACGGCGCACGGCTGGGGCCGCTCCTGGGCCGCCACGGCGTCGATCTGACCGGCGAGGAGTGCGAGAGACTGAACGGCTGGCTGACCGTGCTGCTGCGCGTCGCCACCGACGGCACCCTCACCGACGCGATGCGGGCCGCCACGTTCACCGAACGCGGCCCCGGCCACCTGGTGTCCGTCTCCGACATGCGGTACGCCCGCTCCGCCGTCGAGCCCTGGGAGGCGCGGCTGGGCGCGGTCGCGCATCCCGCGCTCCGCGACCATCTCCGCATGCTCTGTCTCGCCAAGGACGACGCGCGCAGCGAGGGCGGCTTCTACTGCGGCGACGGCCCCTGGCCGTGGACCGGCGTCCTGGAGGCGGTCGGCTGCTCGCTGGTCGCGGGCTGGGGGTTCGGCGAGTCCCAGGCCGGCACCGCCGTCGTGCGCCTGCCGGACCAGCCGGAAGCACGCTGACGACCTAAGCAAGTCATATCACCTTACTCGCATAAAAATGACAACTAGGCATTGCTGATATCTCAACCCACTCGTACTGTGATCCCAGTCGCTCCGTAGAACGAAGGAGATCCAGTGCCCCCCAGTCACGATCCTCGACCGTCCGGCTGGCGAGTCGGCGCCGACATCGGCGGCACCTTCACCGACGTCATCGCGCTGGGGCCGGACGGCCAGGTCGTCCCCATGAAGCTGTTGTCCACCCCGCCCGACTACGGCGCGGGCGTGGTGGCGGCGACCACCGGCGTGCTCTCCCTGGCCGGTGCCCGGCCCGAGGCCGTGGTCGCGATGCTGCACGGCACGACCGTCGCCACCAACGCGATCCTGTCGATGAACGGCGTGCGCACCGCGGTGGTCACCACCCGCGGCTTCCGCGACGTGCTGGAGATCGGACGGCTGCGCCGGCCGGTGCTCTACGACCTGTCATGGTCCAAGCCCGAACCCCTCGCCCGGCGACGCGACCGGCACGAACTCGACCAGCGGATCACGGCCGACGGCCGGCTCGCCCCACCGGCGAGCGAGGACGAGATCCGCGCGCTGGCCGGACGCCTGCGCGCGGACGGCATCGAAGCGGTGGCCGTGTGCCTGATCAACTCCTACGTCCGCCCTGACGAGGAACGGCGGGTCGCCGCACTGCTGCGAGCCGAACTGCCCGGCGTGTACGTCACGGCGTCGGTCGACGTCTCCCCGCAGCCGCACGAGTTCGAGCGCACGAGCACCGCCACGGTCAACGCCTACGTCGGCCCCACCGTGCACGGTTACCTCACCCGGCTGGAAGCGGGGCTGCGCTCGGCGAAGGTGCGCGCGCCCCTGCTCGTCATGCAGTCCAGCGGCGGACTGCTCGATGCGGCCTCCGTCGCGCGGCGGCCGGTGCAGATCATCGAGTCCGGCCCGGCGGCCGGCGTCACCGCCGTGCAGAAGCTCGCCCAGCTGATCGGCCTGTCCACGGTGGTCGCGTTCGACATGGGCGGGACCACGGCGAAGGCGTCCCTGATCGAGCACGGTGAACCGTTCGTCTCGGCCGACTACGAGGTCGGCGGCGGCATGAACGGCGCCCGCGGGCTCAGTTCCGGCGCCGGGTATCCGGTGCGGGCGCCGTCGATCGACATCGCCGAGGTCGGTTCCGGCGGCGGCAGCATCATCTCCGTCGACGCGGCGGGCGCCCTGCACGTGGGGCCCGTCAGCGCCGGCTCGCGTCCCGGCCCTGCCTGCTACGGCCAGGGCGGCGAGCTGCCGACCCTCACCGACGCCAACGTGACGCTCGGCTACCTCAGCCCCGACGCGCTGGCCGGCGGCCGGGTGGCGATCCACCCGGAGCTGGCCGTGAAGGCGTTGTCACCGGTGGCCGAGCAGCTCGGCGACGACGTGGCGGGCGCCGCGCGCGGCGCGTACCAGGTGGCGGTGTCCAGCATGACGACCGCGGTCAAGGCGGTGACCAGCGAACGAGGGCGTGACCCGCGGGAGGCCACCATGGTCGCCTTCGGCGGCGCGGGCCCTCTCTACGCCGCCGCGCTGGCCCGCGAACTCGGGATCTCGACCGTGATCGTGCCCGTGCACCCGGGACTGTTCAGCAGCCTGGGCCTGCTCGTGGCCGACACCGAACGCCAGGAGCTCACCCCGTACCGGGCCGGCTTCGCCGACGTGGGCGCGCTCGCCGCGGAGTTCGCGCGGCTGTCCGCCCACGTACGCGACCAGCTCGGCGCCGACGCCGTCGTGGACCGGCTCCTGGACATGCGCTACCGCGGCCAGCGATTCGAACTGCGGATCCGGGTGCCCGACGGCGACCTCACCGAGGACCTGCTCGCCGAGACGCGGTCCCGCTTCCACGCCGAGCACCGGCGCACCTACGGCCGGGCCGGCACGGACGAGCTGGTGGAGCTGGTCAACCTCCGGGTACGCGGCCGGCTCCCCACCCAGGTGTCCATCGCGGACGTGCTGGGCCTGCCCCTCGCCCCCGGCGGCGAGCCCGCCGTCCGCGAATGCCGGTTCGACCGGACCGTGCCCACGCCCGTCGTGGGCCGGTCGGATCTCGGCCCGGAACCGGTCGAGGGGCCGATGGTGATCGAGGACATGGACGCCACCACCCTCGTCCCGCCCGGCGCCCGGGTGCATCGCGACCGGCTCAACAACATCGTCATCACCTGGAGCGCCTCATGATCCGCGACGCCGTGACCTTCGAGGTCTTCCGCAACGCCGTCACCGGGATCGCCGACGAGATGGCGATCACGATCCTGCGCACGGCTCACTCGCAGCTCGTGGCGTCCAGCATGGACTTCTCCGCCGCCCTGTGCGACGCGCGGGGCCGGGTGATCGCCCAGGCCAACACCCTGCCGGTGCACCTCGGGTCCATTCCGGACGCGATGGAGGCGATCCTCGACGAGTTCGGCGACCGGATCCGTCCGGGAGACGTCTACCTGCTCAACGACCCGTCCCTGGGCGGCATGCACCTGCCCGACATCTTCGCGGTCGCCCCGGTGTTCGCCGGAGAGGACCTCCTGGGCTTCGCGGTCACGGTCGTCAACCACACCGACGTCGGCGGGTGGGCCGCCGGTTCGATGGCCGTGCAGTCGACCAGCATCTTCGCCGAAGGGGTGCAGATCCCGCCGTCGTGCCTGGTCGAGGCCGGCACGGTCAACGAGACGTTCCTGCGGCTGATCCTGCGCAACGTGCGCGAGCCCGAGCTGCTGCGCGGCGACCTCGAATCCCAGCTCGCGGCCTGCCACACCGGAGCCGAGGGGCTGCGCGCCCTCGCGGCGCGGCACGGCGTCCACGGGCTCGCCGCCCTCGTCGACGAGCTGCTCGACTACTCCGAGACCCTGCTGCGCGCCGCGCTCGCCCAGGCCGTCCCCGGCGCCTACGAGTTCCTCGACCACATCGACGACGACGGCCTGGGGTCCGGGCCGATCCCGATCCGCGTCAAGGTCACGCTGTCCGGGTCGGGGATCGAGCTCGACTTCACCGGCTCCTCGCCGCAGGTGGACTCCGCGCTCAACGCGACGGCCTCCTTCACCCGCTCGGCCGCCTACGCCGCCCTGCAGGGCGTGCTCGCCTCCGACATCCCGGCCAACAGCGGCTTCTACCGGCCGTTCAGTTTCGTCATCCCGGAAGCCTCCATCCTCAACGGCCGGCGGCCGGCCGCGCGCGGCGCCCGCGGGCTCGTCGGCTTCCGGATCATCGACGCCGTGCTCGGGGCGCTCGCCCCGGTGTTCCCCGCCCGGGTGCCGGCCGCCGGGGAGGGCGGACCTGACGGGATCGCGATCGGCCTCGTCGGGCCGGACGGGGAGTCCATGGTGTTGTGGGACCCGCTGGCGGGCGCGTGGGGCGCGCGTCCCGACCGCGACGGCGTGGACGGGATCAGCTCTCTGGGCGCGAACCTGACCAACACGCCGGTCGAGGAGCTGGAACGCTCCGGTCACCTCCGCATCGACGGTTACGGCTACCTCCCCGACAGCGGCGGAGCGGGCCGCTGGCGCGGTGGCCTGGCGACCTTCCGCGACATGACGCTGCTGGCGGCCGAGGCCAAGGTGCAGATCAGGTCCGACCGGCGCACGTTCCTGCCGTACGGGCTGGCCGGCGGCGCGCCGGGAACCCCCTCGCTCAACATGCTCGACCCCGGCGGTCCCGGTGAACGGGTGCTGGAGTCGAAACCGCACTTCGAGATGACCGCGGGGACCCGCCACCGGCACGTGACCGCCGGCGGCGGCGGGCACGGCGTCCCCTTCGAACGCATCCCTGAACTGGTCCTCGAAGACGTCCTCGACGGCAAGGTGACCCACGAGGGAGCCGAACGGGACTACGGCGTCGTGATCACCGCGGACGGCGTGATCGACCGGGACGCCACCGCCAGGCTGCGAGGCCGGGCGCGCTGAAGCCGCCGCACACCCCCCACACCGATTGGAACCCCCCATGAGTTCACCCGTCGCGACCCCACCGAGCACCGTCTCACCGCGCACCTGGCGCAAGGTGGGCGTCCGGATCATGCCGCTGGTCGGCCTCGCCTACGTGGCGAGTTACATCGACCGCGCCAACGTCGGTTACATCGCCGCGCCCATGTCCCGTGACCTGGGCCTCGGCAGCGGCCAGATCGGCCTGGCCGCCGGACTGTTCTTCATCGGCTACGTCCTGTTCGAAGTGCCGAGCAACATGATGCTGAGCCGGTTCGGCGCGCGGAAGTGGATCGCCCGCATCATGATCACGTGGGGGCTGGTCACGGCGGCGACCGCGGCCGTGAACTCCCCGGCCACGCTGTTCGCCGCGCGGCTCCTCCTCGGGTTCGCCGAGGCCGGTCTGGCCGCCGGGATCCTGCTCTACCTGACGTTCTGGTTCCCGCGCCGCCAGCGGTCCTGGGCGCTGTCGACCTTCATCGTGATGATCCCGCTGTCCTCGATCATCGGCTCTCCGCTGGCCGCCGCGCTGCTGGAGTGGGGCCAGAGCCTGTTCGGCATCGCGGGCTGGCGGGCGCTGTTCCTCGTCGAGGGCATCCTGACGGTCGTCGTCAGCGTCCTGATCTTCGTCTTCCTGCCGAACCGCCCGGCCGACGCGCGCTGGCTCGACGACGAGGAGAAGGCCGCCATCGAGAACGTCCTGGCCGCCGAAGCCGCCGAACAGCGCGCCCGCGGGGCGCTCACCGGGCTGCGCCAGGCGCTGACCAGCGGCCGGGTGTGGGCGATGGCCGTGACGTGGTTCGCGATCGCGTTCGGGCTCTATCCGCTGCAGTTCTTCCTGCCCACGATGATCAGGTCCCTCACGCAGAGCGTCGGTGAGTCCGCCGACGTCAGCAGCGTGCTGCTGTCCGCGATCCCCTACGTGGTGGCCGCGGTCGCCCTCCTGACCTGGGCTCGCCTGGCCGCGCGCTGGACGGCGGTCACGGCCACGGCCGTCCCGATGGCGCTCGGCGCGGCGGGGCTGCTGCTGGCGACCTTCACCAGCAGCGGCACGCTGTTCGTGCTCGCTGTCTGCCTGAGCGTCGCCGGGATCATCACCGCGATGCCGCAGTTCTGGCGGATCCCGGCGATCGGCCTGACCGAGGCGGCCGCCGCCTCCGGCATCGCCCTGATCAACTCCGTCAGCAACGTCAGCGGATTCATCGGTCCCTACTTCACCGGGACGATCGCGTCCGCGACCGGCAGCTTCACGTACGCGCTGCTGGCCATCGCGATCATCATGGCCGCCGGGCTGGCCGTCCTGCTCACCGCGGGACGCCGGATGGAGCGGCTGGACGGGAGCCTGTCATGACCGCCGCCGACCGGCAGGGAGGCAGGGCGTGAACGCCGCGCTGCTGCACCGGCTCCGGGCCGAGCTGGACGAACGCCGGGCGACCACCGGACTGCGCCGCGATCTCGTGGTCTCGGGCCCTCAGGGGCCGGCGCTCGGCGTGGACGGCGAGTGGCTGGTGAACTTCGCCTCCAACGACTATCTCGGGCTCGCCGGCGACCCGGAGGTCCTCGACGCGGCCCGGCGGGCGCTGCGCGAGACTGGGCTCGGGGTGGCGGCGGGCCGGGTGCTCTGCGGCACCCGGGCCGTCCACGGCGAGCTGGAGGCGTGCATCGCCGAGCTGGTCGGCGCCGAGGACGCCGTGCTCCACAACTCCTGCTTCGACGCGAACCTCGGCCTCTTCGACGCCCTGCTCGGCCCGCAGGACGTCGTCCTCAGCGACGCGCTCAACCACGCCAGCCTGATCGACGGCATCCGCCTCACGAGGGCCCGGCGGCGCGTCTTCGCCCACGCCGACCTCGACGAGCTCGAACGCCACCTCATCGAGTTCGCCGGCGCGCGCCACCGCCTCATCGTCACCGACGGCGTCTTCAGCATGGACGGCGACGTCGCCGCGCTGCCCCGGCTCTGCGAGCTGGCCGAACGCCACGACGCGGTGCTCGTGGTCGACGACTCGCACGCCACCGGGGTGCTGGGCACGACCGGCGGGGGCACCGCCGAGCACTTCGGACTGAAGGGACGCGTCGACGTGCTGACGGGGACGCTCGGCAAGGCACTGGGCGGCGCGGCCGGCGGCTTCGTCGCGGGCGACCGCGCGCTGGTCGAGACGCTGCGCCAGGTCTCGCGGCCCTACATCTTCACCAACGCCATGGCCCCCGCGCTGGCCGGGGCGGCGCTGGCGGCGATCCGCATCGCCCGACGGCGTCCCGATCTGCGGGAACGCCTGGCCGCCAACACCGCCTGGCTGCGCCGGGCGTTGCGCGACCTCGGCTACGAGGTGCCGCCGGGGGAGCATCCGATCATCCCCGTGATGCTGCGCGGCGGCACGCTGGCCCTCGACGTGGCGGCGGCGCTCCGCCGCGAGGGCGTGCTCGCCTTCGCGCTCTCCCACCCGGTCGTCCCGGCCGGCGAGGAGCGGATCAGGGTGCAGGTCTCGGCCGCGCACACCGCCGGCCAGCTCGAACGGGCGGCGGCCGCCTTCGGCCGCGCGCGTGCCGTCCTGGCCGGCTCATGAGCACCGCCGAGGGGCTGCGGGCGCCGACCAGCGCCGACGGCCGGGAGCTGGCGGGCCGGGTCGCGATCGTGACCGGCGGGGCCCGCGGCATGGGCCTGGCCGCGGCACACGCGCTGGCCCGCCGCGGCGCGACCGTCGCGGTGTTCGACCTGGCCGCGCCCGGCCCGGGAGAGCTGGCGGCGACGCTGGCCGTGCCGGCGGACCGCGTCCGGTCGCTCGCGGTGGACGTCACGGACGGCGACCAGGTCGAGCGGGCGTTCACCGCGCTGCTGGCGGAGCTGTCGCGGCTGGACATCCTGGTCAACGCCGCGGGCGTCGCACCGCCGACCCCGTTCGAGGAGATCACCCGGGCCGAGTGGAACCAGGTGCTGGCGGTCAACGTGCTCGGGACGGTCCTGTGCTGCCGGCAGGCGCTTCCCGCGATGCGCGCCCGGAGCTGGGGCCGCATCGTCAACTTCTCCTCCACCGCCGGCAAGACCATCAGCACCGCGGGCGGCGCCCACTACACGACGGCCAAGCACGGCGTCCTCGGGCTCACCCGGCACCTGGCGAAGGACTACGGGCCCGACGGGATCACGGTGAACGCCGTCTGCCCGGGACTCATCGACACCCCGATGGCCCGCGCGCTGCTGCCCGGAGAGGCGCTCGAACGCGCCACCCGGTCGTTCCCGGTGCCCCGCGTCGGGCAGCCCTGGGAGGTCGCCGAGCTCGTCGCCTTCCTCGCCTCGGACCGCGCGGCGTACATCACCGGGGCGGCCATCGACATCAACGGCGGCGACCTGATCGTCTGACGCGCCGCCGACCACCCGCAACCAGCACCCCACGAGAAGGTGAGCTTTCTGTGAGCACAGGGACAGTCAGGATAATCCGGCACCGGATCGGCGGCCGCGAGACCGCCGGCCGGTCGAGCCGCACCGCCCCGGTATGGAACCCCGCGACCGGCGCGCATCAGGCCGACGTGCTGCTGGCCGAGCCCGCCGACGTCGACGCCGCGGTACGGGCCGCGCGTGCCGCCCTGCCGGGCTGGGCCGACACCTCGGTCATGCGGCGCTCGCGCTTGATGTTCGCCTTCCGCGAGCTGGTCGACAAGCACCTCGACGACCTCGCGCGGCTGGTCTCCGCCGAGCACGGCAAGGTCCTCGACGACGCCAGAGGCGAGCTCGTCCGCGGCCTGGAGGTGATCGACTTCGCCTGCGGGATCCCGCACCTGCTCAAGGGCGAGTACTCCGACCAGGTCTCGACCGACGTCGACCTGTTCTCGTTCCGGCAGCCGCTCGGCGTCTGCGCCGGGATCACGCCGTTCAACTTTCCCGCCATGGTCCCGCTGTGGATGCATCCGATCGCGATCGCGACCGGCAACACGTTCGTGCTCAAGCCCTCCGAACGCGACCCCTCGGCGGCCAACCTCATCGCCGATCTCTACGCCGAAGCCGGTCTGCCCGACGGCGTCTTCAACGTCGTCCACGGCGACAAGGTCGCGGTCGACGCGATCCTCGACCATCCGGACATCGACGGCGTGTCGTTCGTCGGCTCTACGCCGGTCGCGCGGTACGTGTACGAGCGCGCGACCGCGGGGGGCAAGCGCGTCCAGGCGCTCGGCGGCGCCAAGAACCACGCCGTCGTGCTGCCCGACGCCGACCTCGACCACGCCGCCGAGCATCTGGTCGCGGCCGGGTACGGCTCGGCGGGCCAGCGCTGCATGGCGATCTCGGTCGCCGTCGCGGTCGGCGACGTGGCCGAGCCGCTCGTCGAGCTGATGCGCGAGAAGGCGCAGGCGATCAAGGTCGGACCGGGGCTGGAGGCCGGGTCCGAGATGGGGCCGGTCGTGTCGGCGGAGGCGCTGGAACGGATCAGGGGCTACATAGACTCCGGCGTCGCCGCGGGCGCCGACCTCGTCGTCGACGGGCGCGAGCTCGACATCGAGGGCGACGGCTTCTTCGTCGGGCCGACGCTGTTCGATCACGTCACGCCCGAGATGGACGTCTACCGCGACGAGATCTTCGGCCCGGTGCTCGTCGTCGTGCGGGTCGGCTCGCTCGACGAGGCGATCGACCTGATCAACGGCAACAACCTGGCCAACGGCACGGCGATCTTCACCAGGGGCGGCCACGCGGCGCGCCTCTTCCAGCGCTCCGTGCAGGTCGGGATGATCGGCGTCAACGTGCCGATCCCGGTGCCCATGGCGTTCCACTCGTTCGGCGGCTGGAAGCAGTCGCTGTTCGGCGCGCACCACATGCACGGTCCGGAGGGCGTCGCGTTCTACACGCGCGCGAAGGCCGTCACCAGCCGGTGGCCGGAGGAGCGAGAGGACGGCCCGCGCCACCGCGGCGACCTCTCCTTCCCGACGGCGGTCTGACCGGACGGCCCGGCCTCCGACCGGCCTCGCGCCGCACCCCGGAGGCCCGGCCCCCGCCCGGCGCGGGCTACGCCCGCGGGCGCGACCCGGGCAGCTCGATGTGCGCCCGGCTCACCGACGTGCTCTTCGCCAGCACCTGCAGCAGGTCGCGGCGCACGCGCTCGCACCGCGCGCGCATCGCGTCCCGGGCGGCGTCCGCGTCACGCGCGCGCAGCCCCTCGTAGACGGCTCCCAGCTCGCCGGGCGGGCTCGCGATGCCGGGATCGATCAACGCGGCCATGCGCAGAACCCGTTCCAGCTCGTCGAGCACGTCGACGATGGCCTTGCCGAGGCGAGGGTTGCCGCTGAAGTTGGCGATGATGCCCTCGAACTCGATGCCGGCCTGGAGCGACTCCTCCTGTTCCACTTCGCCCGCCGCGAGCGCGATGGGCACCTTGGACAGCGCTTCGAGCCGTTCGAGCGCCGGCGCCGTGACTCCGAGACGCGCCGCGGCGGCGGCCGCCTCGCCGGACAGCAGCGTCCGCAGGGCGCACAGGGCGTCGGTGTCCTGCAGCGTGATCGGGCTGACGACGTAGCCCGCGCGCGGAAGCGCGGTCACCAGCCCGTCGCGCCGCAACCGGGCCAGCGCCTCGCGCACCGGCGTCTTGCTGATCCGCCATTGCTCGGCGAGCGACGTCTCGGTGAAACTGCTGCCGGGCGGCAGGGTCAGATCGATGATCTGGCGCCTGATCGCCCGGTAGGCCTGGCTCGTGCGGTCGAGGCCGGTCTCGTCCGTGCCGACCAGCAGCAGCGCGGGGATGTGCGGCGTTCCGCTGACCACGCCATGGATGTCGGACATCGCGCCAGAATACCAATTCTCAGCGTTGATACAGCAGCTCGGCCGTCCCGCATCGGATAGAGATATTTATTCTTGTTGTTGATATCTCAGTGTGCGATGCTTCGTTCCATGCAGCGAAACTCCTGGTCCCTTCCCGCCGCGAGCGACTTCCCGGCGCTGGGGGCGATGAGCACCCGCGCCCGCGCGGAGCGCGGCGCACGCGACGGTGTGCGGATGCTCCCGCTCGTCGGCGCCCCGATCCTGCCCATGCCCGAGCACGTACGGCGGGCGGTGGCGGGCGCGATGGACCTGCCCGACCCCCGCGACACCCGCGGCCTGCCGGAGCTGCGCGCCGCGATCGCCGCCGAACTGGAGCGCGAGCACGGCCTGCGCGTCGATCCCGAGCGCCGCCTGCTGATCACCCACGGAGCGATGCAGGGGCTCTTCCTCGTGCTGCGCACGGTGCTCGCGCCGGGCGACGAGGTGATCGTGCCGACCCCCACCTACTTCTTCGACGGCGCCATCCGCGAGGCCGGCGCCACGCCCGTCGGCGTCCCGTCCCGCGAGGGCGACGGCTGGGCGCTCGACCTGGCCGGTCTGGAGGCCGCCGTCACCAGCCGCAGCCGGGCCGTGCTGCTGTGCAATCCGACCAACCCGACGGGCTATCTCCCCGACGCCGCCACCCTCGCGGCCGTGGTCGACCTCGCCGCCCGCCACGGGCTCCTCGTCATCTCCGACGACTCATGGCAGCACTTCACGTACGACGGCCACCGCTACCACCCGGTGGAGGCGTTCGCCGACCGCTGGCCGCACCTGGTCACCGTCACCAGCCTCAGCAAGTACTACGCGCTGGCGAGCTGGCGGCTCGGCTACGTCCTGGCGCCGCCACCCGTCATCGACGCGCTCAACCGCCGCTTCGAGTGGGAGGCGGTGTGTTGCGGAGTGGTTCCGCAGCGGGCCGCGGTCGCCGCACTCACCGGCCCACGCGACTGGCTCGACCTGGCGCTCTCCGCCTACCAGGCCAAGCGCGACCTCGTCTGCGACGGCCTCGCCGCCAGCGGCTTCCCCCCGCCCGTACGGCCCGCGGGCGGCGCCTTCCTGCTCGCCGACTGCTCATGCCTCGGTGAGACCCCGGCCGCCATCGACCGCGCACTCCTGCGGAACGGCATCGCGACCGTGCGCGGCGCCGACATGCACGCTCCCGACACGCATGTCCGCATCACGTTCGGCTCCGACGAGGGAACGCTCGCCGAGCTGGTCCGCGGCCTCGCACAGGCCCGCCGAGCGTCGTGACGTGCCCGCCCGTCGGCACGGGCCGCGGGACGGTTCATGACTCCTGTCATGTTGAGCCGATGACAGCCGCGACTGACCGCGGAACCGCGTTCGGATCATGCTTACGCCATGAACATCCGGACGCTTGGAAAGAACGCCTCGGCCGTCGTCCTGACCGCCGGGATGGTGCTGGCGGCCAGCCCCGCCCAGGCCGCCCCCGCGCGGGAGACCGGCCTCGACCGGCAGGCGCTGCGGCAGTCGCTGGACGCCGTGCACGAGGCCGGCATGTACGGCATCTACTCGACCGTCCGCGACGGCGAGCGCAGCTGGCGGGGCGCCTCCGGCGTGGCCGACGTCGCCACGAAGCGCCCCGTGCGCCCCGGCATGGCGCACCGGGTCGGCAGCATCACCAAGACGTTCACCGCCGTTGCCCTGCTCCAGCAGGTGGCCCGCGGCGCCGTCGAACTGGACGCCCCCATCGCCCGCTACCTGCCCGACGTGGTGCCGGGCGAGCGCGGCCAGAAGATCACCGTGCGGATGTTGCTCAACCACACGAGCCACATCGCCGACCACGTGGGCCCGGCCTTCCCCTCGCTGCTCCAGGGCACGTTCGAGAGCCTCGACGACAACCGTTTCCGCACCTTCTCCCGCCGGGAGCTGGTCGAGCTGGGCCTGGCCGCCACGCCCACCGGCGAGCCGGGCGCCACGCCGGGGATCTACTCCAACACCAACTACCTGATCGCCGGCCTGCTCCTGGAGAAGGTGACGGGCGAGAACGCCGAGCAGTACATCACCCGCAACGTCATCCGCAAGGCGGGGCTGCGGCACACGTCCTTCCCGCGCACGCCGGTCATCCCCGGCCCGCACTCCAAGGCGTACGAGTCGATGTTCGGCTTCATCGACCCGCCCAAGGACTACAGCGTCTACAACATGTCGTGGATCACCACGGCGGGCGCCGTCGTGTCCACGATGGAGGACCTCAACCAGTTCTACCGGGTGCTGCTGCGCGGCGGGCTGATCGGCCCGGCCGAGCTGGCCGAGATGCAGAAGACCGTGCCCGTGGCCGGCGTGTCGGACGCGTACGGCCTCGGCATCTACGCCACCGACCTGCCGTGCGGACGGTTCTGGGGCCACAGCGGCGGCGTCTTCGGCATGGCCACCGACTCCTACACCAGCCCGGACGGCGCCCGCCAGCTCTCCATGGGCGTCAACCGCACGAAGTACCAGAGCCTGGACGAGAACGGCAACATCGAGATCAGCCCGATCGACTACGCCACCGTCGACTATCTCCTGCTGGGGCTCTGCGGCCAGAGCGCGGCGCGCACGAAGGCGGCGCAGCCGCAGATCGTCCCGTTCGCCGTGGACCGGCTGGTCTCCGTCAAGCGCTAGCGTCACACCGCTCACCACGGCTTACGTCGATGCCGCCGGCTCACCCCGGCGGCATCGGCATGCCGGCAACGGTCGTGTCAGCGGCGGCGTCAGTGCGGTGACGGCTCGGTGTCAGGGCTGTCCGCGAGGGTCTACGCATGGCCGCCGGACCGGTGACGGATCCGGCGGATCGACCACCGCGACAAGGAGACACGATCATGGCAATCGGCGGGAACGGCTTCTCCGAGCAGGGGCTGCGCAGGCTGCGCGAGGTGCTGGCCCGGCACGTCGACTCGGGGCGGATCCCGGGCCTGGTCGCCCTGGTGAGCCGCGGCGAGGAGACGCACGTCGAGGCGATCGGCACGATGCGGCACGACGGCGGCGCACCCATGCGCCGCGACACCGTCTTCCGGATGGCCTCCACGTCCAAGCCCGTCTCGATCGCGGCGGCCATGGTGCTGGTGGACGAGTGCCGGCTGCGGCTGGACGACGTGGTCGACCCGTGGCTGCCCGAGCTGGCCGACCGGCGCGTGCTCACCAGCCCCGGCGCGCCGCTGGACGACACCGTCCCGGCCCACCGGCCGATCACCGTGCGGGACGTGCTGACCTCCACCTTCGGGCTCGGCATGGACTTCACCGCGCTGGGCAAGCCGATCATGAACGCGATCTTCGAGCGGGGCCTCACCCCGAACCTGCCGGTCGAGATGCCCGAGCCGGACGAGTGGATGCGCCGCCTGGGCGAGCTGCCGCTGATGTACCAGCCGGGCGAGCAGTGGCAGTACCAGATCAGCAGCGACCTGGTCGGCGTGCTCGTCTCCCGGGTCACCGGCCGGCCGTTCGAGGAG
>NZ_JBSGCE010000065.1:0-44663 GCF_053601695.1 Nonomuraea sp. NPDC004702
GCTGCGGGCGATCGCGGGGGCGCCGCCCTCGCTGCTCGCGCCGCCGCCGGGCTGCCGGTTCCACCCGCGCTGCCCGGCCGCCCTGGACGTCTGCGCGACCACGCGCCCGCCGCTCACCGGCGACCCCCACCGGGTCGCGTGCCACCTGGAAGGAGCCGACCACTGATGCTCTCCGTGCGCGACCTGCGGATGACCTTCTCCGGACGCCGCGGGCAACGGGTCCGGGCGGTGGACGGCGTGAGCTTCGACGTGCCGGAAGGCCAGGCGCTCGGGCTGGTCGGGGAGTCGGGCTGCGGCAAGTCCACCACCGGGCGCATGATCGTGCGGCTGCTGGAGCCCACCGGCGGGACCGTCACCTTCGACGGCCACGACATCACCCATCTGGGCCCCCGGGCCCTGCTGCCGATGCGCGGCCGGCTCCAGATGATCTTCCAGGACCCGTACGCGTCGCTCAACCCGCGCCACACCGTCCGGCAGATCGTCGCCGGGCCGCGCCGGACGGTCGACCGGGACGGCGTGGTCGAGCTGCTCCGGCTCGTCGGCCTGGACGCCGAGCACGCCGACCGCTACCCCCACGAGTTCTCCGGCGGCCAGGCGCAGCGGATCGGCATCGCCCGCGCGCTCGCCTCCAGGCCCCGTCTGGTGGTCTGCGACGAGCCGGTCTCGGCGCTGGACGTGTCCATCCAGGCCCAGATCGTCAACCTGCTCGCCGACCTGCGGGCCGACCTCGGGCTCGGCTACCTGTTCATCGCCCACGACCTGTCGGTGGTGCGGCACATGTGCGAGACGGTCGCCGTCATGTACCTGGGCCGGATCGTGGAGACCGGCTCGTCGGACACCGTCTACTCCGATCCCGCCCACCCCTACACGCGCACGCTCCTGTCGGCCGTGCCGGTGCCCGATCCGGAGGTGGAGGCCACGCGGGAGCGCATCGTCCTGCACGGCGACCCGCCCAGCCCGCTCGCGCCGCCGCCCGGCTGCACCTTCCATCCCCGCTGCCCGAAGGCGCAGCCGTTGTGCCGGACCGAGCCGCCCGCGCTCACGACGGTCAGGGGACGGCAGGTGAGCTGCCACTTCCCGGAGGAGTGAACGGGCTCGCGTAGAGATCCCGGAAGGCGGCGGCGGCCGGCCCGGGCTCATTCGGGGGCGACCGGCGTGACGTAGACCTCGCGGATCTCCGGACGCCGCCGCAGCCGGTCCTCGACCGCGGCCATGGCCCGCTCGGCCCGGGGAAGGTCGGTGGCCGAGGCGAGGGTCACCCGGGCGGCCACCATGACCTGGTGGGGCC
The DNA here is from genome assembly GCF_053601695.1 of Nonomuraea sp. NPDC004702. Classification (NCBI taxonomy): domain Bacteria; kingdom Bacillati; phylum Actinomycetota; class Actinomycetes; order Streptosporangiales; family Streptosporangiaceae; genus Nonomuraea; species Nonomuraea sp. NPDC004702. The sequence goes on from NZ_JBSGCE010000065.1 coordinate 1,289, forward strand.
CGACAATGACCGCGATCACCCCGCGCACCCCCGTGACGTCCGGCACCTCGACGATCGCGCGGCGGATGCGGGCCAGGTCGGCGGCGTCCACGCTGGGCGCGGCGATGAGGTTCTGGTTGAGCCGCAGCAGCAGGCCCGAGACGGCGACCAGCAGGACCCCGATCAGCACGCTGCCCAGCGAGTCGAAGACCTCGTTCCCGGTCGCCTGGTGCAGCGCGAGGCCGGCCACCGCGATCGGGCCGCTGACCACGGCCGCCGCGTTGGCGAGGGTCACGGTCTTGGCCGCCGGGTCGCTGCCGGCCAGCAGCTCCGCCCACAACGACCGGCCGGTGACCGTGGCCCGCGCGCCGAGCGCCCGTACCGAGACGACCAGGGCCCACCCGTCGCTGACCGTGATCAGCACGATCACCAGGTAGCCCAGCGCGTACGAACCGCCCGAGGCCGACGGCTCGCCCAGACCCTCCACGATCGAGGCGACGCCCCCGCCCACGAACAGTCCCACGGCGGCGAACAGCGACCAGAAGAAGATCTCCTGCCCGTAGCCGAGCGGGTGCCGCTCGTCGGGCGGGCGCGCCACCCGCGACAGCCCGATGAGCAGGAACACCTCCACCCCGAAGTCGGCCACGCTGAACATGGCCTCGGCGTACAGGATGGCCGAGCCGGTGACCGCCGCCAGGACCCCGAGGACGACGGCCTGCGCCCCCACGACCACCATCGTGACGATCACGCTGGTCCGGCTGCTGGGCTGCGCGCTCATGACGGCACGACCTCCCGGCCGGCGGTCATCGCTTCGGTGTCACCCGTACGACGGCGCGGCCGCGGTCGAAGGAGAGGAAGCGCAGGACGACGTCGTTCAGGGTGAGCGTGGTGACGCCCCGGATGTAGCCCGAGCAGCCCCCGCCCTCGTCGAACTTGCAGGTGGACGCGCCGCCCTGCTCGCCCTGGGAGCTCATGTCCCCGCCACCGGTGAAGTCCGCCTCCCACGTGACCTTGTCGCCCTGGACGCTCGCGACGGCGAACCGGGAGACCCCGTGACGCTGCCCGAACTTCAGGACGTCGCCCGCCCGGAGGGTGACCTCGCACCGGGCGTCCGCGCACCCGCCGACCTCCCGCCCGCCCTCGCCCGCGGCGGCACCGGAAGACGACCCGTCCGGCGCGGACCCGTCCGGCGCGGATTCGGACGCGGCGGATCCGGGCGGCGCGGGCGCGGACGGCGACGTGCGCCCGGCCGTCCCGACGGGACCGGCGCATCCGGTCAGCGAGCAAGCCAGCAGAAGTACAAGCCACTTGACCATGGCAAACACCCTAGGCGCCGGGACGGACCCGGCCCCGGAGCCTCGCCCGGCGCGCCGCCGCACGTGCTCAACGAGTGACGCGCAGGGCCCACTCGACCGAGTCCGGAGCCTGGACCCGTACCGTCAGGGTCTTCCCGCGGCCCAGGTCGAGGCGGTTCATGACGGGGCTGATCAGGTCGTCGAGGCAGGTGAAGCTCATGTTGACGTCCGGCTCCAGGATGATCTCCGCCTTGCCGTCGCCCCGGCACCGGAACAGCACCCACAGCTCGTCCTTGCCGGGCGGCACGTCGCCCACGACCATGCTGCCCTTCCGCGGCCCCGCCTTGAGCACGGTGGTGGTCCCGGCTTCCACGCCGGGCAGGCGCAGGGCCTCATGACCGGGTGAGGACGTGCTGGACGGGGTGGCCTCCCGCCGTACAGCCGCCGGACCGGCCGGAGGCGTGGCCGTGCAGGCCGTCGCCGGCCACAGCAGGCAGCAGGAGCCGACGAGAGACGCCGTCTTCCGGATCGTCATGCCGAGATCCCCTTTGTCTGGCGGGCCGGCCGACGCACGCGCGGGCCGGTCGCGAATGGAACGGGTCCGGAACGGGATGGAACGCCCTGTATTACGTGAGTCATTCGTCGGAGTCCTTGATACCCGCCGGCCACACCGGCCACGTCAGCGGGCGGCGCCGTTCTCCGGTGTCGTCGTTGGCGTTGCTCATCGCCGGTCAGGGGTTCTCCGGGTTCGGCGACCAGTTCTTCGTCGTCGCCCTTCCGGGGATCGTGCTGCTGCGGCACGGCACCGCGACCCTCGGCACGGTGCTGACCGTCTACGGCGTCTTCCGGTTGATCGGGCTCGTGCTCGGCGGCCCGCTCGCGGACCGCTGGGCGCCCAGGCCGGTCATGCTGGCGGCCGACCTCGTGCGGGCCCCGGCCGCCGGGCTGCTGTGCGCCCTGGCGTGGGACGGCGCGGACCGGCTCTGGGCGATGGCGGCGGGCACGGCGGTGCTCGGCCTGGCCGGGGGCGCCTTCCTGCCGGCGAACTTCTCCGTCATTCCCGACATCGTCGAGGAGTCGCGGGTCCAGAGCGCCAACAGCCGCAATTACGCGACCGCGCAGGCCGTCGCGCTGACCGGGCCGGTGGTCGCGGGCGTGTTCGTCGGCCGTCTGGGCCCTGGGCCGGCGCTCGCCGTGGACGCGGCCTCGTTCGCGGTGTCGGTGGCGACCCTGTGGTTCGTCCGGCCGCGCCCCGGCCGGGTGCGTCCGGAGCGGGGGCGCGGCGGGCCCGGCATGTGGGCCGTCGTGCGCGGGTTCCCGCTGTTCAGGGCCATCCTGACGCTGGCCGCCGTCGGCAATCTCGGGTTCGCCGGGATCCTGGAGGTCGGGTTGCCCGCGCTGCTGCACGAGAGCGCGCCGGCCACGTTCTCCACCGCGTACGGGATCGTGCTGGGGGCCTTCGGGCTCGGCGCGCTGGCGGGCAGCGTCGCGGCGGGCCTGCTGCCCGCCCCGCGCAACCCGGTACGGGCGGCGGTGCTGCTGATGCTCCCGCAGGCCGCGCTGCTCGGCACGGTCGGCCTGGCCGAGGGCCGGGTCTGGCCCGCGGCGCTCTTCCTCGGCGCGGGCGCGGCGAACGCGGCGGGCAACGTGCTGCTGATCACCGTCGTGCACACCACGCTGCCCGCGGCGGTGCGCGGGCGCGTGTCCGGGGCGCTGCTGGTGGCCTCGTTCGGGCTCTTCCCCGTGGGCGCGCTGCTCGCGGGACTCCTGGCTTCCGCGGCCGGACCGAGGACGGTGTTCCTCTTCGGCGCCGCCCTCGTGGCCGCGGCAGGCGTGGCCGGTCTCGTCTCCGGGCCGGTCCGGACATTCGCGAGAGGGGGTGAATCGCATGACGTACGAGATGAACGACCTGGGCACTGAGGCGCCGGTCGAGGTGAGCTGGATCATTTTCTGATCCCGGCGACAGGCCGCGGAAAGCGGCAGACAGCAAGAGGGCATCCGGGGGGGTACGGCCGCCCCCGGATGCCCGTCCGGCCAGTTCCGACCCGACGGCAAGGACGAAGGAAAATGCCCGTTTCGCTCGACAGACTCATCCGCGTCAAACCCATCTACCCGGTGTACCGGCTGGACGGCACCCGGTTCCGGATCGGCGCCCAGGCAGGCGTCACCGTCGACTTCACCGACCCGTACGGACAACTCTGGACCCTCGTCGAGGCGCTCGACGGCACCCGGACGCTCGGCGAGGTCGCCGCGGCCGTGGGCCGGGCGCACCCGGGAATCGGCGTCGAGGACGTGCTCGGCGCCGTACGCGACCTGGACGGCCGCGGCTTCCTGGAGGATGCCCGCCCCAGCCCGTACGACGGCGGCGACGCGCGCCGCTACCAGGGCAACGTCAACTACTTCAGCCACTACGCAGGCCTGTCCGCCGCCCGCGAGCAGCCGCAGGACCGGCTGCGCGGCGCCCACTGCGTGCTGCTCGGCCTGGGCGGCGGCGGCTCGTACATCCTGCCCATGCTGCTGGCGGCCGGGTTCGGCCGGATCACGGCCGTCGACTACGACCGGGTCGAGCTGAGCAACCTGAACCGGCAGTTCCTCTACCGGGAGAGCGACCTCGGCGCGTACAAGACCGCGGTGGCCGCGCGGACGGCCAGGGAGGTGAACCCTGGCGTCGAGTTCGCCGCCGTGCAGCGCAGGATCGAGTCGGCCGCCGACGTCGCCCGGCTCGTCCGGGGCGCCGACGTCGCGATCTGCGCGATCGACGAGCCGCCGTTCGTCGCCCAGCGCCGGGTGAACGCGGGCTGCGTGCAGGAGGGGGTGCCGTACGTGTGCGGCGGCTCGTTCGTCACCCGGGGCCGGCTGTTCTCGGTGCGTCCGCACGAGACGGGCTGCATGGACTGCCTGCACCTGTACTACTCGCGCGCCGACCCCAGCTACCTCGCCCAGCTCGCCGGGGCGCTGCGGGCCGAGCACGGCCGGGTCACCCTCGCCTTCGCCCCGCACATCGCACTGATCGCCTCGCTGATCACCGGCGAGGCGATCCGGCTGGTCACCGGCCACGCCGAGCCGATCGCCCTGGGCCGCCAGCTCGACGTGCACTTCGAGACCGGCGAGCTGGAGGTCATGTCCCAGTGGCCGCGCGACCCGGACGGCTGCCCGGTCTGCGGCGACGGCGCCGACGCGGCCTCGTTCGCCGTGTGGGCGGAGGCGGAGAGCGGCTCGCCTATGCTTCGCTAGATGGACGTCATCCATCCCCCCAAACTCAAAGCGGGCGACGTCGTCCGCGTCGTCGCGCCGGCCTGCTCGCGCGCGATGGTCATGGAGCACGACCACACCGCGCACATCGACGCCCGCTTCGCCGAGCTCGGCCTGACGCTCACCTACGGCCGCCACGTAGACGAGCGGGACGCCTTCCACTCCAGCAGCGTCGCCTCCCGCGTCGCCGACCTGCACGACGCCTTCGCCGACCCGTCGGTGGCGGCGATCCTGACGGTCATCGGCGGCTACAACTGCAACGAGCTCCTGCCGCACCTCGACTGGGAGCTGATCCGGGCCAACCCCAAGATCCTGTGCGGCTACTCCGACATCACCGCCCTGCAGAACGCCATCCTCGCCCGCGCCGGGCTGGTCACGTACTCGGGGCCCCACTGGTCGACGTTCGGGATGCGCGACCACTTCGAGCAGACCCTGGAGTGGTTCGCCGCCGTCCTGTTCGGCGACGCGCCGGTCGAGCTGGGGGCGTCGAAGTACTGGACCGACGACCTGTGGTTCCTCGACCAGGACGGGCGCGAGCCGATGCCCAACGAGGGCTGGTGGCCGCTGCGGCCCGGCGCCGCCGAGGGGCGCGTCGTCGGCGGCAACCTCTGCACCCTGAACCTGCTGCAGGGCACGCCGTACATGCCGTCACTCGACGACGCGCTGCTGATCGTGGAGGACGACCTGGAGTCCCACCCGGCGATCTTCGCCCGCAACCTCACCTCGCTGCTCCAGCTCCCGGGCGCCGAGACCGTCCGCGGCCTGGTGATCGGGCGGTTCCAACAGGCCAGCCGGATGACCCGGGACCTGCTTGAGCAGATCGTCGAGACGCAGCCGGGGTTGCGGGACGTCCCCGTCCTGGCCAACGTCGACGTCGGCCACACCAACCCGCTGGCCACCTTCCCGGTCGGCGGCCGGGCCCGCCTGACGGTCGGCCCGGAACCGTCGCTGACCCTCGTCCGCCACTGACCTTCGATCGACCGGTGCCCCTCGATCGGCCCGTGACCCGCCGCTAGGACGCGGCGGCGGGCTCGCGGCGCGGGGCCGTGGCCTCGGCCAGGGCCCTGCGCTCGGCCTCGACCAGGGTGCGGCAGCGCGCCGCCTCGGCCTCCACCCGGGCCTCGTCCCAGCCGAGCAGCCCCGCCATCAGCCGCGCCACCACCGGGGCCGCGTCGAGCGCGGCCGGGATCGCCTCGATGAGCATCCGGGTCCGGCGCGACAGGACGTCCTCGGCGTGCAGCGCGCCCTCGTGCGTGACGGCGTACACGACCTCGGCCCTGATCCACGGGCACCCCTCCACCAGTGGCTCGCCGAGCGAGCGGTCGTCGTCGACCAGGGCGAGCACCTCCATCGCGAGCGTGCCGTAGCGCTGGACGAGATGCTCCACCACGTCGGCGTCCACGTCGTGGTCCTCGGCCAGCCGCCGCACGGACGCGCGCACCGCCGGCAGCCCGTCCGCGCCGATCAGCGGCAGCCGGTCGGTCACCGACTCCGGCACGTCGAAGCCCTCCAGCGCCGCGTCGACCACGTCCTTGGCCATGACCCGGTACGTGGTGAACTTGCCCCCGGCGATCGTGGCCAGGCCCGGCGCCGGCACGTCCACGACGTGCTCGCGGGACAGCTTCGTGGTCGCCGAGCTCTCGTCGGCCGCCACCAGCGGGCGCAGGCCGACGTAGACGCCCACCACGTCGTCACGGGTCAGCGGCCGGGCCAGCACGGCGTTGGCACGGTCGAGGATGTAGTCGATGTCCTCGCCGGTGGCGGCCGGCTCCTCGCGGTCGCCGTCGTACTCGGTGTCGGTGGTGCCGACGATCCACCGCCGCCGCGTCCACGGGATGATGAACAGCACGCTCTTCTCGGTCGGGATGATCATGCCGGTGGCCGAGTCGATGGCCTCGCCCGGCACCATGACGTGCACGCCCTTCGACATCCTGACCTTGAAACCGGCCGGCGCCGAGCCGGGCAGCCCGTTGATCGGGTCGGTCCACACGCCCGCGCACACCACCACGGCGTCCGCCCTGACGTCGAGGTCGCGGCCGGTCTCCTCGTCGTGCACACGGGCGCCGACGACGCGCTCGCTGCCCTGGTCGCGCAGCATCTCGACGACCCGCGTCCGGGTGGCGACCACGGCGCCGTGCGCGGCGGCCGTCCTGGCCAGGGTGAGGGTGAAACGCGCGTCGTCCACCTGGGCGTCGAAGTAGATCATGCTGCCCGACACCGCGTCCGCGCGCAGGCCGGGCGCCATCCGCCGCGACTCCTTGACCGACAGGTACCGGTGCCGGGGCATCGGCCGGCGCATGCCCTCCAGCGTGTCGTACAGGGTCAGTCCGGCCCCCACGTACGGCCGCTCGATGAGCCCGTGCTGCAGCGGATACAGGAACGTGACCGGCTTGACCAGGTGCGGGGCCAGCCGCGAGACCAGCAGGTCCCGCTCCTTCAGCGCCTCGCGGACCAGCTTGAAGTCGAACTGCTCCAGGTAGCGCAGCCCGCCGTGGATGAGCTTGCTCGACCTGCTCGACGTGCCGGCGGCCAGGTCGCGGCTCTCCACCAGCGCGACCCGCAGCCCGCGGGAGGCGGCGTCCAGCGCGGCGCCCGCGCCGGTCACGCCGCCACCGATCACCAGCACGTCGAAGGACTGCTCCGCCAGCCGGTCGATGGCTGCCTGACGGTTCCTGGCGTCCATCGCCCCGGTCATGTTCATGGATCCCCCGAACAACACTTTGTGCTCAAACGCTCACGATCCGTATACGTTTCCCCGATCAGGGAATGGCACACAACGCCGACACCACGAAAGCGGGGACAGCGGTGGTCGAACGTGTCAAACGCCTGGAACTGGCCGGTGAGCTCATCGCCGAGTTCGCCGGCACGATGGTGCTCATCCTGTTCGGGGTGGGCGTCGTCGCCCAAGTGGTCGCGGCCGGCCTCGGCGATCACGACAGCATCGCCTGGGCATGGGGGATCGGCGTCGCGCTCGGCGTCTACGTCGCGGGCCGCATCACCGGCGCCCATCTCAACCCGGCCGTCACGCTGGCGTTCGCGACCTTCCGCGGGTTCCCGTGGGCCAAGGTGCTGCCGTACTCGCTGGCGCAGACCGTGGGGGCGTTCGTCGGGGCGCTGCTGGTGCGCTGGAACTACACCGAGGTGCTGAACAAGGTGGACCCCGGGCACACGCTGAAGACCCAGACCGTCTTCTCCACCCTGCCCGGCAACGGCACGCTCCCGGTCAGCGCCTGGGGCGGGTTCCGCGACCAGATCATCGGCACCGCCATCCTGATGTTCGTCCTGTACGCCCTGTCCGACTCGCACAACCTCGCGCCCGGCGCCAACCTCGGCCCGGTGGTCATCGGCCTGCTCATCGTCGGCATCGGCATGGCGTGGGGCGCCGACGCCGGCTACGCGATCAACCCGGCGCGCGACTTCGGGCCGCGCCTGGCCAGCTACCTCACCGGCTACTCCGGCGCCTGGCGCGACCAGTACGGCGACCTGTACTTCTGGGTGCCCATCGTCGGCCCCCTGCTCGGCGGCCTGGCCGGCGCCGGGCTCTACCAGCTCATGATCGCCCGGTTCCTCCCCGAGCCCGAGCCCGACATCGAGGACGCGGGCCGCGTCTGACCCGAACGGAGGAGAACGACCATGCCCGATTTCGTGGGGGCCGTCGACCAGGGCACCACCAGCACCAGGTTCATGATCTTCAATCACAGCGGCCTGGAGGTGTGCAAGTTCCAGCTCGAACACGACCAGATCCTGCCCAGGGCGGGCTGGGTGGAGCACAACCCGATCGAGATCTCGACCAGGACCTCCGCGGTGATCGAGACCGCGCTCCAGCGCACCGGGCTGCACGACACCGACCTGGCCGCCGTGGGCATCACCAACCAGCGCGAGACCACGGTCGTGTGGAACCCGCGCACCGGCCGCCCGTACTGCAACGCCATCGTGTGGCAGGACACCCGCAGCGCCAGGATCGCCGCGCAGCTCGAACGGGACGGCCGCGGCGAGGTCATCCGCAGGAAGACGGGCCTGCGGCCGGACGCCTACTTCTCCGGCGGCAAGATCCAGTGGATCCTGGAGAACGTCGAGGGCGTGCGCCAGGCGGCCGGGCGGGGCGAGGCGGTCTTCGGCAACACCGACACCTGGACCCTGTGGAACCTCACCGGCGGCGCCCGCGGCGGCGTGCACGTCACCGACGTGACCAACGCCAGCCGCACCATGCTGATGGACCTGGAGACGCTGGAGTGGGACGACGAGCTGCTCTCCTTCTTCGACATCCCGCGCGAGATGCTGCCGGAGATCCGCCCGTCCTCCGAGCCCGCCTCCTACGGCACGACCAGCAGGTACGGCGCGTTCGGCGGCGAGGTGCCGATCACCGGCATCCTCGGCGACCAGCAGGCGGCCACCGTCGGCCAGGTGTGCTTCTCGCCGGGCGAGGCCAAGAACACCTACGGCACCGGCAACTTCATGCTCCTCAACACCGGCACCGACCTCGTGCGCTCCGAGCGCGGCCTGCTCACCACCGTCGCCTACAAGTTCGCCGGCCAGCCGGCCGTGTTCGCGCTGGAGGGCTCGATCGCCGTGACCGGGTCGGCCGTGCAGTGGCTGCGCGACCAGTTGCACATCATCCGGTCCTCCGCGCAGAGCGAGGACCTGGCCCGGCAGGTGACCGACAACGGCGGGATCTACTTCGTCCCGGCGTTCTCGGGGTTGTTCGCGCCGTACTGGCGGCCCGACGCGCGCGGCGCGATCGTCGGCCTGTCCCGCTACAACAGGGACGCCCACCTGGCGCGCGCCACGCTGGAGGCCATCTGCTACCAGAGCCGGGACGTCGTGGAGGCCATGCAGCAGGACTCCGGCGTGGTGCTGGACGTGCTCAAGGTCGACGGCGGCGTCACCGCCAACAACCTGTGCATGCAACTCCAGTCCGACATCCTGGGCGTGCCGGTCAGCCGTCCCGTGGTGGCCGAGACGACCGCACTGGGCGCCGCGTACGCCGCCGGGCTGGCCGTCGGCTACTGGAAGGACACCGACGAGCTGCGCGCCAACTGGGCCGAGGACCGGCGCTGGAACCCGGAGTGGACCGACGAGCAGCGCGAGAAGGGGTACGAGGGCTGGAAACGCGCGGTGAGCCGCACCCTCGACTGGGAGACCTGACCGCCGCCGAAGGCGCGCGACGCCCTTACCGTGCGCTTACCGGGGCGGCGCCCAGAATGAGGTCTCCAGCGGAAGGAGACAGCGTGCGATTACCGTCCCATGCCGGCCGGACCCCTGGTGGCCACGCTCCGCCCGGCAGGGCCGCGGCGCTGTTCGGAAAGCTGGGCATCCGCGCCCGGCTGACGCTCACGTACGGATCCATGCTGTTCGTCGGCGGCACGCTCCTGCTCACCGTCGCCTACCTGCTGCTGCGCGCGGTGCTCGACGGCGTGGAGTTCTCGCTGGACGTGCCGCCGGGCATCCCCGACGAGCTGGTGACGGTCTGGCGGCACCAGATCGAGATCCAGGCCGTCAAGCTGGACGAGCAGATCCTGAGCCGCATGATCCAGCGGTCCGTGCTGATCCTGCTGGGCGTCGGCCTGTTCGCGCTCGTCTTCGGCTACCTGGTCGCCGACCGGGCGTTGCGGCCGGTCGCCAAGATGACCGCGACGGCCCGCAAGCTGTCCGAGAGCACGCTGGCCCACCAGCGCATCGACCTCCAGGGCCCGGACGACGAGCTGAAGGAACTGGCCGACACCTTCGACTCGATGCTGACCCGGCTCAACAGCGCCTTCAACTCCCAGCGCCGCTTCGTCGCCAACGCCTCCCACCAGCTCCGCACGCCCCTGACCATCAACCGCACGGTCCTGGAGATCGCGCTCTCCGACCCGGCGGCCTCACCCGACCTCAAGGCCCTCGCCCGCACCCTGCTGGAGGTCAACGCGCGCAACGAGAAGCTCATCGAAGGGCTGCTGCTCCTGGCCAGGAGCGAACGGGAGCTCGCGCGCCGCAAGCCGGTGGACATCGACGACGTGGCGCTGACGGCGGTGGAGCAGCTGACGCCCGTCGCTGACCAGCGCGGCGTGACCGTCGTCTCCCGCCTCGGCGGCACGACCATGGCGGGCGACCCCGTCCTCCTGGAACACGCCGTGGGGAACCTGGTGGACAACGCCATCAAGTACAACCTCCCGCAGGACGGGCAGGTCTGGATCAGCACGGAGGAGACGCTGAGCGGCGAGGTCGTCGTCAGGGTGGCCAACACCGGGCAACCCGTGCCGGCGTACGAGGTGGGCAGCCTGTTCGAGCCGTTCCGTCGGCTCAACGCCGACCGGGTGGACTCGGCGAACGGCTCGGGGCTCGGACTGTCGATCGTCCGCGCGGTCGTCCAGGCCCACGGCGGCGAGGTGACCGCGACCCCGCGCGAGGGCGGCGGCCTGACCGTGACGATCAGCCTTCCCGGCCGCTGAGGCGCCCCGGCCCGGCCCCCGATCCGGGCGCGGGCCGCCTGCGGGGCGGGTCGATCACATGCCGGACGGCGGGTACGCCTCCGGGTGCTCCTTCGGGTCGGGCAGCTGGTCCCAGGACGGGTCGTCGATCACCTTGCAGGGCTTGGCCGGCCCGTCGACCAGGAAGCCGCTGAACTGCCACAGCACCCTGGGCTTCTCGGGGCCGGAGGTCTGGTCGCCGTTCTCGGTGAACTCCAGAACCGCGGTCTGCCCCGTCTTGATGCGCTTGGGGTCGATCCGTACCTGGCCGCCGCCCATCCGGAACGTCTTCGCGTTGGGGCTGTTCTCGATCGCCTCCCTGATCCTCTTCCGGACCGCGGGGTCCTTGCTCTGGAGCTCTTCCTTGGTGAAGGACGGGCCGGCGTCGGCGGGGGCGCGGTCGGGGGCGCAGCGGGTGCCGGGCTTGAGGTAGGAGACGTCGGAGGGCACGCCGAGCGCCGCCAGGTCCTTCTCCACCTGGCCGGGGTCGCGGAACTCGTTGATCCGCAGCGTGATCGTGCCGTCGGTGTTCTTGGTGAGCGCGTAGGCGGGGGCGTCCGAACCGTTGAGGAACGGCGTCACGACCGCCGCGGCGGCCGCGACGGCGGCCACCGCCGCGCCGGTGAGCAGGCGCCGCCTGGTGCGCCGGCGCCGGGCCCCGTTGCGGGCCTCGATCTCGGCCTTCAGTTCCATCAGTACGTGCTCCTTGAAGTTCATCGGATTCCTTCCATGACGAAGGGAGCCAGTTCCGGCACGTCCATGAGCGCGTGGCGGGCGCGGTGCAACCTGGCCCGGGCGGCTCCCTGCCGGATGCCCAGGGCGGTGGCGGCCTCGCTGATCGAGAGCTGGTCGATGACGACCAGTTCGAGCATCGCGCGGTCACCGTCGGGCAGTCCGGCCATGGCCTGGAAGGCCCGCCTGGCCAGGTTCTCGGCGTCTATCCGCGCCACGAGCTCGGCCACGTCGTCGGAGTCGAGATGCCGTCGGCCGCCGACGCGATCGACCAGCCGCGACTCCTTGTACGCCCGCCGCCGCTCGGCGGAGAGCGTGTTGCGTGCGACGCCGTACAACCAGGCGATCTCGCTGCCGCGTCCGGGCCGGTAGGTGTGGGCGGAGTCGAGCACCGCCATGAACACCTCCGCCACCAGGTCGGCGGCCGTGTGGGGATCATCGACCCGGCGGGCGAGGAACGAGGTGACCGCATCGACGTGGCGCCGGTAGAAGGCTTCGAAAGCGTCCGGATCTGTGGCGATATCCGGCTGTTTGCGACGCACCGGCCGTGCTCCCTTCGTCGATTACACCCCTTCTTGGTCAGTAGCCGAGAAAACGTTATGAGAGCCGACAGAACAGACGCCCCGCGCCGTCTCTGACGACGCGGGGCGCGGTCTTGCTACGTTGCCCGGCATGGGCCACGGAAACAGATCACTGAGCCGGGCGGACGTCACCACGGCGTTGGCCATGACCCTGGACGCCGCGGGCGCCGCCGTCCGCTACCGCCTGTGCGGCACGGGCGCGGCGCTTCTCCAAGGCGTCCCGCTGCCGGCCGGGGACATCGACCTCCTGATGCCCGGCCGGCCGGAGCTGCACGCGTTCGCCGCGGCCCTGGCGCCGTTCCCCTGCCTCCACGCCCCCGCCTGGATCCCGGAAAGCGACCAGTACTTCGCCAGATTCGCGGTGAACGGGGTGGAGGTCGAGCTCAGCACCGTCGAGCGGCAGGCCGGTTCGGACGCCCTGGAATGCGTCGGCGAAGGGCCGTGGCGGCATCACGTCCTGGTCGCGTGCGGTCCGCACCAGGTGCCGGCGGTCCGGCTGGAGATCCGGCTGGCCACCGAGCTCCTGCGCGACCGCGCCGACCGGTACGGCCCGCTCGTCGGCCACCTGCGCGCCCACGGCTTCGACCCCGGCCTGCTGCGCCGCGCGATGGAGGCCGCCGGCGTCCCGGCCGCCCGCCGGCGCCCGATCCTGGAAGCTCTCCGGTGACCGACGCCGGGCTCAGGACCGCGAGAACTTCTTGAACAGGAAGAAATAGAGCTTGATGTACTGCCCGACGAGGATGCCGTTGATGATGGTCCCCTCGCGGATGAACTGCGGGCCGCCCAGGAAGATCAGCCCGATCGCCGCGGAGACCACCAGCAGCGTGCAGTCGAAGCCGGTCTTGAGGTTGCCCCACTTGAAGCCGGTCCGCTTGAAGACCGTGTTGACGAACATGTCGACCGGCATGAGCACCAGGTTGGCCCGGATCATCAGGAACAGGCCGAACGCCAGCGTCGCGTCCGCGACCACCAGGAGGACGAACTTGGCGGCGTAGGCGTCCAGCGCGATCCAGCTCGTCAGCATCAGGTTCAGATCGAGGAACGTGGCCAGCACCAGGGCCGGGATCAACGCCAGGAAGTTCCTGAGCTTGAAGTCCTTCGGCAGGACGAGATAGGTCAGCAGCAACATCAGCAGCTCAAGGGCGAAGTTGAAGGTCCCCTGGCTGATCGAGGGGAAGACCAGGGTCATCGTCCGGGTGAGGCTGCTCTGCGGCGAGATGCCGATCCCCGCCCTGATGGCCAGGCTGACCCCCAGGGTCAGCAGGTAGATGCCGGCGCCGTAGGTGATCCAACGCCGCACCAGACTTCCGGTGTCGACGACTCCGGCCTCTTTTTCATGCTGTAGCACAGTTGCCTCCTTGACTGTTGGCTGTTCCGGCCGGAGCCTGCCGGACGACGCGGTGTCCGCTTCTCAGAGCACGGCTCAGACCATGAACCCGAAGCGGTCGAGTGAGATGAACAGGGTCAGGAGCTTGTTGACGACCGGCTCGCCCTCGTTGTGGTTGCCCAGCTTCTCCAGGGCGGCGTCGATCGACCGGGTCGCGTCCACCAGCTCGGCCAGGCTCATGTCCGCCATCACGCCGTAGATGTCGAGCGGCAGCGCGGCCCGCACCTGCCCGTCCTCGGTCACGAGGCAGCCGCCGACGAAGGCGTCGAGCTGCCGGAGGTTGTCGCACATCTCGGCGCTGTCGCTGCCGACCACCACGAAGTAGGCGAAGGGCGCGGGCCAGAACGTCGACACGGCGCCCCGGTCGATCGAGACCCCCTTGAACAGCCCGTTGACCACGTGCCGGGCGCCGTCCGCGTACCGCTGGACGACGGAGATGCGGTTCAGCCTGACACCGTCCACCTCGGGCACGACGGCGCCGTCCGCGAACGGCACCCAGACCTCCTGGGAGAACTTCAGGTGGCCGCGTCCGTAGACGTCGAAGAGCAGGACCTTCGCCCGGCTCCCGTCGGCGGAGATCTCGATGGGCGTGAGGTCGAGCTGTTCGGGAGCCAGGCCGGCGAGGCCGGGCCGGGGCTCCTGCACCATGACCGAATAGTCCAGATCGACCGGCTTGAGGAGCTTGCGGTCCTTGGCGACCAGCTCGCCGCCCTTGAACACGTACAGCGGGTTGATCTTCGACAGGCTGTCGGTCAGCACGATGTCGGCGAAGCGGCCCGGGGCGAGGGAGCCGAAGTCGTGGTCCATGCCGAAGGAGCGCGCGGAGTACAGCGTGCCCATCTTGATCGCCTGGATCGGGGGCAGGCCCATCTCGACGGCCAGGGAGATCACCCAGTCGATGTGCCCCTTGGTCAGCACCCGGTCGACCGAGATGTTGTCGGCGCACATCTGGAAGTTCTCGGCCGGCCAGCGGCGCTTGACGATGGCGCGCAGCATGGTCCTGATCACCTCGGGGCTGCCGACGCCGAACTTGATCTGGGTCTGGAAGCCGTACCGGATGCTCTTCTCGATGTCGTCCTCGTTCCAGACATCGTGGTTGTTGTGCGCGCCGATCGCGGGCATGTAGTTCAGCAACATGTCGGGCAGCGCCGTCACGCCCCAGTGGCTGTTCACGAAGCCGCCGTTGGCGCGGCCCAGGGCGGACTTGCGGAAGTCGTCCTCGTTGCCCGTCATGTAGGACAGGTGGGCGAGCTCGCCCAGCCCGATCACCGGGTCCATCTTCAGCATGGCGTCGGTGACCTCGACCGACGTCTTCTTGCCCGGCGCGAAGGCGTAGATCCGGTAGGGCAGCTTCTCGTAGTCCTTGAACAACGCCGCGGCGGCCTCGACCGCCTCGTCGCCGGCCGCGCTGGCGAAGTCCAGGGTCTCGGCGAAGATGGTGGTCGTGCCGCTCGGGACGATCGCCTCCCCGAACGCCGCCGGGTGGGCCAGCTGGGCGTCGAAGTGCAGGTGCGCGTCGATCAGCCCCGGGATCGCGTACAGGCCCTGGCCGTCGAACACCTCGCGGACCCGCACGATCGACTCGTCCGGGTTCAACGCGATGATCCGCTCGTTGTAGACGAGGATCGAACCCTGGAAGACGCTCTCGCTGTGCACATCCAGCACGCTGAGGTTGCGCAGCAGCAGGTCCGCCTCCCTCTCCCCGCTCAGGATGTCGAAGACCGCCCGCACGTGGTCGTAGTGGACCGAGACCCGGTCCGCCCCACCGGCCTGGCTCGTCTTCTCCTGCTGGAGCATGATTTCCTCGCTTCATTGCTGGGCTGTTGGATTCCGCTCGCGGAACGAGACCCGAGGACGCGGCTCCGGGATGCCGGCAGCCGGTCGCGGAGTTTCAGCACAGGGCCGCCGTGGCCGTGTCGCTCGTACGCGCTGTGGCTATGAAATGGCACGGCACCGTTGCTGACAAGCAGCCGTTTTCGCACGGACTGTACTCTTTTTGCGCACGGTCCGGTTTTGCGCACGGTCCAGCCCAGGGAGGCCCCCATGCTCCACTCACGCGTGCTGCACTACATCGACGAGGTGGCGCGGTACGGCTCCATCCGGGCCGCCGGCGCGAGGCTCCACGTCGCCCCGTCGGCCATCAACCGGCAGATCCTGCTCCTTGAGGAAGAGCTCGGCGAGCCCCTGTTCGAACGCCTGCCGCGCGGCATGCGGCCCACCCCGGCGGGCGAGGTCCTCCTCGCCCACGTGCGCAGGACGCTCCAGGAGTACCGCGAGGCCGTGACGGAGATCCGCGACCTGCAGTCACTGCCGAGCGGCGAGGTGGTGATCGCCACGATGACCGGCCTGGCCAGCAGCATCGTCTCCACCGCCACCGTGAACTTCCACGCCCGCCACCCCGAGGTGCGCATCTCCATCCGCGCACTGTCCACCCACGAGATCCTCCGCGCGGTGGCCGACAGCGAGGCCGACCTGGGCCTCGGATTCAACGTCCCGTCCTCGCCGCAGCTCCAACTGTGCTGGCAGATGGACACCCGGCTCGGCGCGGTCATCGCCCCCGCCCACCCGCTGGCCCGCCTGGAATCCATCCCCTTGGCCCAGTGCGCGGCCTACCCGCTCATCTTCGCCGACCGCTCGATGGTGATCCACGGCATCATCGCCGACACCTTCGCCGAGGCCGGCCTGAAGGTCGAGCCCGCCTTCCACACCAATTCGATCGAGACGATGAAACGCCTGGCCGCCGCGGGGGAGGCCATCGCCTTTCTCAGCAGGTTCGACATGGCCGAGGACCACCACAACGGAACCCTCGCCTTCCGCCCGGTGCGCGACCGCGCCTTCAGCAACAACATCCTGTCGCTCGTCCGCCGCGAGAAACACGGCCCAGGCCCCGCCGCCCTGCTGTTCGCCGAAGAAATCATCCAAACCCTGGAATCCGTGGCCCACCCACCACTCTGACGAACTCGTCAGGGGCATTCGGCGCGCATGATCTCGTCCATGAAGCGGCCGAATTCGAGGTCGTAATACACCCGCGCGATGGGCCAGACCTCCTGGAACTCCTTTATCTTCACGTCCGCCCGCATGATGCGCTGCCAGGTGAGCCATACGTCGTCCGGCATGAGCCCGTTCTTGCGGCTCAAATAGCAGCCCTCGAAGAGGTCGACCTTCCCGATCATGTACATGCGCCGGTTGTTCAGGTCGGGCGACTTCGTGCCGGAGAAGCCTCGCGTACTGAGCACCCAGGCCAGCAGCTTCGGGTCCTGGCGAAGGTGCGCGGTCCTGAATTCGTTCAGCCGGCCGACGAGACTGCGGTAGTCGCCGTATTGCATCGAGCGCGTGAGAGCCTGTGACTGGCGGGACACCAGTCGGAGCTGGAGAGTCGTGAGCACCAGGGCGACCACCACCCCTGAGAAGGACGCTATCTGCAACCAGTCCGACAATCGCATGACTCTCCCCTCGGCCCGCGACCACCCTTTTTCCACCCATTAGCCGGTCAATTCAACGAATTGCATTCTCCGGCGGTTCCACGTTTGTCGCCGCGTGGAGGAAGGGAATCAGCGGACGATCACGCCGGGGTGTGCGGCCTCGAAGGCGGCGAGTCCGTCGGCGGTGAGCCGGAGATGAAGGCCGCCGGCGACGTCCACCGTCAGGGGCTTGTCCTTGCCGTAGAACACCAGGGAGACATCCAGCTCAAGGTAGGTGTTGTCGTGCTGCTCCTCCAGGAAGTTGCGTTCGACGATGTTGGCGTTCCGCGACGCGGCCTCGTCCGCCGTCTTCACGCTGCCGCCGACGCCGCCGAAGCCGAGGCCCCCGTCCTGCGCCCCGGCGGAGCCGCCCGCGCGGGCCGCCACGCCCCGGCCCTGCTCCTGGCCGTGCCCGACCGTGCTCATGGTCTGGGCGTAGACACGCTGCTTGACCAGCGCGGTGGTGATCTCGCGGGCTCCGGTGACGTCGATGCCCACCCTGCCGATCCCGGGGATCTCGTACTCGTGCGCGAGCAACTGGTCCAGGTGGGCGCGCATGGTCCGTTCCTTGGTGGCCTCGGCGAGTGACATGCCGGCCGGGCGGGAGAGCTCGAACCCGTCGGGCCGGTCGGCCAGGGACGGGACCTCGCCCCGCAGCCTCGGCGGCACCGCGCTCAGCGGCGCCCATTCCTCGACCAGCGACGCGGCCGGGAACGCGACCTGGCTGACGTCCCCCCTCGGCACGCCCTCGCCCAGGGTGGCGGACATGCGGTTCGGCCCCGTCGCGTCCGCCCAGCGCGGATCCGCCGCGGCGACCGGCGTACGCCCCGCGACCGGCGTGCCCTGCGGCACCTCCGTGGTGAGGTGGCCCGGCACCAGGACGCCGACCTCGCCGTCCACGACCGCTCGGGACGTCTCGGTGACCCCGGCGTGCCGGTCGAACAGCCTTCCGGCGCCGTCGTGCCCGGTCATCTCGCCCACCTTGAGCAGCACGTTGCGGGCCACGTTCTGCACGGGCTCCAGGAGCGGGCGGACCGGGACGTGTTCGAGCGTGATCTCGTACCGGACCGGATGCCTGAACTCCTGCGGGGCCTCGCGCGTCTGGTAGCGGTTGATCGCCTTCGCGATCGTCCCCTCCCCGTCCACGGTGTGGGAGTCGCGGGAGTTCGCGAACCCCGCCTCGCCTCCCCTGAGCTCGCCGTCCGAGGACTCCATGTAACGCGCGATCGCCTCGGCGCCACGGTCCGTCCCCGCCTCGCGCACGCTCAGGTCGCCGCTCAGGCGCTCGTTGCGCAGCATGAGGCCGGTGTCAGGACGCTCACCGACGTGTACGCCGTCGCCGACCTCGGCCGTGACCCGGATGCCCACGCGTTCGGTGACCCGGCCGTTCTCGTCCGTGACGAACAACCAGGAGGAGACGCCGTTCCCGCGCAGCTCGCCCAGTTTGGTGCCGAGCGCGTCCTGGCCGTAGTTGCCGCGCAGGTGCTCGGCCACCGGGTGGTTCGTGAGCTCCTGGCCGGGGAGGAGGAGGCCGTCGCGGCGCAGCAGCTCCACGATCTGCGGCAGCACGCCCTCCGCGTCGAGGTGCTGGACGTAGGCGGTGTTCAACGCCGCCTCGGGCGCCGCGTAGGCCCGCGTCGTGTCCCCGGCCGGCCTGACGGGCTCCACGGCCTGCGGGCCGTCGAGCCCGTGCCGGCGGGCCACCTCGTCGGGCAGCACGAGGTCCACGATGTCCTCCACCCGGACGTACGTGGTCGGGCCCTGCTCGACCGTTCCTCCGCTGGTCCTGCTGGGGGTGACCTCCAGGACCAGGTCCGCGCGGTACCAGTGGGAGGTGCTGCCGTCGGAGTAGGTGACCCGCGAGACGTCGCTGCTGCCCAGGTAGGAGCTCTCCACGGCACTGCGCTTGGCGGCGCCGTGCACCCCCGCTCGCGCCACGACCTTGCGCTCGGTCCCGCCGGCTTCCCCGGCTCCGTGCGCGGCCCCCGCGGCCTCGCCGTCGCTCAGGGTGACGCGCAGGCCGGTCCTGGCGTGGCCGCCGACCGCACGCCTGCCGCGTTCGCCGTCCAGCGCCCTGGAGTTGCTGCTGGAGTAGCTCTCGTGCTCCACCCCGCTCTCCGACTTGACGTGCCGCACCTCGGCCACGTGGGCCTTGACGTGCAGGTCGTGCCGCGTTCCCGCCCGGTCCGACACGGTGTAGTGCAGGCCGTCAGGATGAGACGTGATCATGGTCTCCAGGTTGATCACGTCGGTGACGGTCTCGAACACCGGCGGCACGTCCAGCCGCTCCGCGGCCGCCGGCAGTCCCGCCCACCGGTTGTAGGCCTCGGCCAGCGTCGAGGGAAGGTCGGGCATGGCCCCCATCCGGACGATGGCCGACAACTCGTCGGCACTGGGCCGCCACAGGTCGGCGGGCCGCTCGGTGGTCGACTCGACCCGTCCCAGATGCGCGACGTCCTGCGCGAGCACCGGCCGCTGCGGCAGGTGGACGTCCGGCACCAGGATCTCCGCCATGCTGCCGCGCACCTCCCACGTGGTGTTCAGCGTCTCCGTGCCGTCCCGCGAGATCCTCATCCTGACGTCGAAGGACAGATCCCGCGTGATCGTGAAGCCGCCGCTGGTCTCCGTGCGGTCGTACCTCGTGTGGCCCGAGGAGAAGCCGGTGCTGTCCGACTTCGTGCCGCTCCCGCTGAGCGACAGGTTGACCGGGTCGATCTTGAGCCGTTCCGTCACGTCGAGGCGCGCGACCCCGCGCACCTCCGCACGGCCCGTGCGGGAGCTCTCCCGCTGGCTGGTGTCGGTGCGCGAGGTGATCCGGCGTTCGTTGACCGTCAGGTCGGACGCGCCGACCTCGTGCCGCCGGCCCAGCGTGCCCTCGGCCAGGATCTCGATGGTGTAGCCGCCGATCGTCCTGTCGTACCTGATGCCGTGGAGGGCGTGCGTCAGGTCGGCTTCCAGCGCCACGGCGCCGAAGCGGCTCTCCAGGTCCCGCACGACCTGCCGTCTGATCTCCGGTGGGAGGTCGGGCAGCGCCTGGTCGACGGCCTGGCGGAGCTCCGCGCTGAGCAGCGTCTCCCCGTGGACCCGGACGCCGCTGCCGAGCCCCGTGCCCCGACCGGCGGCGAGCGTCTCCGGCTCCAGGACGTGCGGGTCGTAGCCGCGGTTGGGGTGCTCGCCCCTGGCCGGGTACTCGCCGACCGGTTCGGTCAGCGCGAACTCCGTCCCCACGTCGTCGATCTCCCGGTGGAGGTCGGCGAGCTTGCGCTGGATGTCGTTGAACTCGCCCAGCGGACGCAGATCGTGCCCGAAGACGTCCTGCTCCATCCGGGACGCGTCGCGCGTCGGGACGATCAGCTCGGCGTTCACCTCCACCTCGAAGGCGCCGAGCGTCTCGGTCTCGACCTGCAGCCGCATCCGGGCGTCGTACATGGTGACGTCACCGAGCCTGGTCAGGACGGTGTGGTTGCCGTGCGCCCGGTTGGTGGAGGTGACGTGGTCCGTCCCGTAGCCGACCCCGCCGACGGCCCGCGCGACGACCTCCGCGTGCTCGCCCAGCGGCAACCCGATCTTGCCGCCCGCGTGGACGCCGACGCTCGCGCCCTGCCGGTGCGAGGTGCCCTCGCTCTCGCGCCGCCCCAGGTCGTCCCGGAACATCGTCTCGACCGGCGCGCGCCCGCCTCCGTCGATCGGCTCGACCCGCGTGATCTCGCCGCTGATCCGGACGGAGTCCTCCTCCGACCGCAGCAGCGACGTCTTGTACCGGATCGCCTCGGAGGAGACCCCGCTCGACAACATCGACTGGCTGCGGTTCTTCATCCCCTGCTCGCTGAGCAGCGTGGAGGTGAGATGGTCAGTGATCTTGACCACCTCGCCCGCGGGCAGCCCCGCCGCCAGCCCCCGGCGCTGCACCTCCAGCACGAGAGGCGTGACGTCCAGCCCGGTGATGGCGATCCCGTGGTCACGGAACTTGTGCCCCGCCCCCTCCGGCACCTCGTGGCGGGGGAGCGGCGACGGGTGGTCGGTGCTCAGCAGCGGCCCTTCCCGGGTGAACTGCTTGGGGAAGGGGATGGTCAGCGAGAGGTCCGGCACCGCCGCGGTCTGCGTGACCCGCTCGCCGTCGCGGTAGACGTCGAGGACGATGTCCGCGGCGAAGTAGTCATGGGCGGGGGAGATGGCCTTGTGCCCGCTGATGACCTCCACGCCGTTCGTGTGGGTCGTCCGGGCCGTGCTGGTGACGCCCGAACGGGGCAGGGCGTTCGCCTCGGCCTCGTCCGGCGAGTGGTAGAGCCCCTTCATCAGCCCCGCGGTCCGATCCAGCGAGGAGCCCCGCGAGGACTTGCCCTCCACGCCGTCCCCGCCGAAGGCGACCGGCTTCTCCGGGGGCAGACTCGGCTGTTCCACGTGCGTGAACTCGTTCGGCCGGAGCTTGAGGTAGATCACCTTGTCGCCGACGCCGAGCGCCACGCCCCTTTGGAGGTGGTTGGTCCAGACCTCGCGGTCGCTGCTGGCGAGCGCCTCCGCCAGCCAGAGGCGGATCACGGCTCGTTCCCGCGGGACGATCCCCGTGATCCCGGCGGTCATGGCGTGCGCCGCCGCCCTCGGGTCCACCGGCACCCTGACGTCGTGCACGGCCGTCTCGCCCAGGGCTCCCATCTCGACGACGCGAGGCGGATGGATCTCCGGCTTCGGCAGCCCCGGGTCGGCGGACGCCAGCTGGGACGTCAGGCCCTGGAGCACCTCCGACGGCAGGTCGGGGCTGTGCCAGGCGGGGGACTCGATGGTCCGCTGGTTGTGGTTCACCGCCGCCAGGAGCGTGTCGGCGCCGCTCTTGGGCCCGTGCCCGTTCCCGCCGTCCGGGCCGGACAGCGGATGTCCGGACGAAGAGGACGAGTGGGGCGCGGACGGGCCGTCGGCGCCGTGCGGCAGGGGCGAGGCCAGGTGCTGGCCGTCCGCGCCGAGCGCGCTGGACGTGATGCCCTTGGCCAGCAGGTCCCAGCTGAAGTTGCCCTGGGCCAGCATGGAGCCGGCCGTCGTGATGCCGCCGGTCACGGCGAACTGCGCGGCCTGGCCGTACAACGACGAGTGCGCCGCCGCCAGCAGCTTCTCGGCCGTGGACATCTCGGCCCTGGTCAGCCCGGCCCGCAGCGTGGGCGTGGCCAGACGGCTCAGCCCGCCCGAGGCCACCCCCATGAGCCCGCCCATGACGCCGCCGCTCACCGCCGAGATCACGAGCTGCCGGACATCGATGTCGTCCCTGCGGCCCTGCAGCATCTGGGTGCCCTGGATGCCCAGGTCCATGCCGGCCACGATCCCGGCGAACAGCAGGATGTTGCGCCGGCACTGCCGGGCGATCTGCGCGACCGTCAGCCGGGCGAGCTGCAACCGCGGTGGAACGAGCGCCAGACTCGCCCCGCCGGTGGCCAGGGCCGCGGCCAGCAGATACCCCAGCTGCATGATCAGCAGCCAGACGGTGACCTCGATCATGTACTTGGCGTACTGGATCTGCACGCCCACGCCGTTGAGCGCCACCGCGGCGTCCACCAGCCGCTTGACCGCGAGGGCGACCTGACCGCCCGCCACCTTGTCGACGTGGGCGGCGAAGGCGAGATGGGCCTCCCCGTCCCAGTCCTTGCCGATCCTGCGCGCGCTGCCCGGCAGGTCGGCGCGGGTGCCCTCGACGATCCGGTGCGCGGCGATCACGCACGCGTCGGCCAGCCGGAAGCAGCCGGTCTCGTCACCCTCCGGCCAGTCCATGCCGACCACCCAGCCGACGTACGGCTTGGCGAAGTCGGGCACCAGGAACCCGTCGAACCCCATGGACGATCAGGTCCACGTGACGGCGGGAGGGGGTTCCGCCGTCTTGTAGTTGCGGGCGTTCGCGTTCAGCCCCAGGGCGACGTTCTCCAGCTCGTCGATGTACGCCGTCAGGGCGTCGAAGATGCCGCGTTCCATCTCGGGCAGCTTCTTGGCCAGCTCCGCGCCGTACTCGTCGTCGCCGAGCGTGTTCCGGTCCCGGTTGAAGGCCGCGCGGAGGTCGGCGCGCACCTGCTCGACGTTCCCCGCGAACAGCTCGTACGTCCTGGCCTCCCGGTGCAGCGCCTCCCGCTGCACGTAGTAGCCGCTCACGGGGCCGGCTCCACGGGGCCGGGGAAGAACGCGTCGAGCGTGGCCCGCTCCCCGAAGACGTCCTCGAAGGGCAGGCCGTCCGGCATGAGGGGGTCCAGCAGTTGCCTGCTCTGCTCGGAGACCGCGGCGGTGGCCGCGTTGGCCTGCTGCATGATGGCGTCGGCCAGTTGGCTGGGGGACAGGTTGCGAAAGGCCCGGGGGTTCAGCTCGATGCCGCGCAACTGACCGTGGCGGCCGACGGTCACGGTCACCATCCCGTCCGCCGACCGTGCTGTGCGCTCCAGGGCGGAGAGCTCGCCGAACGCTTCGCGTACGCGGGCCACCTGCTGGTTGATCTCGCCCGCGAGCGCACTGACCTCCGCCTCGAACGCGTCCGCCACAGAAGCACCTTTCACCCGCCTAATACCGCAAGGCATCATACGACACCCTTTTTTACACGATTAGGGGTGTCCGGATCGTTTACCTTCTGTTAACAAAAGTGTCACGGGGTGTCTGAGTAACGTCCGCCGTGCCGTACAAAGCCGGGCCTTCGTCCCTGAAGCCCGCCTTCTTTACCGGCGTCCGGACAATGGCCCGACGCCCGGACAATGGCCCGGCGCCGGGCCTGGGCCTGCGGTGCGGCGGCCGCCCTCCTCCCTCCGGCCGGAGACGGGTCCTCCCGGTGGCCGCGGAGGATCACTCTCCGGGAGGAGTGCGGATCGCTCGCCCCGTCCCACAATCGGCAGTACGGCACCGGAGATCATCGGGGCATCCGGTGGCCGCCGCAGATGCAGGACCCGCACCTCGCGTACGCCGCGACCTCACCGCAGGAGTCCATGTGACCCGTCTTCGTCCCGCACTCACCGCCGCATTGCTGGCCGCGGCCTTCATGGGGGCAATGTCCCTGCCGGCCCAGGCCACCGAAGGCCAGTCGTGCAACACCGGCCCGAACGGCCCGGCGTGCCACTCGCCCGGCTGGGGAACCAAGTGACAGGAAGATCGACCACCGGCGTCTGATCAAGAAGGCTCCGCCGCCACGGGGCTGCTTCTACGGACGAGCCAACGCCCGCAGAAGCAGCCCGAATCACTGTGGCCCGCCATTTCGAGACAGCGACAAATCCCGCCTCTGCCGCAGACGAGAAATGGATGCCAATGGCCTGTTCCACATGGGCCGGCGCCGTGATCACATCACGCGGACCGCCGTCTTCGGCTGACGGCCCGTACCCGCGTGGCCTTGAACGTGTGGCAGCCTGAAAAGATGGCGATTGTATGGTCGCGAGAGGAAATCGTCGAAGCGGTCAGGACCTACCTGCTCCGGTCCGGCGCGATAACAGACGGATTCTCCGCCGCCGAGGTCGTCGCGGAGCCGGACAACCTGTTGGTGACCTTCCACTGGCGGCGTGATCCGAACGTCTACGCCGTCGAGGTCCGGTTTCCGACCGCACCCATAAGTCCGTGGACCGGCCTACCGGTGACCTCGGCGGACGAGTGGGCCGCGGAGGCCCTGTCCAGCCTCGCGGAGGAACTCGCGACCGGCTTGGTGAGCCGCAGCCGCCGGAAGGTCCGCGACGGCTACGTCGTACTGGACGCCCGCAACGCCCCGGACGTCTCTCCCCCCGGCTTCCACCTCAGCCCGGTCCCCCTCGTCGGCGCGCCGTCCCTCCCACGCCGGCTGCGCCGGCGCGGGACGTACGTCACCTGGGGATCTTCAGAGGAACTGGTCCCCCTGCCCGCGTCCGAGACCGGGACCTGGCTGGCCGAGGCGGGCATGGACGTGCGCGTTCCCCACCGGCTGATCGCCGAGGACAGGCTCGCCTGCTGGCTGCAGGCGTACGTGAACAACGACAGCGGGCACCCTGACGTCGGCCATGCGGTGGCCTCCTGGGAGGACACGCGGCACACCATCGCACGTCTCGACCTGGTTTACATCCAGCCCGGCGTCCCGACGGAGGTACGCGGCGCGCTGGCGCGTCTCGCGGTCCGCATGGTGACCGAGGACGGCGCTCTCCACGTGGTCACCGCGCTCGACCTTCCCGAACTCCACGAACTAGGCTTCCGCCCCACGACCGCGGGCGAGCTCACGTTCGACACCATCGACCCTGCACCCGGCACGGCCCACTGAAGGACGGGCAGAAACTCGGTCGTCCGCGCCGCACAGAAGAGGGTCGAGAAGTACGGGCCAGACAGAATGTGGAGTGGTAGGGCGCCCGGGGCTCGAACCCGGAACCTACGGATTAAAAGTCCGCAGCTCTGCCAATTGAGCTAACGCCCCTCGCACGAGCAAGGGTACAGAGATTACCGCCCCGCCCGCGACGCATCCATCACCGGTAAGCGGGCAGCCCCGTCAGAGCCTCCCCCAGCACCAGTGTGTGAATCTCCTGGGTCCCCTCGTACGTCAGCACAGACTCCAGATTGTTCATGTGCCTGATCACAGGGTACTCCAGGGTGATCCCGTTTCCCCCCAGGACGGAACGGGCCTGCCGGGCGATGTCCAGGGCGGCCCGTACGTTGGCCAGCTTGCCGAAGCTGATCTGCCGGGGCTCCAGGCGTCCCTCGTCCTTCAGGGCGCCCAGGTGCAGGGCCGTGAGCTGGGCCTGGGCGGCGCCGACGTACATCCAGGCCAGTTTCTCCTGGGTGAGCTGGAACGCGCCGATCGGCTTGTCGAACTGGACGCGGGTCTTCGCGTAGTCGACCGCCGACTCCAGGCAGGCGCGGGCGGCCCCGACGACCCCCCAGAGGATGCCGAAGCGGGCCTCGGACAGGCACGACAGCGGCCCCTTGAGCCCGGTGACGCCGGGCAGCACGGCGGAGGCGGGCAGGCGGACGTCGTCGAAGTACAGGGACGAGGTGACCGAGGCCCTCAGGGACAGCTTCTTGTGGATCTCAGGGGCGGAGAAGCCCGGCGTGGAGGTGGGGACGACGAAGCCGCGGACGCCCTCGTCCGTCTGCGCCCACACCACGGCGACGTCGGCGATCGAGCCGTTGGTGATCCACATCTTGGAGCCGTTGAGCACCCAGTCGGAGCCGTCCCGCTTGGCGTACGTGCGCATGTTGGCGGGGTCGGACCCGTGGTCCGGCTCGGTCAGGCCGAAGCAGCCGATCGCCGTGCCGGCCGCCATGCGCGGGAGCCATTCCTCCTTCTGCTCGTCGGAGCCGTACCGCCAGATGGGGAACATCGCCAGCGAGCCCTGCACCGACACGAACGAGCGCAGGCCCGAGTCGCCCGCCTCCAGCTCGCGGCAGGCCACGCCGTAGGAGGTCGCGTCGGTGCCGGCGCACCCGTAGCCCTCCAGGTGCATGCCCAGCAGGCCGAGCGAGCCGAGCTCCGGCGCGAGCTCGCGCGCCGGGAAGACGGCCTCCTCGAACCAGTCGCCCACGTGCGGAAGGACGCGGTCGGAGACGAAGGACCTGACCGTGTCGCGGATCAGCCGCTGGTCACCGTTGAGGCGGTCGTCGAGGCGCAGCAGATCGTCCATGGCGGGTCCTCTCCTCGCGTAAGGGGTTACCAGGGTTCTACCAGGGACAATCCTGATGTGCTAACACCGGCCCCAGGGGCAGTCTTGAGACATGAACGAATACAGCGAGCACAACGTCAAGAAGCTCCGTCGCACCAACAAGGGCCGGATGATCGCGGGCGTCTGCTCGGGCATCGGTGAGTACGTCGGCATCGACGCGAACCTGATCAGGGTCGGCCTCGCCATCGCCACCCTGTTCGGCGGGGCCGGCGTCGGCCTGTACGCGATCGGCTGGCTCCTGCTGCCGGACGAGGAGCGGGACACCTCGATCGTCCAGGACCTGATCAGCAAGCAGCAGCAGCAGCGGAACGCCACCGACTGGACCGGCGAGCACAAGCCGCAGCAGTGATCAGGCCGGCGCCTGGGCGGGCAGCTCCTGGGCATCACGGTCGTCCCGGGACTCGGTCCACATCAGGGCGAGCACGGCCGCCGCGATCACTCCGGTGATGCCGGAGAGCGCGACCACCAGCTCAGGACCGAGTCTCTCCGCCGCGAACCCGCCGACCAGGATCCCGATCCCCTGCACGGCCATCAACCCCGACTGCACCAGCCCGAACGCCTGGCCGCGCCGCTCCGGCGGCACGTTCTGGACGAAGGCCGCGTTCGCCGCGAGCTGGTACGCCCCACCGATCCCCGACAGAACCCACGCCGCCAGCACCACCGCGAGCGGCGGCCGGAGCGCCGTCACGGCCAGGGGCGCGCAGCTCAGCATGGCCATCCACCCCATCAGCCGCAGCCGCCGCGCCGGGGTCACGAACCTGCTGAACAGGAACGCGCCCACCACCGTGCCCGTCGGCATCGCGGCCATCAGCAGACCGGTGATCACGGGCACCGGCAACGACCCCGTGGCGAGTTCGGCGGCATAGGGCACGGCGATGCCCTCAGGAAGGATGTAGAAGCCGCACAACCACGCGAACAGGACAAGCGTTCGCAGCCTGCGCGAGCCGAAGACGAGCTGGGCTCCCGCCCTGGTCATCGCCCACATGGACGGCTTCGCGCCGTCCTGGCGGGCGGCCGGCCGCGGACGTACCCCGGAGACCAGGATCAGGGCCGAGGCGAGGAACGTGGCCGCGTCGAGCGCGAGCGCCCGGTAGGGGCCCAGGGTGGCGATCATCGCTCCGCCCGCGGCGAAACCCAGCATCTGTACGGCCTGGTTCGTCATGTTCTGCAACGCCGAGCCGACGACGTACCGGTCGCCTTCGAGCACCTCGGGCAGCAGCGCCGCGCGCGCCGCCGAGAACGGGGCGCTGAGCAGCACCACGAAGAACACCAGCACGCACAACGCCCAGAACGGCATCACCGGCAGCGCCATCACGCCGACCAGCACCGCCCGGACGACGTCGCAGGTCATCATGACGCCCCGGCGCGCGAACCGGTCGGCCAGCCCCGCCAGCAGCGGCCCCCCGACGATCGACGGAAGGTACGTCAGCGCGTAGACGGCCGCGGTGGCCAGGGGCGACCCGGTGCGGGAGTAGACGAGGACGGCGAGCGCCACCTGGGCGAGCTGGTCACCGAGGAGAGAGAGGCCCTGGCCGTACCAGAGTGCCCGGAACTCCCGGATGGCGATGACCTCGCCGTAGGTGGCCTGGTCTGTCTCGGCACGGCGATGCCGTCCCGGCGGCCTACCTGCCTGCATGGCCCCCATTGGACTCCGCTGCGCCTGACTCACCGTGTTCGCTATGTGACCTAAGGTGCCCGATCATGAGGCAAGGCGCAACCCAAAGAAGTCAACGAGCTGCAAAGGGTCACCAGCCCAGTTCGTGAAGTCTGTCATCACTGATCCCGAAATGGTGTCCCACCTCATGGACAACGGTGATGCGCACCTCGTTAACGACTTCCTCTTCTGTCTTGCATATCTGACATATGGGATTGCGGTAGATCTCGATCCGGTCGGGCAGGACACCTGAGTACCAGTCGCCGCGCTCCGTGAGGGGGACACCGGTGTACAGGCCGAGCAGGTGGGGCTCTGGCGGATCATCGACGACCGTGACGACGACGTTGCTCATGACGCGGGTGAGCTCGGCGGGGATCGTGTCCAAAGCCTCGGCCACGAGTTCCTCGAACTTCTCCCGCGAAACCTCGATCACGCATGCCATTCTGCCCTGTCGGTCAGGTATGCAAGAAACTGTATGAAGTTCGTTGACAGGTCGAAAGCAGTCATTCGGTCACGCGCAACGAGGGCCGTGGCGGTGCTCCTGGTGGCCGCCGCCGGCGCCTGGCTGGG
Source organism: Nonomuraea sp. NPDC004702 (assembly GCF_053601695.1). NCBI lineage: Bacteria > Bacillati > Actinomycetota > Actinomycetes > Streptosporangiales > Streptosporangiaceae > Nonomuraea > Nonomuraea sp. NPDC004702. Next base: position 30,269 of record NZ_JBSGCE010000065.1, read on the forward strand.
CATCTTCCTGAGCGGCACCGTGCACGCCCAGGTCGGCCCCGTCGAGACGGGCATGTCGCTCAGACCCGCCTGGAACGGCGAGACGGTCGTCGACGCCAGCCCCCTCGGCACGCTGACCTTCCGAACCCACGACGCCCCGCTCAGGCTCCGCATCACCCTGGAGAACATCGACCAGGAGCGCGCCAAGGCGCTCATCGAGGACCCCAAACTGGCCGACCGCCTGCCGGGCCTCATCGAGAGCGACCTCCTGGACGGTGTGCGCGCCCTGGCGATCCGCAGCATGCTCTGTGCCGGGGCGGGGGCGCTGATCGCCGTCCTGATGGTCTACAGGCGGCCCAGGACGGCTCTGGTGGGGCTTCTGGCGGCCTCTGTGGGGCTTGCGGCCACCGGGGCGCTGGCCGCCCTCACGTTCCGTCCCAGCTCGCTCGTGGAGCCGCGCTACTCCGGTCTGGTCGCCGCGGCGCCGTCGCTGGTGGGCAGCGCGGAGTCGATCGTGACGAAGTTCGAGTCGTACCGGTCGCAGCTCACCAAGCTCGTCACGAACGTCTCGAAGCTGTACGACACCGTCTCGACCCTGCCGCTGTACGACGCCGACCCCAATTCCATCCGGGTCCTGCACGTCTCGGACATCCACATCAACCCCATCGCCTGGAACGTCATCCGCTCGCTCAAGGACCAGTTCGCCGTCGACATGATCATCGACACCGGTGACATCTCCGACCACGGGACCAAACCGGAGAACAAGTTCGTCGACGAGATCAGCCGCCTCGGCGTGCCGTACGTGTACGTACGGGGCAACCACGACTCGATGATCACGCAGCGGGCGGTCGAGAGGCAGAAGAACGCCGTGGTCCTGGACGACAGGGTGGAGAAGGTCGCCGGCCTGCGCATCTACGGCCTGGGCGACCCACGGTTCACCCCCGACAAGTCGGTGGCCGTCGACTCCGACCCGGACGCGCTCAAACAGTTCGCCCGCTCGCACCTGCCCAAGGTGGACAAGGCGGACCTCGTGGCCGTCCACGACCCCGTCGTCGGCCGCGGCTTCAGCGGGGCCGCGCCCATGATCCTGGCCGGTCACACGCATGACCGGTCGACGTCCATGCTGCCGTCCGGCACCCGCATGCTCGTCCAGGGCTCGACCGGCGGCGCCGGCCTGCGGGCGCTCGAACACGCCCAGCCCACGCCCGTACAGGCCTCGGTCCTGTACTTCGACCGGGAGACACGCCGCCTGCGTGCCTGGGACGACATCACGCTGGGCGGCCTGGGGGAGCAGTCGGTGTACATCCAGCGTCACGTGGAGGCCGACCCACAACGTATGATTTCTCCGGAGCCAACGAACGCCCCGTCTCCAACGGGAACGGTCACTGGCACCGCGTCACCGACCGCCGGTCAGCCGCTTTGGCATCAAGGGCAATCGTCCCCTATGCTTCAGAGGTCTCCGACGGAAGGCGACAGGGAATCCTGAGCCCCCATCGTCTAGCGGCCTAGGACACCGCCCTTTCAAGGCGGCGGCACGGGTTCGAATCCCGTTGGGGGCACTTGCGAGCGCCTGGCGCACCGCGAACCGGCTGGTCGAAAGGCCACCGGAAAGCTGGTAAGCTAAGCGAGCGCAAACAGAAAGAAGCGCAACAAAAGCAAGGTCCTGTAGAGCAGTTTGGAGTGCTCGCCACCCTGTCAAGGTGGAGGTCGCGGGTTCAAGTCCCGTCAGGACCGCTCTGGGTCAGGTAGCTCAGTTGGTACGAGCGTCCGCCTGAAAAGCGGAAGGTCGGCAGTTCGACCCTGCCCCTGACCACCAGCTTTGAACATCAAGAAAGCCCCGAAGCGATTATCGCTCCGGGGCATTTTTGTTCCTGTGACAGCAACGTCGCCGCCTCTGCTGATCCAGTCCATGGCAGGCTGATCCTCGTGTGGTTATTTCCTTGGCCTGTGGCAAAAGATCCGGATCACGGAACGGTGTTACCCAAGGCGCTTCGGGCCGTTCGCGCCGTCGACACCGCCACCATGATCGGGTTGTTGCGTGAGACCTCAGGCTCTACCAAGCCGCAGGCCTTCGAGCTTCTGGCTGCTCACCTTGCTCCGGGAGGAACCCACTATGTGATTCCTTGGCCACGTAGGTCGTGGGAGGTGCCCGCTGAGGGCTGCGTCTCTGCGGCCATGGTGCTGAGGATGAACGACGGTGCGCTCATCAAGAGCGGGCTCCACATGCCTGTCTCCGTACGACGTTTCCAGCAGTTGCCCAAGACGCTGGCACGGTGGGAGGAGTATCGGACAGCGCGACGTGCGAGAGGCATCAGGCGGGACTTCGGTGTGTGGTCCCGTGATCATCGGCATGACCACAGCTGCAAGCATCCGCACTGCGTCGAAAAACGTGCGGGCCACTGCTCTTGCTTCACATTTCTGGATGACATGCGGACAGCGCGTGACCGTCCCGTCGGATTGGAACGTGGGTCGGCACAGGAGGCCATAAGGCTCTTGATGGCCAACGGGTTCATTGAGATCCGAGCCTTCAGCCACCTTGCCGAGCGCGCGTTGGCTGCTGGAGAACCGGATACGGCCCTGAGGCATCTGAAGCAGATGCGCATGATTGCGAGCCTGTGTCACAACCTTCCGCAGGATCTCTCTCCCAAGAGGTCCAGGATTCGTGAGCGGAGGGCAATCGAGAGCCTCAGATTCCACTTGCGGGAGCTTGATCCTGACGATCGTGCTGCTCAGTGGGTCGTGGGGCGGTTGGAAGCTCAGGGATTCGACTACGCTCGTGTGCTCCGAGATCGGATCAAATGGAAGCATGCCCGGTAACGGCGTCACCGAGCGTGCTGACCAGGTCGGTTGGCTATTCGAGGGCGTCGCCCAGTTTGCGCAAGGCGGCGCGCTTGTCATCGAGGGAGGCGTGAGCGTATATGGTCATGGTCACCTCGATGTCGCTGTGCCCGACGATGCCGCGGACGATCTGAGGCGGGACACCGAGGTTGAGCAGGAGCGTCACGCAGGTGTGGCGAAGGTCGTGAAAGCGCATCTCGCCTAGGCCGGCCCAACACCGCCAGCACAGCCCGATACCGCTGCTCGACAACGGACATATCCACCAGGGCCATTCCCGGCCTCCTGACACGCGACGCCGCAACGACGCACGACAGACTGGCCGAAGACAGCACCTGTCACCCATGTCTTGGGATCGACGTGTCAAGCATGTCCCGGGACAGGACACACAAGTGCTTCACGGCCGGATGAGAACTTTCCCTACGGTTTCAAGGGCAGCCCGCCTGCGGCGGTCTGCCGCGCGTTCGGGCGGTCTGCTGGCCGCGCTGCGGCTCTCCGGCCGGTCGCGGCCAGCACCGCCCACGCGGACAGTCCACCAGGGCGGATAGGAGGCGGGGAACAGCCGTCACACCAGCCCGAGCGCTAGGGGACGCCGACAACGGAGTCAGAGGCAGAGAGGTAGAAACCTGAGACTCCGCCCCGAACCCCGGCCTTCCTCAGAGCGAGGAAAGTCATCGGGAGCAGGTACACGCGAACGACGACCTGACCTCGGGCGTCCGGCTCGACATGGCGAAGCCTGCCCAACGAGGAGATGACCACACAGGCCGGGACGGTGGGAGAGGTTCCAACTTCGGCTTGCGAATGACGAACTGTCGACGTTGATCGTCCGTTAGATTCAGGGAAAGGCGGGATGTGTGGGCCACATCACGCAGGGCCGGGTGTCGGTGAAGGACATGTGAATGAGCGGGGATCTGGCAACGCTGGTGGCGGATGTGTCGCCGTTTGTGACGGCGGCGGTCAGTGCTTATGGAGGGGCGGTGCTGGCGCGGGCGCAAGAGGATGCGGCGGACGCCACAGTGGTGTGGGGACGGAAGATCCTTCAGCGGATTTTCGGGGTTGAGTCAACAGAAGGACAGACCCCGGAGGTGGTCGTGGAGCTGGCCGAAGATCCCGATAGCGCCGATCTACAGGCCGCGTTGCGGGTGCGGATCCGTAAAGCTCTGGACGCTGATCCACGTTTGGCCGCTGAGGTGGCCCAGATGGTCGAGCAGGCTCGGGCCCAGCTTGCGATGGGGCAGGGACAGGTGATTGCTCACGCTTCTGGTCACGCCCAGCAGGCGAACCTCGGCCAAGGCACAATGAACGTGTCGTTCGGCGTTCAGCGTGACAGGTGACCTGACTGGCAGAGTCGAGGCGAAGGCCAGCGGATAAGCCCCAGCAGGCCAATTTCGGTCAGGGCGAGATGAAGGTCTACCAGGGTACGCATCTGCATCTGGCGAGAGTAGCCGCAGATTGCGCGCAGGGGACCGGCTCGGCCAGGCTGCCGCAGTGGGGTCTGGGCGACGTCGCGCGCAGGCGAGGGGAGTACGGTCCAGCGGTCGCATGCTGGAGCAAGCTAGCACGAGTCAGCAATGGGGCGAGGCAAATCGTTGTCCATGCTCACGACAGCGCACGACAGGCAAATCTCGGACAAGGGATTATAAATGTCTCGTTCAGAGCCGCAGCGGCCAAATAGCCTGCCAAGCAAATTCGTAGCCCAAGCGTACGGCAATGCCCAGCAGTTTAACCTCGGTGCAGGCACCATGAATATTATGGTAAGTGGGCCGCGTCCATCCGTAGCACCGATGACGTTGATGGATCCACCGGAGATGGTCGGGCGTAGCGCGGAGATAGGCGCGCTTCTGTCGAATATGGACGCCTCACGGCAACAGGGCAATTCGGCTCCAGTCTCAGTGCTATCGGGGATGCCGGGGGTGGGAAAAACTGCACTCGCGAGGGCAGCAGCCAAACAGCTCGTGCGCGATTATCCTGACGCCTGCCTAGAGGTTGACTTGTATGGATTCACGCCAGGGCAGGATCCACGTGCCCCCAACGAACTATTAGGCGAATTGCTGAGATTGGCGGGAATCGGCACCCCAGACATGCCAAATAGCTTAGCAGGTAGAGCCGAACTATGGCGGGCCTGGCTGGCCGAGCGACGCGTTCTCCTGGTACTAGATAATGCACTAAATGAAGAACAAATAATGCCCCTGCTTCCCCCGACAAGAGCGCAATGTGTCACATTAATTACCAGCCGGAGCGAACTAAAAGATGTGGATTCAGCTATCCGTTTGAATTTAGATGTGCTGCAAGAAATTGACGCGACACAATTGCTCTCCCTGCGATCCCGCCGTAAGTTTGATAGCGATGTAAAATTGATGGAAGTTGCTAGATTGTGTGGCCGTCTGCCGCTGGTCCTGCGCTCTATCGGCTCGCTCTTGACCGAGCTAGACGCTGGAGATGTGGCCAACTTGCTATCGGACCGAAAGGATCGCTTCCGCCATCTACCGGAGATCGATAGTGCCGTACGTGCAGCCTTTGAGGTCTCCTATTTGCATTTGAACATCAGCACGCAGAAATTTATGCGTGCGTGTGCCTGGCATCCAGGTCCCGATATGGACGCCTTCTCGGTCGCCGCATTGACGGCTTCTCCCCCATCTGTGGCAATGCTAGAAATGGATAGACTGCAGAGTAGGGGTATGCTCGTTCAAAGCTCCCGCGATCGCAGCACATTCCACGATCTATTCCGGGGTCACGCTGAAAGGCAAGCCAATCTGGAGGACGGCGAGGAAGAGATGCGACAGGGCCAGCGGCGCTTAGTTCATTACCTTTGCGCCGCCACTGAGAGGGCGATTGACATTATTCTTGAATGCGAGACTCGGCCATCCAGTGACGCATTCACTTTCCCTGATCTCAATTCCTCGGCACGCGCGATAGAATGGCTTAGATCGATTTTCAATGAATTGAATTCCACGAGCGACCTCGCCCGTTCTGCGGAAGACAGTAAAATCCCTCTTGAATCCAGGGCAGCCATCCGGCTGATTCACCCCATCCACTTGCTATTAATGGTGGACGCGGGACGCCGTGAGTACGCACTTAAATTTTACGCCTTCCTTCGCGCAACCGGGCAACTTGGTGCGCAGTAGTGGGACCGTCCAGATCCAGATTTCCATGAATCCACGGCGTCATACCCAGCGTGAGCCATTCCTGCCCGCGCGGGGCTGAACCCTAGATGTCCAATGACATGATCCTTCTGTGATGCTCCCTCGTCTCCTGATGCGGGTGTCTCCTTGGGCTGCCGCACCGCTTCCGGTGCTCGGCCTGGCGGCCCTTGCGCTCCGGGTCGGCTTGCCACCGGATACGCAGGTTGCTGTGATCTGCTGTACAGCAGGGAAGCGCAGCAACGCCGCCCCATGCGGCCTGATCGTCACGTAAGGCGTCACACGATGGAGCCGCACAGCGCCGCCCCTAGGCCACGATTCTCCGCTTCACTCGTAATAAAGTGGCTGTGCTCGACTAGGTGGCTCGCGGTTCCATGCTTTACTCCGCGCGTACAGCCACCTCTACTCGCGATGCGTGGGAGGCCAGGCATAGCGTGAAGGTGTACAGGGTGAAACGGTCGGCGCCGTCCCAGTCAAAGAGGTCGACCTGCGCAGGCGGAGAATCGGGGTTTAGCGGTCATCGAGTCATGGCCCTCCTGCTCCTGGCGCAACTCGACGAGGCGGACATCCTTGAACCGGAAGACCACAACAGGCGTCTTCGACAGCTCGGGTGGAGTCCACGGCGGATCGTAGACAAACTCCAACTCCAGCATCGGTGGCCTGCCGGGCTGGTAGGTCAGGCGTCTGAGGTGTGTGTCGTGCAGGTAGATGTGGCCGGTGTCCTCCATCCGGAACTCATACAGCCCTCCCTTGGAGGTGACGCCACGATCCTTGTCCTCGGTCACGCCGGCGAACTCAGCCAGTGACATGAGAACATGGTCCCGCGCACCTGCGCGACCTTGGAAGCTCTATTGGTTGACAGCAGTGCTGACAGCAACGTCCCCGCACACGGGCTCACTGCGACTACCATCCACACGTTCCTGAGCACGGCCTCGATCAGCCGAGCAGCGTGATCGGTCCGCCTGAAAAGCGGAAGGTCGGCAGTTCGACCCTGCCCCTGACCACCAGCTTTGAACATCAAGAAAGCCCCGAAGCGATTATCGCTCCGGGGCATTTTTGTTGTTCTGACGACATCGCCGACGACAGTTCGCCTGATCAAGAGGTGGTGGAGCGTTGGGGTGGTTACGACGCCGACAGCCGAGAATGTCGGCACGGACAGCAGTCCGCTATCTCATGACCCGAGCATTCGTCGAGATACGTGCCACTACGCACATCCTCAAACGAGAGCTGCAGAGCGAGCATCTTGAGAGTGCGCACGCTCGGATTGACCGCATCCGCATGATCGCTGACATCTGCCACAACCTTCCTGCCGACTCCAGGCCAGGCGGCGAGCGAGAGCGGGAGCAGCGAGCGATGGAGAGCTTGAAATGGCATCTGCGGGAGCTCGAACCTGATGATCGCTCCGCTCTGTGGGTGCAGACGGAACTGGACGATTTCGGCTACGACTACCGGCCGCTTCTACCGCAACACGTGAGGGACCGGCTCGCACAGCAGTGAACGCCCGGATGGCTCGTTCGTGGATCTCGCGGGAGATCGCTGCGCCGTGCATGCTGTGAAAGAGATCGCACAACGCGTCGTCGAAGGCGAACAGGGCAGCACAGGTCTGCTCCAAGACTCGGGCGACTACGTCATCACTCGGAAAGGCGTTCGCCCAGGCTAACGCCGGAGGGCTTGCAGCAGAATCTTGCTGACACCAGTGCTAACGGCTGTCCGGGACGATCGCGGATAGTCGTGGACGACCTCGAAGCTTCTTGTAAACAAGGGCAGACATCACAAGGCGCGCTTGTCTTCGACATGGATGACGGTTGGATCCTGCCCGTCTTGGTCGCGCTTGCTGCGGCCGAAGAGGCCGACCGTGAGGTCGTCGTGGTCCTTCAATTCACTGGGATCGACGTAGGTGAGGATGTCAGGGTGCTGGCCGGTTACGGCCCAGCCGGGTGCGTCGTCCAGGTCAATGGTGTTGAAGTCTCCGGCCGGTGTGCCAGCGCGAACGGGACCGTACTCCCTCAAGAGGGAGGTCGCCTGCTGCGCGAGATCCTCCGCTGGATCCATCAAGATCACGCAGGTTCCGTGGGCGAACAGTACCCAAGACTTGGCAGGGTCCAGCAGACGACGCCAGGTCTCGATCGTGGCCGTTTGGTTCATGCGGGGCAGCGTAGTGGTCGACGACGACAAGTCCTGGAATGCGGTGATTCACGCCAAGTCGACAAGTGCCTGCCACACCTAAGATGGCGCGCTTCGGCAGCGCCTTACGAAGCGGCATGCTCACTGTGAAAGACACTGACACCAGTTCCGAGCGGAAGGTCGTGGCAGTTCGATCCTGCCTCTGACCATCGGAGAAGCGGAGGCCGAGTAGTGGTTGGCCGAAGACGGCATCGGGCTCCCGTGGGGAGATCGAATACTGGTCCAGCTGTCCCGTCCTCCTCGCTCAGGTGTGCGCCGAGATGGATTGTCAGTGGCGCGAGCAGGGCTGTGGGGCTGGGTGGTCAGGTCAGTTCGTAGATGAGGAGGGTGCCGTCCAGGCGCCGGGCCAGAGTCCATAGTCGGGTGCTGTTCGGTTCTGGGACGATGTCCACGATTCCCGCCCATCCCCCTCCCGCGGGCAGCGTCGATTTGGTCAGGCGGCCGCCGCGGAAGTTGAGCACGTACGACTGCGCGTCGGCGGGGTTGGCGGCGACCCACACGCCGCCGACCCGGTCCGCGCGGACGGCAGGCAGCCAGGTATTGGCCAACGGCAGGTTCAGCCACCTCCACGCGGTGCCGTCCCAACGCACGATCATGCCGCGGTCGGGCACTTCGCAGGACCCGGACCGCTCGAAGGCGCCCTGCGTCACCAGCCACACGTCGTCGTGGGCGCGGGCCGCCATGCCGTAGAAGCCGCCGGCGGGGGAAGGGGGGCAGCCGGGCGCGGGAGGCAGGGGAGCGGTGACCCATCCGGAGCCGTTCCGCCGGATCGCCGTCGTCGCTCCCGGGGGATGGATCAGTGCCCATGTCTCGTCCCCGTCGGGGGCGGCGACGAGCGAGATCTGGTCCAGGTCGCCGTACGGGCTCGGCTTGGGGACCGGTTTCCACGAGTGGCCGTCCCAATGGCTGAGTCCGGATCCGGAGTAGTCGTCCGGGCCGCCGTGTTCGGAGATCCAGACGTCGTCCCTGGCTCCGACGGCGACGGATCCACGCTCGTACTTGCTGGTCCACGGGCGGGGCACCCACTGGCCGCCGGTCAGCTGGAACGGGCGGTCCCCGGAGAACATCCACAGGTCGTCCCCCGAGGGGGAGGCGGCGAACCGCGCGTTGTAGGCGCTGACGCCCTTCGGCGGCACGGTGGTCCGCCAGGAGGCGCCGTCCCAGCGGAGCATCGTCGAGCTGATCTGCTGCCGGCCGTGCTGGAGGAGGGCCCAGGCCTGTCCCTGTCCGGTGGCGCCTATCGTGCCGGTCCATCCCCGCACGGCGTACGTGAGCCGCCACGTGGCGACCCGCGTCGCCTGCACTTCCGCGCCGCAGACCGCGAGCAGGAGGACGAGGACCGTCGCGAATCTCACGAACGATCACGCTATATGGACGACTCACGGCACCGCTTGATCAGAAGCAGATGATCAGGTCGCGCGCGAGCATGGTGCCATCCGGCATTTGTCGATCGCGCTGTCGCGATGGTCGTCAGGTGCTTGTCCGGCTTCCTGGCGTGCTGCGGCGAGGTGGCTTCGGCGACCGTCTGGCAGATGCGTGGTGGTGGGTGTTCGTGGAGGGGCTTCGCCGGGGGATCAGGGCTGGAAGAGGGTGTTGAGTTCGGTGAAGTCCAGGGAGCCGGTCAGGGCTTCGAAGGTGCCGGTGGTGAGGAGTTCGGCGGCGGCTTTGCGGGCGGCGGTGTAGGCGGTCTGGGCGAGGGCGGTGCCGAGGCTGATTCGGCGTACGCCGGCCTGGGTGAGTTCGGCGACTGTGGGGCCGCCGGCGACGGCCATCGCGTTGACCGGGAGCGGGGACTCGGCGCAGAGGCTGGCCAGCGCGTCGAGGTCGAGGAGGCCGGGGACGAAGATGCCGTCGGCGCCGGCCTCGGCGTACGCCGCCGTGCGCTTGAGCACTTCGTCCAGGCGGCCGGCGGAGGGGCCGATGGCGAAGAGGAAGACGTCGGTGCGGGCGTTGACGAAGAGTTCGGGGAGACCCGCTGCGGCCGCCGCCTCCCGGGCGGCGTGCAGTCTGGCGGTCTGGTCGGCGAGGTCGAACAGCGGGCCGCCGACGGCCTGGGAGTCCTCCAGGTTGACGCCCACCGCGCCCGCTCCGGCCACGGCTCGGACGGTGTGCGCGACGTCCTCGGGGGCGGGGCCATAGCCGCCCTCGATGTCGACCGTCACGGGGAGGTCCACGGTGTGCACGATGCGCCGGGCGGCGTGCAGCGTCTCGTCGCGGGTGAGGTGCTGGCCGTCGCCGCGGCCGAGGGACCAGGAGACGCCGCCGCTGGTCGTGGCGATGGCTGTGGCGCCGGCTGCGGCGATCACGGCGGCGCTGGCGGCGTCCCAGGCGTTGGGGAGGATCAGTACGGAGTCGGCGTGGAGCTTTCTGAACAGATCAGCCTTTTTCGTCGTCGCCGCATCGGTGGAGGGGAAGTTGTCCACAGACATGTGGGTGACCGCCTTCGGGGTGTTCGGAATCCGGCACCATGGCTCGGTGGGCGCCTGGTCCGGGATGTTGCCGGGCCGCGAGGTAGGCGTCCATTGATTAAGCTCTGACCGAATCGTGGACCCGTGGGAGGCGGCATGAAGGCGCGGCTGGCCTTTTCGGTGAACGATCTGGCCGAGACCCGGTTCGCCGTCTCGGCCATGTGGGAGGTCGTCACGAGTTGCCGGGCGCTGGCCGGGGCCACGGTGCCCGATCCTCATCGTGGGTGGGCCGGGCAGGTGCGTCCCCGGCTCGCGGCGGCGGGGCTCGATCGTGGCTGGCTGGCCGACATGGTGGCGTCCGTCGGCCATTTCCCCGACTTCCTCAATCCGACGACCGCGTCCCACGAGTTGCCCGACGAGCTGGCGGCCATCGAGGCCACCGACCCCGAGCAGGTACGGCGCGACCTCGACCTCTTGTCCGCCGAGCGGGACGGCCGGCTGCCGCCCCGGTTGCGGAACCTGCACCGCAACCCCCGGGCGTGCCTGCCCAAGGTCGTCGCGGAGATCGAGACCTACTGGGAGCTCGCGATCGCGCCCTACTGGGCGCGCATCCGGTCGGTGCTGGACGCGGACGTCTTCCACCGGGGTCGCCAGGTGGCCGAGCACGGCACGGCGCGCACGCTCGACCAGCTCCACCACACCGTGCGCTGGGACAGCGGCGGCCTCCAGCTGGCGCAGCGGCACTGTGCGATCACCAGGATCGAGACCGGTGCGGGGCTGCTTCTCGTGCCGTCGGTCTTCGCGTGGCCGCGGGTGCTGACGCGGTCCGTCGCGTCCGAGCCGCCTCAGCTCGCCTACCCGGCGCGTGGCATCGGCGCGTTGTGGGAGTCGCGCAGGCATGCGCCCATGGACGCGCTCGCCGCCGTGATCGGCCGTTCCCGGGCGTTGATCCTGGCCGAGCTCGACTCGCCGGCCTCGACCACCGAGCTCGCCGAGCGGTCGGGGATGTCCGCGGCGGGGGTGTCGCAGCATCTCACCGCGCTGCGGGCCGCCGGGCTGACCAGCACGCATCGGGCGGGCCGCACGGTGTTCTACGCCCGCACGGGCCTCGCGGACGCCCTGCTCACGGCTCAGGTGTGAATCGCGGGCCTTATGAGGGGGGCTCTGGTGGGGTTGGGGCGGCTGGTCGCCGCATCGGCGGCTGTTCCCTGCCTTGGCGGCTGTTCGCTGCATTGGCGGGGTTGCGGCTGATCGGCGGGTGGTTTGGGTGACAGGCCGGACGGGGGCGTGTTCGGGTCGTATGCTCGCTGCTGGGCTGTGGGGGCGTTCTGGCCCTGTGCGGCTGCGGCTGGTCGAACGCGTTCGCGCGGCTGGGTGCGGTGCTGGGTGCGGCGCTGCGGTGCTGGGTGCGCGGCCGGGTGCGGCGCTGCGGTGCTGGGTGCGTGGCCGGGTGCGGTGCTGCGGTGCTGGGTGCGCTGGCGGGTGCGGTGCTGCGGGGCCGGACCGGGCGGGGCCGGGCGGGGCTGGGTGCGGGCCGGGCCGGGCCTGGTCAGCCGGGGGTGTGCGGTGCGGCCGCGGCGGCGCTGATCTTTTTTGTCTCGATCATCCTGACTATTGTGATCCCCACTGTTCGGGGGGAAGGCGGGCGATGGACGAGGGTGGGGCCGAGGCGTTCCTGGGCAGCCGGTACGTGCTGCTCGACGAGATCGGCGCCGGGGCGATGGGGACCGTCTGGCGGGCGCGGCACCGGGAGACCGGCGAGATCGTTGCGGTCAAGCTGTTGCGCAGCAACCTCGCCGGCGACCAGGACCTGGTGCTGCGGTTCGTGCAGGAACGCAATGTGCTGCGGACCCTTCGCCATCCCCACATCGTCACGATGCGCGACTTCGTCATCGAGGGGGAACGGCTCGCGCTGGTGATGGACCTCGTCGAGGGCGGGGATCTGCGCGGCCTGCTCCAGCAGCACGGCACGCTGCCGCCGGCCATGGCCGCCGAGCTCATGGCCCAGGTCGCCGAGGCGCTGGCGGCGGCGCACGCGACGGGCGTCGTCCACCGGGACGTCAAGCCGGGGAACGTCCTGATCGACGGGCCCACGGGGCAGGCGCGGCTGACGGACTTCGGGGTCGCCCGGATCGTTCTCGGGCCGGGGCTGACGCAGACCACCTCGATCATCGGCACGCCCACGTACCTGTCGCCCGAGGTGGCCGACGGCGGCACCCCCACGCCGGCGGTGGACGTCTACGCGGCCGGGCTGATCCTCTACGAGCTGCTGGCCGGGCGTCCGCCGTTCGTGGGCGAGCATCCGATGGCCCTGCTCCGGCAGCATGCGATGGCCATGCCGCGGCGGTTGCCCGGGATGCCCGACGTCCTGTGGTCGGTGATCGCGGCCTGCACGGCGAAGGATCCGGCGACGCGTCCGGCGGCCGGGCAGGTGGCGGTGGCGCTGCGGGAGGCGGCGCCGGTGGTGGCGGGGCTGGCCGCCTTGCCGCGGGTGGGCAGGGCCGACGCCCCGTCCGCGACGTCAGAGCCGATTCCGGGACCGCCGTCTGGGCCGCTCCCGGGGTCGGTGCCTGCGCCGCTCCCGGGGTCGGTGCCTGGGTCGCCGCCGGGGCCGCCTTCGGGGTCGGTGCCGGGGCCGCTCCCGGGGCCGCCGCCGGGGTTGCTTTCGGGGTCGGTGCCGGGGTCGCCGCCCGGTTCCTCGTCGGCCGCCGCCGCTGGGCCGTCCGGTGAGCCCGTGCGGGGTCCTGGTCCGCGGGCGGCCTCTGGGGATGTCGCAGGGGGCGGGGTGGCCTCGGGTGTCGGCGGTGGGGACGGCACGGTTCCTTCCGCCGGGCGGGGTGCCGCCCAGTCCAGCATGGTTGCTTCCGCCGGGCGGGCCGCCGCCGCCCAGGCGGGCACGGCGGCTGCGCGGCCGCCCGGACGGTCCCGCCGGCGGCTGGTCGTCATCGCGAGCACCACGACGGCGGTGGCGCTGACCGCGGCGGCCGTGGCCGTCATGGCCCCATGGCGGACGCCGGGTGCGGGGGCCGTGAACGACGCGTCCGGGCTCTCGGCGTCCAGGTCGGCCGACGTGGCCGGCCCACCGACGCCCGTCGAGTCCGGGACGGCGAAGGAGAGCCCCGTCCCGTCGGAGGCGGACGAGGAGACGTCCGGCATCGCGGACGAACCGCTCAAGTCGTCGGCGAAGAAGACGCCGAAGGAGCCGGTCCGCACGCCGGGCACGGCCGTCCCGAAACGGACGCCGGGCGCGACGACGGACCCCACGGGTACCGCCGACCCCCGCCGGACGTCGGCCGGCCGGAAGACGGAGGCCCCGCACACCGTGGACCCCGGGAGCGACGGTGACGGGGCCCCGCCGCGCGACTCCCAGCCGGACTGGAAATGCCGCTCGTGGATCACCGCGGGCGACCGTTCGGGCGTGGAGATGTCGCCCTGCATGGCCATGGTTGGTGACGTCTTCTACCTGATGGGACGCATCCGAGGGGCGAGCTCGGTCCGCTCGGACGTGCACGTCCAGCTCTACAACACCGACGCGGACCGTAACGTCTCCCAGCCCTTCACCTGCTCCGGGGTGTCCCCGCGGAACGACGGCGAGGTCGCCACCTGCGGGCCGTTCACCACCACCGCGCCGGCCATCCAGGCCAAGCACGACGTGCGGCAGCGCTGGCGTCGGACGGGGACGGCGGCGTTCGGCGGCGGCGCGGAGAGCCCCTGGATGTTGTGGTGACAAGCAGGCCGGAGGGCGCGGAGAGCTCCTGGATGTTGTGGTGACAAGCAGGCCGGAGGGCGCGGAGAGCTCCTGGATGTTGTGGTGACAAGCAGGCCGGAGGGCGCGGAGAGCTCCTGGAT
>NZ_JBSGCE010000065.1:44763-50366 GCF_053601695.1 Nonomuraea sp. NPDC004702
GTTGTGGTGACAAGCAGGCCGGACCCGAAGCTCTTCCCAGCGCACCCGGCCCCGCTCACGCGTCCGTGATCGGGGGCCGGGCGCGGCAGGCCGGGTCACTGCCGGGTGGTGCAGACGGTTCCGTTGAGGGTGAAGACGGTGGGCAGGAGGTTCGGGCCGGCGTAGTTGCCGACGAACCCGATCGTGGTCGAGGCGCCCGTGGCCAGGGAGGCGTTGCCGGGCTCGCTGACGGCCTTGACGTTCGAGCCCGTCTGGGTCCAGGTGGCGCTCCAGCCGCTGCCGAGGCTCTGCCAGGGCCTCGGCCAGGTGAAGCTCAGGGTCCAGCCGTCGACCGGGGCGCCGTTGTTGGTGATCTCGACGGCGCCGACGTAGCCGCTGGCCCAGTCGGTCTGGTCGGTGAATCGCACGGCGCAGGAGCTGGTCGCCGGGGTGCCGGTGGTGAAGGTCAGGGGCGGTGAGGCCCAGGAGACGCCGCCGCCGCTGTCGCGGGCGATCACGTTGACCGTGTAGGTCGTGCCGGGCTTGAGGTTGCCGACCGTGTAGGAGGTGCCGGCGGTCTCGCCGAGCTGCTCGCTGACGGCGCCGTTCTGGCGGTGGAGCTCGTACTTGACGATCGGGCGGGCGCCGGGGGCGGCGGCGGGCCAGGAGACGACGGCGGTCCGGTCGGTGACGTTCGAGGCCGCCGGACGGCCGGGCGCGCCGGGCAGGCCGGCCTGAAGCGCGGCGGGACGCACGACGACGGTGGTCAGCGAGAGCGGCGGCAGTGTCTGGCTGGTGGCGGTGCCGGTGGTCGCGGTGGTGATGGCGGTCGCGCCGTTGACGTGGGTCAGCACGGTGGGCGCGCCCGCGGCCGGCGTGAAGCCCGCGTAGTCCACGGCGACCGGGTACGACGTGTCCGGCGAGCTGTTGATCAGCATGACCGCCAGGTCGCCGTTCGGCCGCCGGACGGCGTGCGCGCTGACCTTCGGCTGGTCGGTCGCCGCCGTGACGAACTGGTCACCGGCCCGCGCGAACACGCTCACCATCCGCAACGCGTGGTACGGCGCGAACGGCGTGTTCAGCGGCGGCTCGCAGACCCCGGAGGAGTTGCAGACCCCGCTGGACAGCAGCCCGAAGTCGCCGTAGTCGGTGTGCCCCTCGACCTCGGTGACGTTGCCGATGCCGTTGTGCACGTTCCACCAGTCGACGGTGAACACGCCGTTCGCCAGCAGGCTCGCGTAGGCGTCGGCGGCGGCCAGAGCGCCGGGCTGGGTGTTGGTGCCGTTGCTGCTGGAGCCGGTGTTGAACTCGGTCATCGCGATGCCGATCCGGTCCGCGCCGGGCCCGGCGTACGCGGCGAGCTGCTGCCGGGTGAGCCGGATCATGTCAGGGACCTGACCGGCCCTGTCCAGGGCGCCGGGGTACCAGTGCAGGATCACGAAGTCGATCTTCGGCCCGGCGAGGGACAGGACGACCTTGTTCCAGCTCCCGTCGTCGCCCTCGGCGGTGATGGCGTCGGGCCAGTTGGCGGGGGTGGTCAGCACCGCGCCGATCTTGATCGTCGGGTCGGCCGCCTTCATGGCGTCGGCGTAGGCGACGACGTGGCGGGCGTACTCGGCCGGGCTCTTGTCGGCGTGGTCGTCGGCCTCCCAGGCGCTGCCGTAGTGGCCGTTGCCGTAGTTCTCGTTGCCGATCTCCCAGTACTTGACGCCGTAGCCCTTGCTGACGTTGGCGTGCCGGACCCAGGCGGCGGCCTCCTCGGCGGTGCCGGTGCCGTAGTTGGCGGTCACCATGGCCTGCGCGCCGGTACGCCGTACGCCGCGCATGAAGGTGTCGAAGTCGGTGTTCGGGGCGACGTACCCGCCGGGGGCAGTGTGGTCGGCCCAGTGGTAGATGTCGGAGTAGGAGCCGCCGGGGTAGCGCAGCAGCTTGACGCCGGCGTCCTTGAGGAGGTCGGCGGTCTGGTCGGTGCCGAGGTTCGCGTCCCAGATGGCATGGTTGGAACCGATGCCGGTCTCGGGGGCGGTGGCCAGGGCGGCGCGGGCGTTGACAGTCACCGTGACGGGGGTGACGTCGTCGGCGCGCGCCGGGGGAGCGATCAGCGTGGTGAGGGTCAGGAGGGCCGCGGTCGCGGCCCTGGGCAGGATCTTGCCAGGCATCGGGGTACCTCGCCGTGGGTAGCGGTATGGCTCGACGCCCCCTCCTGACCAGGAGGCAAGCATGATCATGCGACGTGGGGTCCGGCCCGTCAATCGGCGCTGAAACTTTCACGGCGGTCAGACTGGCTTGAGCAGCCCCAGGCCGGTCAGGCGGGCTTGAGCAGGCCCCTGTCGTAGGCCGCCGCGACGGCCGCCGCCCGGTCCTTGACCTCCAGCTTGGCGAAGACGTGCAGCAGGTGGGTCTTCACGGTGGCCTCGGTGACGAACAACTTCCTGGCCACCTCGCGGTTGGTCGCGCCGCGGGCGATGAGGCCGAGCACTTCGAGCTCCCGCGGGCTCAGCGCGCGCTGCTCCGGGGGGTGCGCGTGCCGCGTCAGCACCCCGGCCACGGCCGGTGACAGCACGCTCTCGCCGCGGGCCGCGGCCAGCACGGCCCGGCGCAGCTCGGCGCGCGGCGTGTCCTTGAGCAGGTAGCCGGTGGCGCCCTGCTCGATCGCGGGCACCACGTCGGCGTCGTCGCCGAAGGTGGTCAGGACGAGCACGTGCGTGCCGGGGCACTGCGCGCGCAGCCGGCGGATGAGCTCGGCGCCGCTCGGCCCCGGCATGCGCAGGTCGAGGAGCACGACGTCGGGGGCGGTGCGCAGGGCCACCGCGAGCGCCTCGGCGCCGTCGGCCGCCTCGCCGACCACCTCGAAGCCGTCGGTCTCGAAGATGCCGCGCAGCCCGTCGCGGACCACGGGGTGGTCGTCGACGATGATCAGGCGTACCGGCATGGGCTCACGTTCCCGGGTCGGCGGGGATGGCCGGAACGGTAGCGGAGATCGCCGTGCCCTGGCCAGGGGCGCTCTCGACGGCGAGGCTGCCGGCCAGGCGGGTGACCCGCTGCCGCATCGCCACCAGCCCGAACCCGCCGCCCGAGCCGCCGCCGGACCCCGGGGTGAAGCCGGACCCGTCGTCGCGGACGTCGAGCGCCACCACGTCCTCCATGTACGACAGCGTGATCCCCACCCGGGAGGCCCGCGCGTGCTTGCCCACGTTGGCCAGCGCCTCCTGGGCCACCCGCAGCAACGTGCTCTCCACCTCGGTGTGCAGCGGCCGGGCGTCGCCGGTGACCGACACCGAGGCAGGCACGTCGCAGGCCCGCGACCAGGCCGCCGCCACCTCCGACAGGGCGGTCCCGAGCTGCGCCGCCGTCGCCAGCGGCGCCGGGCGCAGCGCCTGGACCGAGCGGCGGGCCTCGGTCAGGCTCTCCCTGGCCAGCTCCCGTACGGTCGCCAGCCGCGCGCGCACCGCGGGCGTCGCTCCGGCGGCCTCGTCGGCGGCCTCCAGCTGGGTGAGGATGCCGGTCAGCCCCTGGGCCACGGTGTCGTGGATCTCCCTGGCCAGCCGTTGCCGCTCGCCCAGCACGCCCGCCTGGCGGGCCTGGACCAGGAGCCGGGCCTGGAGGTCGGCGTTCTCCTCGGCGAGCGCGGCCAGCCTGGCGCCCTTCTCCTTGAGCTGCGCGTTCTGCTCGGAGACGGTCTGGAAGACCAGCCCGGTCATGGACGCGACCAGCACCCCGACCACGAAGGAGGCCAGCAGCTCGACCGGCGTGCGACCGGCCGGCGGACGGGCGGCGACCAGCGTCCCGACCGTCACCGCGACCCCGGCGTACGCCCACAACCCCGGCAGCAGCGCGAAGCACTGGACGAACACCCCCACCCCGGTCACGGTGAAGACCGGGTCGATGCGCACCAGCGCCGCGACCACCGCCAGCAGCACCACGAAGTACCCGGCCACCACCCACGCCCGCGCGGTCCAGGCGGGACGGCAGGCCACCACGAACCAGTGCCAGGCCGCCGCGAACAGCGCCAGGGCCAGCACCTCCACCCGCCACACCCGCAGCAGCGAGAACAGCGCGGGAAGCAGCACCAGCAGGTACGGCAGGGCCGCCGTGGCCCGCTCCCACCGGCTCACCACCGCAGGGCCTTCACCGCGAGGCCGCCCGCGACGGCGCCGACCGCCACCATGATCCCGAGAGCGAGCGGCGGGAGCACGCCGGCCGTCCAGCCGTCCCGGATCGCCTGGACGGCGGGCGCCATGGGCGTCAGGTCCCCGATCGCCCGCATCGACCCCGACATGGTCTCGCGCGGGATCACCGCGCCGGACAGGAACACCATCGGGAAGAACAGGGCGAGCCCGATCACCGTCGCCGCCCGCCCGCTGGGGGCCAGCGCGCCGAGCAGCAGCCCGACGGCGCCGAGGCTGAGCGCGCCGAGCAGCCAGGCCAGCAGCACGCCGGGCAGGCTGGCGGGCGCGCTCAGCCCGTAGCCGGCCACGCCGAGGACGACCAGCAGCACGCTGCCGAGCACCGCCAGCAGCATGTGCGCGGCCCACTGGGCGCCGCACAGCATGAACGGTGTGGCGGGCGTGGCCCGCAGCCGCTTGAGCACCCGGCGCTCCCGGTACTGGGCCAGCGTGGCCGGCAGGACGACCAGCGCGGCCAGCCCCACGACGAAGACGGTCAGCATCGGCACGGTGGCGTTCACCAGCCGCTCGCCGCCGGGCAGCGGCCGGTCGCCGCCGCGCAGCTTGACCCAGAGCATGACCAGCGGGAAGCCCAGCGCGAAGTACGCCGACATCGGGTCGCGCAACCCCAGCCTGAGCTCGACGGCGACGACTCTCGTGAAGCCCTTCATGCCTCGGCCCTCCCGGTCAGCGTGAAGTAGGCGTTCTCCAGGGAGGCGGCCCGCGTCCGGCCGATCAGCTCGCGCGGGCTGCCCTCGGCCACGACCCGGCCGCGGTCGACGACGGCGATCCGGTCGCACAGCGCCTCGGCCTCGTCCATGAAGTGGGTGACCAGGACGACGGTGATCCCGCGGTCGCGCATGGCCCGGATCAGCCCCCAGGTGGTGCGGCGGGCGTCGGGGTCGAGGCCGGTGGTCAGCTCGTCGAGCAGGACCACCTCGGGGTCGCCGACCAGGGCCAGCGCGATGAACAGGCGCTGCTTCCAGCCGCCGGACAGGCCGCCGAAGCGGGCGTCCTTCCGGTCGGTGAGGCCCCATTCGTCCATGATGGCCCGCCAGTCGGCCGGGTGGTCGTACAGGGAGGCGTAGAGCCGCAGGGCCTCGCCGACCTTGATGCCGTCGGGGAGTGCGGCCTCCTGCAACTGGGCGCCGACGCGCTGGAGCAGCGCGCGCCGGTCGCCCTGCGGGTCGAGGCCCAGCACGCGCACGCGGCCGCCGTCGGGACGCCGCAGCCCGGACACGCACTCCACGACCGTCGTCTTCCCGGCGCCGTTGGGCCCGGCGAGCCCGAAGATCTCGCCGCGTTCCACGGTCAGGGAGAGGCCGTCGAGGGCCCGGGTGTGCCGGTAGCTCTTGCGCAGGTCCCGCCAGCGAGAACAGCACCTCCTCCGGCAGCCCGCACACCCGCTCGGCCGCCTCGGGCGTGGCGCCGCCGACGAACACGCTCAGGCGGGCGGCC
>NZ_JBSGCE010000066.1:0-50082 GCF_053601695.1 Nonomuraea sp. NPDC004702
TCGCCGATCGTGACCGGCGGCCTGAGCTGTACCTCCGAGCCGTTGCCGCCCGGCCGGAACGTCAACCTGCCGCCCTTGATGTAGATGCGGCCATCCGTCGCGGGCATACCGCTGGTGTCGGGCGCGGCCATCCCGCGCATGGTCCACCCGGCGGACGCCTCGGTGATCGGCGGCCGGGTGCCGGACTTCGCTTCGAGGGCTTCGACGCGCTTCTCTAGCTCGCGGATGAGCCGGCCGACGTCGGTGGGGAGCGGGTCGAAACGGTTGCTCATTCGATGGCCTCCTGCGCGCCGATGAGCCGTGCCCGGTCCTTGCCGGACCGGCGCTGGGCGGGGATGATCTGCCAGCCGATCAGCCGCTGGGCCAGGTTGAACGAGGCGGCGCCGTTGGCGGTGATCGGGTAGCGCGGGTTGTTGAGGATGAACCGCACGTACTCGCCCAGGCTGGTGGGGCCGAGCGTGGCGCCCTTGCCCAAGATGACGTCGGCGGAGAACACCCTCGCCGCGCCGGCCGCCCGCGCCGCCCAGTACCGGGCGAACTGGGTGAGCGTCGTCGGGTCGGTCGACTGGGTGGGGTGCTGCAGGCGCCGGTCAACGATCGGCCAGCCCGCGGCGATGTGCGGGGTTTCGATCAGCGTGGACCGTACGGCGGTCGCCGTGGTGGAGGCGTCGGTCTGGGGTGTGCCGCCGACGACGCCCCACCGGGTGCCGCCGCGCATCGCCGATCGTTCCTCACGCCAGCCGGTGATATCCCCGCCGGTGCCCTGCCGCGCTTGGACGAACACGTGCTGGACGTCGGGGAAGTCGATGCGGGGTGCGCCGAACTCCAGGTTGCGGAAGATCTGTCCGCCGCTCACCCGGTTGTTGACGACGTACTCGAACCCGTTCTCCGACCGGGCGAAGTTCTGTAGCAGGTCGCCGTAGCGGTCGTCGACCTTGCCTGTGAGGTCGCGGTTCACGCCGGACGTGCCCTCTTGGAGGGTGAGGCCGATGTTGGAGGCGGGCGTCGACTGCATGTCCAAGACGAGCTGGCGGGCGGCGGCCAACTGGTCACCGCCGGCGAAGAAGTCCTCCGTGAGGCACACCTGCGCGAGGTAGCCGTCTAAGGTGCAGCCCTGCAACGACATGACGACGCCTTGGCGGGCGGTCTGCTCGGTGACGGCGGTGTGCAGCCAGTAGATCGGATACAACGTGCCGTTGCGCCACGGGTGCACCACCAGCCGGCCGGGCCCTGCGGACAAGTCAGCGATGTCGGCGGGGAAGATCTCGTTGTACCGCTTGGCGATGCCGCGGTTGGGCATCGGGAGCTGGCAGGAGAACTGGCCCGGCTCGCCGATCCGGTCGTCAAGGCTCGGGTCGCGCGGGTAGATGTCGCCAAAGTAGCTGCCGGTGAGCAGGTCGTGGACGGTGTACCGCCAGCGGGTCGTGCCCTTGGCCGGGGTGAAGGCGGGGAAGCTCGGCGGGGTCGGTGTCTCGTGCTCTGCGCCGGACGCGACGATGACCGTCAGGCCCGCCCCGTACGTGAGGGTCGCGCCCGACACGATGTGAGCGACCGAGCCGACAGCGGCGGTGGAGGTGACAGGCCGCCAGCACACCGCCCCGCTGACGTTGTCGGCGGACTGGATGTCGGCCAGTTCGGTGAAGCTGAGCGGATTTGACCAGCTCACCGTCGCGTGGTTGGGGATGCCGGCGGCGAACCGGATCTCCGCGCCGGAGGGGGTGGCCGGTGTGGCGGCCGGGGTGAGGATGGCCACGCTGTTGCTGAACAGCGCCGAGGGCACGACCTGGGGCGGGGTGGAGGCGGCGTTGGCGACGGGGACGATGACGACGGCGCCGTCAGCGCCGGAGCCTTGCGTGACCGTGTAGGTGGTCGGCTCGTTGGCGGTGGCCATCCGCCACCACACGTCCACCGCGCTGAGGTGTGTGGTGGGGCCCTCGACGTGGCCGAGCCTGGTCCAGGTGCCACCGCCGGTGATGTTGGCGATCCCACCGGAGTCCACCGTCAGAAAGGCCAACAGCGCGTGCCGCGGCGTCATCCCGATCGGGGCGTTGACCTGGAAGGCACCGCCGTTCGGGCCAATAGCGGTCTTCGGAGTGCCCGGGGTGGCCGCCATCGCGCTCACCCCCTTCCTGTTACTGCCAGGCGTGCCGCCATAGCGCGGTCGCCGGCGGTGCGCTGCCGCCCGCGGTCTCGTAGGTGAGCGAGGTAAAGCCGGGCCCGAGCACGAAGTCCGGGACGCCGATCGACGCGCCGGTCAGGTGGCGCATCTGGGAAGCGCCGTCGATCGTCGCGGTGCCGAGGAACACGTCGATCACGAGCTGCTTGCCAGCGGGCACGGTGAGGTTGAACTCCACGATCTTGACGTCCAAGGACCCGTCGGGCAGGGTCTGCGCGATCTCGAACAGCGGCGTCGTCGCAGGGCCCGGAGCGCGGAGCTCGAACCTGGGCGTGTCGGCGTTGCCGAAGTTGGCGACCTCGACGGTCTGGCCGTCGATGATGGTGGCGTTCCCGAGCTCGCGCGAGTACAGGCGCGGGTCAGAGCATTTGAACTGGGCCAGGAGCTTGCTGGTGAAGCCGAGCCGGTAGTTCTTGTCGATCTCGCCCGGGGTGCGGCGGATCGCCACCCCGTAGGCGATGTAGATGCGGTCCAGGATCTGCATCGCGATGGGCAGTTGTTCGTCCGCGCGCGGTTTGGGCAGGCCCTGCCGCCACGCCTCCATCGCCGCCCGCATCTCGTCGCGGGGGACGGAAACCTTGCCAGAGAAGATGATGTGCCTCGGCAGACTGTACTTCTCTCCGGGCATCGCCCCGTCTGAGGCGGGGTTGTCGACATCCCCATCGTCCAAATCCGGCATGTCGATGTCGGCTCCGACCAGGCTGTTCAACCGGTAGACGGTGCCAGACCCGATCCGGAACCCGTTGTAGGAGATCTGGCCCGGCCCATCGAGGTCGTCGCCCGGATTGACCGGCACGCTGATCACAGGCGCCGGCAGCGTCCACGGGAAGACCAGCGGGACCGGGGTGAGGTTGGCGTTCTTGTGGGTCTCGATTGTCGGCGCGGGCAGCGTCCAAGAGGCACCGACCAGGTTGGGCTGGACGTTCGTCGGCGGCGACGACCCGACGAAGATGTCCGGTATCGGCAACCCCCAGCTCGCCAGGATCGCGCCCGGTTTGGCGTTCAGGCCGCGCGAGATGGCCGGGGCCGGGACCGCCCACGCCGTTGTCACCGCGGCGGGGGTGACGTTGGCAGGCACCGACGTGTGCGGGGTGATCCGGACCGGAGCGCCGTACCCGATCGGCGCGCTCGACGTGGCGACGGCGGTGCCGGTGATGCTGGACTGCTGGCCGCCCCGCCCCGTCCAGTCCGGCACCGTCTGCGTGGTGTCGGCCTGGTCGAGCACCCACATGCCGACCGGTGACGAGGTCGGCCACGCCATCAGCGAGTGGGCCAGGTTCTCGATCTCGGAGTCGGTGAGCACCCGGTCCCAGGCGGCGACCGCGGCCAGGTCGGCGTCGGCTCGGTCGCCCATGAACCAGGTGGTGATCCCCGGTCCGGAGTCACCGAACGAAGCTGACCCGTTCTCATGCGTCCACACGCCGGTGGAGTACACGTACTTGTGCATCCTCGGCGTCGTCGTGCCGACGGCTTTGGTCGCAGCGACCAGTACCCACCCGTCCGAGGTGGTGACGGTGAACGTGCTGCTGCCGCCGCCGGCGGCGTTCCGCAGGCGGAGCACGTTCGTGGTGTTGACGATCGAGAGTTCCACGACGCGAGTGGCGGTCGCGAAGGCGGAAATGGCGGTCGTCAGGGCGCTGTTGTTGTTGCGGCGCAGCACCGCCACGAAGGATCCAGCCGTCGTTTGCGCGGAAAGCCCCGTGACCGCCGCCCCGATGGTGTCGTCGGTCCCGTCGAACGTTCTCGCCACGCCCGCTCACCCCCTACGCGGTCGTGTATTCGAGCGTGATCGCCAGGACTTCGATGTCGGTGGCGTCCACCGTGTCGGAGGCGTTGTCGGCCGCGCGAGCGAGGTAGACGACGACGAAGTCTCCGGCGGCCAGCGAGTCGGCGTTCGTCAAGGTGATGCTGATCTCGAACAGGCGGCGGGCCGAGGCCGGGACCGCCGTCGCGCTGGAGGCGTTGGCGGCGGCGAACGCCTTGGTGTTGACGTCGATCGCGTCGGCCGGGGTGACGGCCGCGATCCGGCCCTCGAAGATCGTGTTGCCGCTGGTGGCGCTGGTCTTGCACTGCACCTTCAGTACCGGCGTGGACCCGTAGTCGGAGGGCATGCGGAAGTTCCACATGACCTGCTCACGGGTCGCCGCGTCGAACGCGAACTGCATCAGGTACGGGGTCGGCGCCGCCGCGCTCGACTTGACGCGTTGGATGGCGGGGGCCGCGTTGGAGGCGCTGCCGTCCGGGAGGGTGGCGGCGCCGATGGCGAGGGGGATTGAGCCGGTAGCCATGGCAGCCTCCTACGGGGTGCAGTCGAGCACGGCGATACCGCTGGCATGCCACGTGATCAGGAACGTGCCGTCCTGGGTTTCCTTCGGCGCGCCGAACCAGACGGCGAGGAACAGCCGGTTGGACTTGGTGGGGAAGTAGTGGACGCCGCCCTCGGCGATGATCGTGCTGTTGTTGAGCTGCACGTTGTCGGCGTCGAACGTCATGCTGCCGGAGGCTCCGGTGATGGTGGTGTTGGCCAGGGTGGGGCCGCCCGCCGTGTAGCCGGTCCCGGAGGATTCGCCGGCGTTCCACGGCGCGGTGCCGTAGGCCATGTCCGAGGTGTAGTTCGGCGTGACGCTACTGCCCCACAGAGCGAACTTGCTGTCCTCCGCGTCCAGGTTGATCCCCAGGTTGGAGGCGTCCCACTGGTCGACGTGGGTGGCCACGAACAGGCCGGACGCAGACCACGCCATCAGGCACCCCCGGGACGCATCGTGCGGCCTCGGCCGCGCACGGGCTGGACATGGACGGCCGCGTCGCCGGGGCCGGGCGGCGGCGCGGACTGCATCGCCTCGATGTCGGCGATCAGCGGCCCCCAGTCGGCCTCCAGGCGCTTGATCTCCAGCTCGATCGCGGCCCGCACGCTGGCCTCAAGGTCGCGGGTGAGCTCCTGCCGCAGCTGCTTGATGCGGGCGACCGCGCGGATCCAGCCGCGGAACTGGCGCATCCGCTGCATCGCCGCACGCCGCGCGGCGAGCGTCTCTTCCGTCGGGTCTGCCTCGAACAGCGCCTTGGCCGCGGCCAGGGCCTCCTGCTCGTCGCCGCACGCCTCCAGCAGCTCCGCTTCCGCGCGCAGGGCGCGGGCCATTCTGCGCGAGGTCACTGGGTCACCACCCCCTTGGCGGCCAGGAGCGGGGCTTGGATGTGCACGTCCTGGTGCTCGCCCCGCTCCGAGGTCCGGTTGCGGGTGGTAGCGATGCACCCGGACTCGGTCAGCTCGGTGACGGTGCGGACCATGCGGCCGGCGTCGTCGCGCCGCTCGCGCTGCACCGGCCGGGACCGGCCCGTCGCCACCTGAATCGTTCGGATCTTCTCGGCGAACGTCAGCTCGCCACTGCTGTTTCCGGGCATGCGGGAACCGCCTTCCGTCGAGGATGAATCGAGAGGGTCAGATGGTGGCGAGGACCTTGTAGCCCATCTCCGTCGCCAGTTCGGGGATGTCGGCCTTCTCCTGGATGGTGCTGCCGGACATGTCGACCTGGACGACCACGCCGCCCCCACCCGACTGCTGGGCCGGTTGAGGTGTGTACCCCTGCAGGCCGGTGCCGGCGGTCGCGCCGACCTTGCCGTTGACCATGGCCATCGGCGCCGCACCGGGCTGGCTGCCGCCGACCATGCCGAAGCTGGCCAGGCTGCCTGCTGCCTTGGAGATGACCTGGTTGGCGACGTCCTGCATGGCGGCGACGGCGCCGGACGCGGCGTCGCTCATGCCGACGGCGAGCCCGTCGATGGTTTGCTGGCCGATGTCCGCCATCACCTGGCTGGGCGATTTGATCTTCAGCTCTTTCTTGATCGCCTTCACCAAGGCGTCGACGATCTTCTTCATCTCCTTGTCCAGCGCCTTCAGCGACTCCTGCAGCCCCTTCAGGTAGCCTTCACCAGCCTTTTTGCCGGTGTCGAACATCGCGTCAGCCGAGGCTTTTCCGAGCTTCTTGCTGGCCTTGTCGACGGCGGCCTGCGCCTTGTTCAACGCCTTGATCTCGGAGCCGTCCGAGCCGACCAGCATCTCGGCCCAGGTCGAGCCCTTCTCGACGCCGGCGTCGATGATCTGCTGGATGGTGGCCTTGTTCAGGCCACGCCGTGCCAGCTCCTTGATGTTGTTCGCGAAGTCGTTGATCGCGTGCGCCTTCGACTTCAGCTCGTTGGCGAGGTCACCAGCTCCGGCAATGTCTTCGGTCTTCAGGCCGGTGATGCTGGCCCACTCCTTCGCGTCGCCCGCGACCTTCTTCGCGTACTCCTTCGCCTCCGCCAACCGTTTGACCAGGGCTTCCCTCTGCAACGCGAGGTCTTCGAGATTCTTGTTGCCCATCTTGATGAAGTCGAGCAGATGGTCGGCCACGTCAGGCTTCGACTTGAAGGCCGTCTTCACCATCTCGACCATCTTCTCGATGGTCGACTTGACATTGCCTTCTTCCTTGGTGATGCCGAGGATGAGGCCCTCAACCGTCCACTTGCCGATCTTCTCGAACTCCTTCGACGGCGAGTGGGAGTCGATCGCCCTCTTCGCGGCATCGATCAGGGATCGGCCGAGCCCGGTCACGGTATTGGCGGCGTCTTGGATCTTCGACTGGACGCCGTTGATAAGCCCCTGTACCAGGTCCTTGCCGGCCTGGAGTAGCCAGGTGCCGACGTTAGCGAAGAACCCCTTGATCTTGGTTGGCAGGTCCTTCAGCCAGGCGACCAGCTCACCGGCCTTCTTGGTGGCGCCAGACTTGATGCCCTCCCAGGCGTCGACGGTCTTGGCCTTAAGGTCGTTCCAGCCGGAGACGAAGAAGTCCCGTACCTTGCCTGGCACGGACTGCAGCCACGAGACGATCGCGTCCACCTTCTCAGCGATCCCGGACTTGATGTTCTCCCACGCCTCTGACGTATTGGCCTTGAGGTCGTTCCATCCCGAGACGAAGAAATCCTTGATCTTCCCGGGGGCCTGCCCGGCCCAGTCGGCGATCTCGCCAGCCTTCGTGCTCAGCCAGGAACCGATGCCGTCCCATATCTCCGCCGTGGTGTCCGAGACGGACGTCCACAGCTCGGAGAAGAACGGGCCGACGGTGCCGCTGAACCAGCCGCTCACCTCTGCCCAGCTATCATCCCAATCCGCTGGGGACGGGAAGTTCGCCTTGATGACTTCGAGGGCGGCCCCGCCCACGGTTGAGAGGGTGTCCTGCCAGCCGCGAGCCCACCGGTCAGCATCGGCGGCCGATGTGTCGCCGAGCGTTTTGCTGGCGGTGTCGACGGCGTTCTTGAAGTCCCCGACGGTCGTCTTGGCCTTTTCCAGGTTGAGGGCGTTGATCGATCCGGCCATGTCTTCGGCCTTGGTGCCGAACAACGCGACGGCGAGCTGGGACCGCTTCGCCGGGTCCTCGACAGCCCCCAGCTTTTCCAGGATCTTGCCGAGCGCTTCGCGAGCCTTCGGGCCGCCCTTCGCGAACGCCGAAGCCATGCCGTCGGCGTTGAGGCCGAGCTCCTTCAACGCCTTCGCCGCGCTCTTGTCCTTGACCCGGATGTCGAGCTCTTTCAGAGCGTCAGCGACGGTGTCGGAGTCCCGTGCACCGGCCTTGAGTCCTTGACTCAGCAAGCCGAGAGCGTCCTTGCCGGATAGGCCCAGGTCGCGGAAGATCGTGGAGTACTCGCCGAAGGTGTCGAGGAGGTCGTCGCTCTTGTTGACGCCTTCCTGTTGGCCGCGGATGAGGATGTCGAAGGCATCTTCGGCGTTCTTCGCTAGGCCGGTACGCAGCATCTGGGACACGGCCGCGATGACGCCGCCGACGTCCTCATCCATGACCTTGCCGACAGTCAGCGCCCGGCCGGTCATGTTCTTGAGAGCGTCGTCGCCGAGCTTGCCCGCGCCGTCCATGTTCTGCAGCACCGAGGCGAGCGCGTTGGTGACCTCTTCGAGGCTTTCGCCGTACGCCGACGCGTACAGCTCGCCGGCGATCCGGCCGAGACGCTCTGACTCCTTGCCGAACGCTCCGACGCGCACGGCGAGGGTGGCGAACAGGTCCGCACGCTCCAGGGCCGTCTGGATGCCCTCGATCAGCTTGTCGCCGATCGCGGCACCGGCGCCGGCTGCCAGTCCGATCGCGCCCATCTTCAGGCCGCCGAGCAGGTTGGAGCCGATGTTGGCCATCCGGCCGCCGCCGCCCTTGCCGCCCCCGCCGTCCTCGACGCCGTCGCCGAACTCCTTGCCTGCCTTGCGGCCGTGCTCACGCGCCTTACGAGGGACCTCCTTCAGCCCGTCCTCCAGGCCGTCGGTCAGCTTCTCGCCCGCCTCCTTGCCGGCCCGCTCGGCAACGTCGTCGGCGCCGTCCAGGCCCGCGCGGAGACCATCCACGGCGTCCTGTCCGCCGCGCCGGGCGACGTCGTCAAGGTCGGCGAACGCCTCCTCGATGGCGGCGTCGAGTTCGGCGGCGAACCGGTCAGCCTCGGCGTCCATGTCGGCCAGGGACGCGTCCAGGGCGGCTTCGAGACGGTCCAGGTCTGCGATCGCGGAGGCGGGGTCGAGGCCATCGGTGATAGCCTGCTCGATCTCCTTCAGCGACCGGGTGACTGTGCTCTCCATGGACTGCATGGAGCTGGTGGTGGACGACTGCAGGGACCGCATGTCCGAGGCGATGTCCTTGGTACCGCGCTGGAAGTCCTTGCGGTCGAGCTGGGCGTAGGCGACGAGCTCGCCGACGGTGAGTGCCACGACCGATCACCCCCTGATCAGTCGTAGTCGTCAAAGGACACGTCGGCCGCGCGTGCGGTGCTGGCCTGTTCTTCGTCGCGGGCGCGGAGAGCGCGGAAGAGGCGGGTGCGGGGTTCGGAGAGGAGCCCGATTACGCGGACTCTCAGCCAATGGCCGGTTCGCTGCTTCAGGAGGCCGGGCTGCCCGAGGTCGACCCCGTACGTTTGGTGGAGGTCCGCCTCGACGAGGTTCCAGCGTTCGAAGATGTCCGCCCACGTGATCCCGGCGCCTTGATCCGGGTCGGGGTCGTACCACTCTCGGAGTCCGGTGTTTGGGTCGACGGGTCCTCCGCCGGGGTCTCCGTCGGCTCGTCCGTCTCCGACGTCGACCGTCGTTTTGGGACGCCGCCTACCCACACCTTCATCGCCTGCTCCTCGCCCTGGACATGCCAGGCGAGCGCGGTGAGACCGCATCGGCGGATCTGATCCATCACAGCCTTGTCGGCGACCAGCTCGTCATAGACGGGGCCGAGGCACCGCTTGTGGAGAGTCATCTCCGACTTGTCGTCGACTTCATCGTCGTCGTTGCTGGTCGTGAACCGCTTGGAGATCCAGGTCCAGGTTTCGGCGTCCACGGGGGGCACGCTGTAGGTCTTCACTTGACCGCTCGGGAGGGGCACGGGCAGGTCGAGGCTCTCGCCGAGGGAGGCGTCGAGTTCAGGGAAGCGGGGCATGGCTCGGTTGCCCTCCTGTCAGGCTGCGGGGTTGGTGATGGGAGTCCGCTTGCCCTTGCCGCCGAACGTGACGTTGAAGGGCTCCAGCGCAGTGACGCCCCCGCCACCGCCGCCGTACTGGACGTTGACCCGGCCTTGCCAGGCGTCAGGGGCGCCGTCGCGGCGGTAGTAGCGGATCTCGATGTCGGAGCCGACACCGACCAGGTTGCCGGCCTCCAGGACGAACTGCTGGCCGGGGTCGGGGACGAAGGTCACGTCGTTGGAGGCGTCGCGCTTCCGCTTGCCCTCCGTCTCCAGCTTCCATTTGCGCTGGGTCGTCTCGTCACTGCCCCAGCCCTCGGAGTCGAAGTCGCTGTCGTCTTCGAGGGTGGTGTCGATGGTTTCCTTGAAGCTGGTCATGCCCTTGAGCGGGGTCCACACCGGTGACCCGGAGGTCCCGGTGTTGACGTCGAGGGCCCAGGCCGAGGCCAGGAGCGAACGGGTGGTCATGTGGTCTCCCTGGTTTATCCGGGGCGGTTGCTGGTGGGCCGGTGTACGAGCAGGTGGTAGGAGTCGGCCCGCTCCCACCGCTGATTGCCGTCCACGCCCATCGGGGCGTTGATCCGGCGGGTGCACAGGAGGATCCCGGCCGCCGGGTGCTGCCAGCCCTGGAGGGCGTCGAAGCAGGCGTCGGCGATGTCGTCCACCACGCGCGGGTCGGTGGTGCCTCGGATGCGCAGCTGGACGCCTTGGGTGCCGTCGGTGTTGACCGGGTCGTCGGCGAACTGGTCGACGCCGTACGCGGCCAGGGCGATGGCTCGGTCCGGCGAGGTGGGGAGGCGGCCGAGGGTGATGGCGGTCTCCGCCGCGGTGTACGGCGGCCCGGACGGGCGCCACACGCCGGCGCCGGCAGCGGCGAGCCGTTCGGCGACCTCGGCGAGGATGTTGGTGGTCCAGCTCACCGGAGGATCCGCCGGATCTCGGCTGCGATCAGCTCGGCCATCACACCGCGCTCGGCGACGGCCGGATCCTCCAGGTACTTCGCCTTCCGTCCCTCGTCGTGACGGAGGGACAGGTCCTCGTGCTGTCGGACGGCGTACGGGGTGTCGAAGGAGACTGCGCCGATCAGCTCCGCCTTGTCCACGGAGACCGTGCCGGACCGTTCGAGCGTGCCTTCCTCGTGCGGCACTTCCTCCCGCGACTTCTGCAGGAGGTGCTCCAAGGCGACCTTCAGGCCCTTCACCGCGCCGGCTTCCATCGCTTTGTCGATGGGCCCGAGGTCGAGCTTCAGGTCGGAGCGCTGCGCCATGGAAGCCTCCTCACTGGCATGCGACTTCCAGATGATCCGGGGTCGGGAGACCGCCGCCGTCCTGGCGGGCGGACACGATCGCGTAGGTGGTGCGGCCGTTGACGGTCACCCGGCTCCCGGCCGGGCAGATCGCATCGAGCCGCATGATCACCGTCGTCTCCGAGACGACTTCAGCGCCTTCGGCGTCCCGCACCAAGCGGCGCTTCTCAGCGATGAACCCCCGCTCGACCACCTGGTCGGCGAACTCCGGCCCGTACGGTCCTTCGCCTTCAAGCGCTTCGACGTACACCTGGTGGCGCAGCAGCCAGGCAGGGAGCGTGCCCATCAGGTGTACGTCCAAGGCGGGTGGCCGGTCAGTCCGGCCTGCTGCAGCACCATTAGCGTCTGGGGAGCGGGGCGGATGGCAGCCGAGCCTCCGCCACCCGCCCCGCCGCTCTGGGCCCGGCCGAGGGACACGGTGGCGATGCTGACGTTCGCCCACTCAGTGGCGGCGCCGGTGCCGTCCTCGATGCCGGACGCTGTCCAGGCTGCGGCCTGCTCGATCGTGGCGTCTCGCAGCGCAGCCTGTACATCGACGTCGTCCACGTCATAGACGGCGCACAGGAGCACCTGATCGACGAGCCTCGACGCGCGGGCCAGGAGGAGGTCGATCCCGTCCGGCGCAGTGGTGCCGGTGTAGGTCGCGTAATCGCTGCTGGTGGCGTACGCCATGCCGCCTCCCTCGCTGGTTGTGTGCGGGCGGGCGCACACCCTCCACAGCCCTCGCCCGCCCGCACGATCGTGGACCCCTACTTCGGGGTGATCTCGACGACCTCGTACGTCACCGATGTGGGCAGCGAGATGTCGATGTAGACGGACCCGTCGTCCTGCGTGTAGGCGCCGGACCACGGCCCGAACCACTTCGTTGCGCCGGCAGCAACCGCGACCACCCGGTCGGCGGGGGCGACGCCGTCTACTGCGGCGGCCGGCCCGAACTTCTCGGTGACGTTGACGCTCGCGCCACTGCCGTTCGTGACCCGGAGGGCCCGCTTGCCGCCGGACGGGATCGCGATCCCGTCCACCGTGAACGTGGCCGGTGTGACGGCAACGCCGGCCGTGCTGGGGACGGTGGGTGAGGTGATGACGACGCGCGCCATGTCAGCCCTCCTCGTCGGCCGTCATGCGGCCGTGTAGCTCGATGAGGTCGTTCTTGGTCATGGCCTCGGCGTCGTCCGGGTCCATGCCGTTGCGGACTGCCCAGCCCACCCATTCGGCCTTCGAGGAAGCTCTGGTGAGGCTCGGGGCCTCCTGCTCGACGGGCTCCTCGTAGGGGCTGCCGTCCTCGTTGACGCGCCTCAGGTAGCCCTTGACGACCTTCTCCTGCATCACCTCGGGGAGAGGCAGGGACATCTCCCAGATGGTCCCGCCCTCGCCCCGGTAGAAAGCGGTCGCCATCAGGTGTTCCTCGGCACCTTGAAGGCGGTCACGGTCATCGCCGCGGACGTTTCGACGATGAGGGACCGGTCGGACTGTAGGAACCGGCCGGACTCGAACGGGCCGATCCACTGGGTCGCGCTGTTGGCCACGGTGACGGTGAGGTCGCCGAGGCCGGCCGCGAGCGCGGGCGGGTAGGTGCCGGCCTTCACGGTGGCGGTGCCGGAGCCGCCCGAGGCGTTGGAGATGCGCAGGAGCGTCTTCTCCGGTTCGGCGTTGGCGATCTGGCCGCCGTTGCCCGCCCCCGACGTGACGGAGGTGCCGGACGGGTCGGCGAGGTTGGAGTTCGCCGCCAGGCTGCTGTAGGAGACAGCGGTACGAGCCATGAGTCAGGTCCTCTCAGCTCTTGGAGGCGGTCAGGACCGCCATCGAGTCGGGGCGGATCAGCTTGGCTCCGTACACGTACAGGCCACGCATCCGGTCGGCGAACCTGGCTTCGCTGCGCAGGGCCTCGGTCTTGGTGACCTGCTCGGCGAAGGTGAGCGCGCTGGGGACGCCGGCGATGACGGCGTAGTCGTCACCGGTGATGAGGGGCGCGTTGTTCGAGGTGTAGATGTCGAACCCGGCCGCCCGGCCGACGCGACCGTTCAGCAGCGGCTCGGTGGAGCCGGACTTCTCGGCGTTGATGAAGTTGGTGTTCTTCTGCAGCAGGCCGTGGTACCACTCCGGGATCACGACGCGCCTGTTGGCCTTGGGCACGTTCGCCTCGGACAGCTTCACGCCGAGGTCGACGAGCGCGTTGTACGCCTTGTCGCCGTCGGTGATCGCCGTGGTGGAGATGGTGTTGGCCGCCTGGACCGAGGTGTAGAACCCGGCCAGGTACTGGTCGACCACGTCCGCGAGCGCGTACGCGGCTTCCTGCATCGCCTCGGGGACGACGTTGCCGCGGGCCTGGGCCATGTCGACGTCGTCGACGGAGAACGCCCAGTACTTCTCCTGGTCGACGACCAGGGTCCGCTGCGCGTCGGTCAGCTCCTCGTAGGAGATGTCGGCGTTGCGGGTGTAGCTGTTGATGGTGGGGCGGGAGACTGAGGTGATCCGCACGGTGTCACCGGCTGCCTTGATCTCGCCCTCGTAGTCGCGGTTGGTGAACGCCTCGGCGTACACGTGCGACTTCTTCAGGCTGGACAGCAGGAGAGCGGACCAGATCTCCGGCCGAA
Source organism: Nonomuraea sp. NPDC004702 (assembly GCF_053601695.1). Taxonomy (NCBI): domain Bacteria; kingdom Bacillati; phylum Actinomycetota; class Actinomycetes; order Streptosporangiales; family Streptosporangiaceae; genus Nonomuraea; species Nonomuraea sp. NPDC004702. The sequence goes on from NZ_JBSGCE010000066.1 coordinate 13,546, forward strand.
ACCGTGTGATCGCCATGATGTCCTCTCAGGGGTTACATGAGGTGTCGGAGCTTGCCCTCGCGGTACGCCTTCTCGATCTGGTCGGGCGTCATCCGCTGGAGCTGCTCTTCGGTGATGGGTTGGCCTTCGCCGGGGGCGCCGGTGAACTCTCCGCCGGAGACGGCGGGAGCGGGCGGCGGCTCGGCTGCGGCCGGGGGCTGCTGGGTTGCCATCCACGGGTTCGCGGCCAGGATCTCGGTGACCTTGGTCGTGAGCTGGGTGGCGAAGTCCGGCGCGTTGGGGTCGAGCTCGGTGGCGGCCTGCTGGAACGGGATCGAGCTGAGCAGGGCGTGGCCGTTGACCCCGAGGGTGGGGGCGGCGGCGAACGCGTGCTGGGAGACGACCGCCGTACGGGCGCTCACCCTGTACTTCGCGGACTCGCCGCGTAGATCCTGGATCTCCTTCTGCGCCCACTGCGGGAGCCGGGAGATGTCCCGCGTCCCATCGTCTACCGGCTGCTGCTGAGCAGCGGTCGGGGGCGGCGTGGGGACGGGCGGGGGCGGCGTCCACTGCGGGGCGGCCGGCGTGGGGGCCGGTGCCTGCGGTGCTGGTGCCGCCGGTGAGGTAGGCGCCTGCGGGGCAGGAGCTGGCGCGGTGGGCGCGGGCTGGCCTGCATCGGATGCGGGCGGGGTGGGCATGGACATGCGGACCCTCCAGGGATCAGCGAGATTGGTGCTCGGCGCCTGGCCGAACAGGGTTTGGACCGCTCCGGGCGATCCATTTCGGGCATCCGTCTACGTCAGAAACGGACGGAAGTTCGTGGTGGGGCAATACGGTGCACGCCATGCGAAACACCGTGATCGCCGCCGTGCTCGGCGTGCTCGCCCTCGCCGGCTGCTCGACGCCCAACAACTCCGCGCAACCGTCAGCGTCAGCTAGCTCCGAACCGCGACTGGTGTCGAAGATCCCGAAGCCGGACACCGACCAGGCGGAGAAGTTGCTCTACGGGCTACGAGAGATCAACCCCGAGCTGGACCGGGCTCGGTCCATCGACCGGGCTCGGAACGTGTGCTCCTCGCTGCTTTCCGGCATCACCCGCGCGAAGATCATCGAAGGGGCGCGGATCCGGTTCGAGGGTGGTGACGTCGAGATCAGCGACGCGGACGCGCAGAAGATCGTGAAGCTTGTCGAGGACGGCGGCTGGTGCCGTTAGGCGGGGCGGATCACGGCGTACCCGTTTGACCAGCCGCCCGCGACCAGCGCCTCGTACACGGCCGGGTCGGTCCCGCCAGGCGTGCGCCTACGCAGGGACTCGACCACGTCGCGCGCCTTCCCGGTGTCGTAGACGAGCTGGCCGGCGTCGAGGCGGATGGTGTCAAGGACAGTGTTGTCGGAGACGTCGATGAGTTGCAGCATCAGGTCAGTCTCCTGATCGTGCCCTTGGCGTGCGGGGCGATCGCGTCGAGGCGGGCCATCATCGCCTGCCACCAATCGTCGCGGCCGAGGGCCTGGAAGTCGCTGCGCAACTGCTGGAGTCGACGGCGTGCCTCATCGATGTCTTCGGGTGAGAGGTCGTTGTCGATCCAGTCGCTGATCCCGGCTGACCCGGGGCCGGCGGCCTTCATGAACAGGCTGCCGAACTTCCCCTGCCCGTGATCGACCGGGAGGGGGCCCGTGAGGGGCTCGCCGGTGTTGTCCATGAATCGGAAGGCCAAGCCGTGGTCAATGCTGATCAGTCTGCCCTTGCGGTGCAGCCAGTTGCCGCCATGCCGGTCCGGGTAGTCGACCAGCGCGTCGAGGAACGCCATCCTCCAGCCGTCATCGCTGGTGAGGTAGCCCTTCGGTCGGCCGCCTCGCTCGGCAAGTCGGCCTTCCATGAACTCCAGGTACAGCTCCTTGGGGCCGACACGATGGACCTTGGGCGCGGGGACACCGAGCGCGCGGGCCACCTTCCCACCAAGCTCCTCGGCGTCGGCCTGGTCGACGGCGTCATCGGCAATGTGCGTCCGCTTGACGACCTTGTGGACGACCTTGGAGCCGTCCTTGAGGGTGACGAGGCTGGTGTCGCCGTACATGCCGCCCGACAGCGTCTCCCGCGAACGCTCGCCCTGGGCGATGCGTTCGGCCAGCGTCTGCTTGGCCGATGCAGGCTTCGGCGCAGGCTTCGGCGCGGCCTTCGTTGGCTTGGCCGGTGCGGGCTTCGGCTGCTTGGCCAGCGCCGGCGGCTGTGCCGGCTTCGGCGCAGCAGGGGGCGGTGGCGTGCTCCGCTTGGGCGGAGTGCCGGCATCGGGGCCGCCGAGCGGGAGCGTGTCCTGGATGGGCGGCTGCAGGTCCTGCACGGGCCCGCCCTTTGGGCCGCCCTGCTTGGGGATGTTGCCGGCGCCGATCTGCTCCCGGTAAGGCAGGCGCTTCAGCTTGGGATGGGCAGCGAGGTGGGCCCGTAGAGCCGCCTGCGCGGCGCGTACGCGGGCGTTCGCTTCCTTCTTAGCTTCGGGAGTGAGCGCACCGAGGGCCTTTTCCTTCTCGGTCCGGATCTTGCGTTCGAGGGCGCGCTGCTTCTGGCGGGCCTTGTCGCCTTCGGGGTCGGCGGTGTTCTTCTTCAGCGTGGTGACCCCGGGCAGGTAGGCGGACGCGCTGTGACGGCAGTTCGGGTGGAACAGGCCGCGGCTCATCGCCCCTTGGAGGGTGTCCACCACGTTCACCGTGACCATGTGGTCGTCCTTGGTGGCGTGCTCGACCTGAATCTTGCCGATAGGGCCGGAGCTGCGGGCCAGCACCTTGCTCTCGAACGGCCTACACCTCTTGCACTCCTGCGAGTTGTCGGAGATGTAGACCAGGTCGATGCCGATGGACTCCAGGCGGTCGGTCTGGCCCTGCACGGCAGCCCTCTGGGCATTGGTGCGGGCCAGCATCTCCACGTAGCTGCTGAGCTTCCAGCGGCGGCCGGCGCGGTCGGTGAAGTCCACGATGCCGCGATCCATCAGCCGTTGCCACGCCGCCTGTGACGCCTCTCGGCGAGTGAATGCCCCGGAAGTGATGCGGGCCGCAGCCCCGGCCTGAACCGCTCGGTAGGCATCGACAGGGGCGCGCAGGATGTTCATGTCCACCCTGCCGACGTCGCTGTGCAGAGCCGCGGCGATGTTCTCGATCACCCTGGCGTTCGGGATCTCGCGCAGAGCGTCCCGCGCCTCCTGGCCGATCCCCGACTTCGGGAACCAGTCTGCCGGCAGGTCGGCCACTGCCGCGTCGCCGCCGGATCGGTAGGCGCGGGCGATGGCCTCCCTGATGACGCGCGCTCGGGTGGCTTGCAGCGAGGCCAGGATCAGTCTGCCGCTGGCCTGGAGCTTGCGGATCGCGTCGAGCTTGGTCTCCTCGAACGGGGACGGCAGCGGCAGATCCGCGCGCAGACGTTGAGCTACTGCCGTGATGAGCGCGGATTCCACCTCGCGGTACAAGTCCGCGACCGTGCTGGCGATCTGGTCGAGGAGGTCCTGGTCGACAGCCACGGCGAGACCTCCTCGCTACTGCTGGGGTGGCCCGTCCTGGCCTTCGCCCTCCAGGCCGGGTCCCGTCATCTCCTGAGGGAGTGCGAAGGGGTCCTCGACGGCCTGCGACGCCTCCTTGATCCGGTCGACCTCCTCCTGCACCTCGGTGTCCTCCCAGTCCGGATGCAGCAACCGGACCTTGATCTCCGTAGAGACAGCCTCGGCTTGGGCGAGGAGGTTGAGGGTTTCGGCGAGGGCTTTGGGGTCGGTGGCCACGCCGTCCGGCCATTCGAGCGTCGGACGGTCCGGAGTGACGCCGGAGCCGAAGAAGACAGCGTCGATGGCGAGCAGCGCGACGAGAGCATCGCTGACGCCCCGCTTGTTGTAGCCGATCTTCTTCGCCCTGGTGGTGAAGCTGCGCTCTTGCCGTGCCATGACTTCAGTGGCCGTCACGGCGACGTCGCCTTCACCGCCGAACGTCTGCACCGAGTAGCCGGCACCGCGCACCGCCTGCTCCAGCCAGTCGGCAGCGGTGGCGCGGTGCTCTTCGTGCCGGATCAGGAACTGCTGAGGGTGGATCAGCATGCCACCCTCTTCGGACATCGCTTCGATGCCCTCGTACAGCTCCTGCTCCAGGTCGAACGTGGCACCGTTGCCGCGGCCCTGCGACTGCAGGTAGGCCGTGGGGACGATGAGGCGGGCCTTGGCGAGCCGGATGTCGCGTCTCCACGAGCTGTACACCTCGTCGAGGCCGTCGAGCATGGGTTCGACGCCCTGGATGTCGGCTCGGCCCAGGTAGGCAGCGGCGGGGATGTTGCGCCAGATCCGGTTGGGCCTGATGTTAGGGATGTACGACGCGGTCAGGAAGGGGATGCGGGTCTCGACCGCGCCCTGGGCGTTCACGACCTCGGCGAGGTGGGCTGTGGCTTCGTGCTCGGCGAGCGGGATCATGTGGCCGAGGTCGTCGCTGTCGCCCTCGTACAGCCCGTGGTAGATCGCGCCGACCTCGTGGCGTTCGAGGTGGCGGAGCACCTTCTGTCCGTCGTCCTCCACGATGCGCCAGAACGTGACCGCGACCAGATGCCCCCAGCGGAACTCGGGCACCGCGGCGTCGGGGTGGACGGACGCGAGCCAGGGCCCTTCTGGGCGGAGCTTCTTGTCCCAGCAGACGCGCTGGAAGACGCCGGAGAGGCCGGCCGCGATTTCGGCAGACTCCAGCAGCGTGGAGTGCAGTCCTGAGTTTTCGATCAGGGTCTCAAGGCGGGCCTGCGTGGTCTTGTCCTCGGACGTGATCGAGATCATTTCGCCGTAGAGGAGGTTCGCGGAGGTGGCCGCGATGTCCGAGGCAAGGGGGACGTGGAGCTTCGTGCGCGGCTGAGAGTTCGTGGGTCGTGTACCCCAGAACCAGCGTTCGAGCTTCTTGCCCACGCTCGCACGCCAGCCGCCTCGCTCACTGGCGAAGAAGCCGGTGCTGTCCTCGGTCCTCTGGCCGCCGTAGACGCCGGCGAGGGCATCAGGATCACCGGAGTACCAGGCGCTCCATTCAGCGAGCTTGGGTGTGATCTGGGCGAGCGCGGGAGGCGGCCAGGTGCCGCCGCTCGGCAGCGGCATGGGTAACCCTCCGTGAGGTAATCGAAACAAGACGCAAAGGGCGGGGAGGAATTACCGTCCGCCTCGTGATTCTCATCCAGTGCCGATACGGCGACTCAGATGGACATGTAGGCCGGTACGACCTGGACGTCGATGGTTGCGTGACCGTCGGCTGGCAGAAGTACCTCGTTACCGATGAGAAGGTCGAGACACCGCAGGGAAGGGCTAGCGTGGCCCGCTTGATCTGGGACTAGGCCGGCTGGGTGCCCGCTCCCTCAGGCCAATCTGCAGGGGGCGGCGTCCATCCGATAGCGATGAGAGCGTCCCGGCTCTTGTCCGGGATGACCACCTGCGCGTCAGTTTCCAGCTCGACGATCCCCACGACGATGTCGAGGGACAGATTGCCGTGGCCGTGAACGTTCTGGGTCAGGGTGAAGCCGCGGACTCCCTTAAGCGGGATGTCGTCGACTTCGACGGCGCCATTTCCGTTGCCGTCTGTCGATATGCGGATCTTTCGTCGTGCCATGAGTGCTCCAAGGCTCGGAATGGGCTACTCGCTGGTAACGGAACAGAACGCAGGGTCTGTCAGGTGAGCGTTTGACGTTCTTGCAGGTCAACGCGCTGTGCCGAATTCGGGCCTCAAAGGTGAGGAGAAAGCTGCCCAGATGTCCGTTCATACAGCCGTCATGCGTCCGTTTATGCAGCCTCGACAGCAGCCGGCGCGATCTGCGACCGCCACAGCGAACGAGTCGAATGGACGGCGTAGCGCAAGCTGTCGAGCGAATGGTCATCGACCTTCATCGGCTCGTCGAGGCCCTTGTCTGCCGCGTCGTCATCCCACGAGTACGACGGGAACTCCTCGATCAGCGCTTCGCACGACCGGTGTACGTACAGCCGGCGCGACGCCAGGAGGTTCGACACGGTCCGGATGCCGGGCAGCACCTCGTTATTGCCCGGGTGGGTAGTAAGCCCGTCGTAGTGGAGCTGGGCGCGGAAGTCGGCCGCGCTCGGGTCCACGACGACGTACTCAGGCCGCACCCCGCGGACCTGCGTGCCCGGCACTGGCACCTGTTCGAGCCAGGCCCGCAGACGAGCCGAGTACTCCAGGTTGGACAACTGCTTGCGTGCCCGCCGGGAGTCGTAGCGGTACTCGGCGACGACATACAGGTTGCGGTCGACGCCGAGGCCGACCAGCGTGGCCGCGAACGGGTTGATCGTGCCGTGGTCCACGCCGAGCGATATCCAGCGGGTGATGACCGGGACCACGTCGACAACGTGGACGTCGTCGTCCCACATGTCGAAGACGGCGCCCTCGGCGAGGACCCATTCTCCGAGGATGTAGCGGCGGTAGAACAGGCCGACGTTCTCGCGCTTGAGGTCCTCGACGTACTCGGCGGGCAGGTTCGGGTTGTCGGCGAGCTGGAAGCTGAACCGGTGGATGTCCAGCGCCTCAGGATCTTCCGACACCAGGACGCGACCGTCGCGGGCGAGGTGGAGCCGCGCCCGGGAGAGGTAGTCCTTCATCAGCCAGTGGGTCTTGGCCTCAGGGTTCGTCGTCCCGAACCATTGGGCACCCTCGACCGACAGGCGGGTCAGGAGCATGGCGAAGAACGACTTGGGGAACGTTGTGAGCTCGTCGCAGTAGGCGCCGGCGAGCGTCAGGCCCTTGATCTTCTCGGCGGCGCGTTCGTCGTTCGCGCCTGCGGTGTAGATCTTCCGGCCGAACAGCTCGACTTCGCCGACGCCGGCCCGGTAGTTGCAGCGCTTGACGCCGACCATCTCGATGATCGGGTCGATGATGTTCCGCTTCAGAGTGCGCTCGGTCTTCCCGGCCATGAGCAGCGGGCCGGGAGGTCCTTCGCGGACGTACTTGAGCCAGCGGAGGATCGAGGACACGGTCTTGGAGGACCTGACCGCGCCCTCCCACAGGTTGCCGCGCGCTGTGGACAGGCGGATGGACTCGCGCTGTTTGCCGACGAGAGGGGCAAGCATGCGGCCTCCCTACTCGCCCATCATCGCCTTGAGCCAGGCGTCTACGGCGGTGAGGCCCTGAGTGTCGGCGTCGTACCGGTCGAGAGCACGATGCTTGTCGATCATGATGCCGAAGGCGACCGCAGCGTCCCGGGCTGAGGCTTCAGGGAGCGCGGCGAGCATCTGCTGGAGTGCGGCACGCGCGCCCTTCAGGGTCTCCAGGGCGATGGCGGCGCGCTCGCTGGCCGAGTCGGCTACCGCCGCTGCCGTGGCCTTTTGCGTCCGTTCCCGAGAAAAGGGCTCCTCGATGCCGTCGGCTTTGGCGAGGTTGGAGACGGTGGTGGTGCTCACGTTGTGGTCGCGGGCTATCTGGCCGCGGCTCTTGGTGCCGGCGCGGATGTCGTCGAGGATCGCGGAGCGCTTTTCGTCTGTGAGGCGAGGAGGCATGGTCACCTCGCTCTTGGTTGTGCCGGGCGGCCAGCGGCGTGCAAACAACCGGCCGCCCGGAGATTGATGCGCACGAGCTCCGCTCGGGGGGACGTCGCCCGTGCGCAAGTCTCTGGAAATGCGAAAAGCCCGGCGCGGGCCGGGCTTTGGGCGCACGGGGTCCATGCGCGGTTTGATCTCTCAGTCAGAGTAGCACTGGTCTGACCTCCTGCGACGTGTTCGATCCCGCTTTTTCTCGGCCTCGAAGACGTCCTCCAGCCGGAACAGCTTGGTGCGGCCTTGCTTGGTTGCGTGCTTGAGGTATCCGCGGGAGACCCAGTTGTAGATGGCCTGGCGGGTGAGGCCGGTCTCGGTGGCGGCCTGGTCGGCGGTGTACAGCTCGTCCAGGTTCATCTGCTCCTCCTACGCCGGCGGTATTCGGTCTTGATCCGCTGGGAGGCCGGCCAGTGGTAGCGGATGCCGACCCATCGGTAGCGTTGCCGGGCTAGTCGTTCAACCTTCGGGGGCTGGGTGGCGAACCAGGCGCGGGCGAAGCTGTACGGCTCGTTCGTCTCGGTCATCCGACTACGCCGATCCCTTCCTTGAGGTTGGCGGCGAGCCAGGGCCACCGCTCGAAGGGCCAGACGTGGCGCCAGGACTCCTCTCGCTGGCAGAGGCATGTCTCGTCGTCGCAGCGGCATCCCCGGTTCACGCAGGCGACCGTGGCACGTTCCGGGAACGCCCTGAGGCTGATGCTGTCGCAGTGGAGGCAACGGGCTGTGAGCCGGACGACGGGTTCCTGCTCGCCGAGGGCGATCCGTGCGGCCTGGCGGAGGCGTGAGGCTTCGGCGTGGACGTGGTCGGCCAGGTCCTCGTGAAGGTCGATCCGGTCGAGGAGGTTCACCAGGCGGAGGATGCGGTCCCGTGTGCTGCCGCACTCGATGGGAGTGAGTTCCAGGACGTCACATGCCGCCTCCTCCAGCTCGGCGACAGAGACAGCGATGTGCGCGCGGGCGTCGAACACCGACAAGTCCATGGGTGCCGGCGCGTTCCCGAGCGCCTTGTAGCCGAGGGCGAGGCTCCGTTCTTTCGCCTCTCGTTCGGCTACGGCTTGGGCGTCCATGAGGGCGCGCTGCTCAGGGGACAGCTCGCGCTGGTTCCAATGGCGGCGGCGCGTGGTGCTGGGGACGAGGGCGCGGTCCAGTTCTGGCAGGTAGTCCCTGAGTGCTGCGAGGTGGGTGTAGGTGAAGTCGCTCCGCATGTGTCCCCCTGACGTTCGTTGAGCTGCTCGGGTGGGAGGGCCTGGACGACCGGTAGCTTCCAGGCCCGGTTGGTTAACCTCGGCTGGCCTGCCAGACGGCGGTGGCGAGCCCGTCGTAGAAGCTGCCGAGGCCGTACATGGCGAAGACCCGGTTGGGCAGGTCCCAGCTCAGGAACTGCTCGCCGTAGTCACGTGCGAAGTCCCTACGCAGGTCAGCGCCGTTGACGATCTCGAACTGGTTGCCGTGGCCGTTGGCGTGCATGAACGCGAGCAGCCCGAGGAAGCTGTCGGCGTCCAGGTAGCGAGTGGCCTCGGCGTGCGCCTGATCGGGGCGCGAGTACTCGTAGAAGTCCGCGACCAGGTCCACCTCCGTCTTGGGGGCGCCGTGCTCCAACCAGGCGATCCCGGCCTGGTAGCCGGCGGCGAACTCGCGGGTGAGGTTGCGGGCGGTGTCGTTTAAGTGGAACGTCTCGGCGCGGGGGGCGAGAGGGGCGATGGTCACCGGCTGGCTCCCATGTTGAGCGCCGTGGCGCAGGCGTTGGCGAACCCGAGGATGTAGCTCTGGTCGAAGCTGACGGCGAACGCCCTCTTGGGCCAGGCCGGGTAGTTGGTGCCCTGGGCGGCATTGATCTCGGCCATCTCCTGCTCGCCGTCGATGACCAGCAGCTCGTTCGGGCCGCCCCGGTGGTAGTCGATGAAGCTGGGGTACTCGTCGGCGTTGAGGTGGCGGGTTTCGCAGCCGGTGGGGCCGCCGTCGTGCAGGTCGCGCCAGATGCGGGCGACGGCCGCCACCTCGTGCTTGGGCGGGCTGGTGGCCAGCCACAGGATCGCGGCGCGGTAGCCGTCGGCGTGCTCGTGCAGGGCGGTCTTGGCGAACTCGTCCAGGTGGAAATTCGGGTCGGGCTTGAGCATCGTCACGAGGTGGGCTCCTTGGCGGTCTCGATGGTGCGGTCGATGGAGACGCCGATCGGCTGGCCCTGCTCGTCCGGAGCGAACCCCTCGACGACCTTGACGGTCAGGTGGAGCTGGGCCTTGTCGGCAGCGATGTCGTCCACGAGGTCGGCAAGCTTGCGCAGCGACCAGGTGACGGAGTCCAGGTCCTTGAGGAGGACGCGGCGGGTGAACAGGTCGAGGGTGATGCCGTTGAAGACGAGGTCGAGGCCACGAATGATGTCGCTGAAGCCGGGGCTGATGGCGTCGGCGCAGTCGGGGCATGTCCACTGGTCGTCGTGGAAAGCGGCGTATGCCCTGATCTCGTACACCTGATGGCAGCGGTGGCACTCGCCGTCGGCATCGCCGTGGAAAAGGCCCAGCTCCATGTGGGTCTCAGTCATCGCAGCCTTTCGGGTGTCTGGCATCCTTGGGGTGCCCGCCCCTGCTAGACCCAGGGGCGGGCATTGTGCTGTTCACAGCGCAGTGAGGTAGACCGCGAGGTCCTTGAGCGCCTGCGGTTCGAGTGCGGCGCGGGCGCGGGCCATTTCCTGCTGCTCGACGAGGTGGTCGAAGTGGTGTCCGATGCCGCCGTTGCGCCAGCAGCCAGGGCAGCTGTGCTCCGTGGGGTCAGGGCGCATGTCGTGGGTGCGCCCGCCGCCCGGCCTGGGGATCTGGTTGGCGCTCACAGTTCCGCCTCCAGTTGGCGGTACAGCCGGGCCACGGCCTGCTTGAAGTCGAGTTTGTGCAGCCGCTTGACGTAGTCGAAGACGTCGCCGCCGTCGTTGCAGCCGAAGCAGATCCAGAGCCCTCGGGTGGGCAGCACGTTGATCGTGTGGCTGGGGTCGTCGGGGAAGAACGGGCACAGGCCCTCCCAGCGCCTGCTCTCGGTCTTGTGGAGCGGCTGCCTCTCTCCGATGACGTGGGCGATCGGCGAAGCCTGGCGGATGAGAAAGATCTCTCGATCAGTGAACGGCTGATCTTCGGATAGGGCGTTAGACATGGTGTTCCTTCCTGGGACTAGGCGCTCTTGCGCCGGTCGGGGCCGGTCATGGGGACGACCCGGCAGAACTCGGCGAAGCGAGAGGCGACGCGCTCGCCCACCTGCTCGGAGAGAGCGCGAGGCGGGACGTTGCTGGTCACGATGAGGGGCAGGGCGTCGGCGTAGCGCTGATCGACGATCTCGTAGAGCTTTTCGCATGTGAACTCGCTCGGCTTCTCCGCGCCGATGTCGTCGACGATGAGGAGTCTGGCCTCCTGGCTGTCGAGGATCGGCTGTCGGCCGTTGTCGTTGCTGGGCCGCAGTTCGTCGAACAGCGTGGTGGCACGGATGAACTTCACGGTGGGCGCGAGCCGTCGCTGCACGCCGTAGTTCTCGCTGACGCGAGCGCCCGCCGGGATGGTGAGCGTGCGGAAGCACCAGGCGGCCATAGCCCAGTACGCCTGATGGGTCTTCCCGGTGCCCACGTTGCCAGCGAGGTAGAGCCCTTCGGCCTGCTGGCCCCTCGCCACCCAGTCGGCGACGGCGGGCAGCAGGTCGATCGGCTTGCGGAACCGGACGGGGATCATGTCGATGACGCCGGTGGCGATGTGCTCGCCGGCACAGCCAGCGCATCGGACAGCGCCGAGGTGGCCTGACTCGGTGGTCACGTTCGCCCAGCCGTAGCCGTCGCAGCCGTCGTGGTGCGGCGGCAGCTCAAGTCCGCGGAAGAGGTTCTCGGTGATGGTGTCACCCGAAGTTACAGTCATTGAAGTCTTCCTCTGTGAATTGGTTCGGGTTGGCGCCCGGCGCCGAGGGGCGCGATGTGGAGCGCTGTTGTTGGCCGGCGGACGCGCCACGGAACCCGCGCGACTTGAACTCCAGCTGGCCGTACTGCTTGCGGAACTTCGGCATCGCGTGGAGGACACCGCGCCAGAACGGGTCACGCTGCGACCAGTCGAGGACGTCGAGAGCGTCCTGCAGGGGCACCTTGTCCTTGTCGAGGAGGAGTCGGGCCTCGGTCCGCCACTCGTCCGGGACCGTGTCCGGGCGGCCGTGGTAGTCCTTCTTGATCGCCCACTCCAGGAGTCGTCCGCAAAGCTGCTCGACGTCTTCGCGGGGCGGGGTGTCGGCCTTCGGCTTCTTCGACTTGGAGGAAGAAGGTTTTTTCTTCTCTTCTTGTTGAGGGGTATGAGGGGTAGGGGTCCGGGTTTCCCGGACGCTGGGAGGGCAAAACCCGGATGCTGAGAGTAGGTCTTGCTGCTCAGGGTCCGGGTTCCCCGGATTTCCAGCGTCCGCGTTTTCCGGGTTTTCCGGATGCTGAGAATGGGTCCGGGATTCCCGGATGCTGACGTCCTCTTCCCGGCTCTCCAGCGGGGCCATCGGCCGGATCCGGAACTCCGCGTGCTGCTGCTTCTGGCCGCGCTTCACCCGCTCGATGGCGCCCTTGTCGATGAGCGCCTTGAGGATCGCCGCCCGCTCGCTCCTTCCGGCGCGTAGCCGCTGTACGACCTTCTCGTTGCCCTCGACGCCGTTCCAGAGCAGCCGGGTGCGGTCGTTGGCGTCCTCGGCCAGCACGAGAAGGGCGTACCGCTCGCGCGGCGTCAGGCTGGCCGGGGCGTGGTCGAGCGCCTCGACGATGAGGCGGATCCCCATCAGACAGGCACCTTGATCTGATTGGTGTGGTTGGGCACCGCGTCCCCACTCGCTTTTCGTCCTTGGTTTTGGGTAGGGCGAACCGCCCGGCGACCGATCTGGACGCCGGGCTGCATGCGAGCTGAGTTATGCGGAGGAAAGGACCAAGGAGTTGTAGACCTGGTCGAACAGCGGGCGGTGGCGCTCCTGGTACTGGGCCACGGGCACCATGTGCCTTCCGACCATGTCCTCGATCTGCGGGGGCGCCTCGTCGAAGAGGGAGATGTAGAGCTTCTTCAGCGCCTTCCCGAAGGAGGACGCGATGCTCTTGATCTCGGTGCTGGTGAGGTTCTTGCTCTCCAGGAATATCGACACGGTGAGCGGCTTGGTCGTGGGGTCGAACTCGGGCGTCTCCCCCAGCACCCGGCCGGCGAGACGGCGCCCGCACGCGTCCAGGTACCCAGCGTCGACCACGCCGCCCTGTCGGAGGATCGCCAGGAACTCGGCCTGGTCCTTGGCGCGACGGATCTTCCGGTCGATCTCGTCGAGTTGCTCGACGGTGGCACGGGGGTTGATCGCGCCGCCGTGGAACACGTAGTTGTACAGCGCGTCGGCGAACTCGATTTGCCAGCGCTCGATCCGACTGCGGGCGTCGTCGTCCTTCATCTGTGTGGTGCCGATCCCGGCAACCCACATGGGGACGATCCTGTGGCTGATCACGAAGTGCCGGCGTGCCCGGTCGTCGCCGGGGAGACGCACGTCCATTTTGGCCGTGCGTCCCTTCGACCAGACAGCACGCTCAACGCGCTCACGCTGGGCGTCGGGGTCCAAACCGATGGGGATGGTCAGGCGACGCAGCGGAAGGCCGACGTCGCCGTTGGGCATGACGATGGCGGGAAACTGGATGCCGTCGTACTCGAACGGCTCGGGGAGAAGATCGCTCATCGCAGGCCGCCTACATGTCGCCCTGGTTGGCGGCAGTGGCCTTGAGACTCTCCAGCCACTCCTCGTACCACTCGACAGGGACGCGCCGCGTCCTGGGGCCGATCTTGATGCTGCGCAGCGCACCGGACTTCAGGAGGGCGAAGACCGCAGTCTTCTTGAGTCCCGTGTCCTCGCTGATGTACTTCCAATCGAGCAGCCGCTTACCAGCGGCAACGGGCGCGTGGGTAGTATCCATGCACCGCTCCTCTACTGCTTGCAGTTGATGACTTGGGAAGGTCGTGCAGGTAGAGCTGGGAGTGTCAGGCCCTGTTCTTGGCGTTGGCGCGCCCAGGACAGGGCCATACGCGTTCAGGGGGTCGAGGTCCCCCTCTCGAAGTTGCGAACCAGATCGAACCGCAACCAGCTTTAGAGGCTCAAGCGGCTGGAGGTTCCTCGGTGTGGACCATGCTGACACCCTAGAGACCGTGGCGCAAGTTGGTGGAGCTTGCTACGGTCAACCTCATGGAGCATGAACCTCAGCGAACCGTGGCGGACTACTGGCGCGAAGGTGGGCTTGAGACTCTCTTCGGGCAACGGGTCCGCAGGCTTCGTGTCGGCCGCGGCTGGTCTCAGGAAGAACTGGCCGAGCGCCTCACCCAGGTCGGCCTTCAGTTCCATCAGACACAAGTAGGCAAGCTCGAATCTGGGTCAAGGCCGATTCGCTTGAACGAAGCACAGGCCCTTGCATTGATCTTCGACACGCCACTATCAAACCTTCTGGATGATTCGGCTCCCGCCAAGTCTGAACCATTCGCAGATGAGATTGTGGACCTGTCAGTAAAACTTCGCTCTCTACAACAAGACCAAGTCAGCGCCCAACACCAAGTCGACCGCGCGATGCGAGTGCTCGCTTATACCGAAGAGGAGATTGAGTCCGCCATCAGCAGACTCAGCAGCCTCTACCGTGCACCCGTCGCCGCGCGTCCTGTCGACGACGCCGCTCGCAAGGCCGGGCTTTTTGAAATCTATCGAAGCAAAGAGGATGCTTTTACGTGGCGCCTGAACGTGGAAGGAGTAGCCCTCCTGGGAGGACGCGACAACTATCGCACCCTCGCTCTGGCACTACTCGACGTTGCAGCCGTGCGCTACATGGCTCTCATGGTTCCCGAAAACAAGGCGAATCGAGTTGGTAGCGTTATGTCCACCCACACGTCCGGAGGTAGGTGCTACCTAAGTGTCTCCGGCAGAGAGGGTCCTCTTGCGGCAGGACCGGAGATTCTACAAGAAACCTTCGCCCCCACCTTGGAGACCTTCCGCAAGGTAGCCCCTCAAGCTCCTATAAACATTCGACAGGTCGGGAGCACTGAAGATGGCCGCTGGTTTTCATTGGCAGCGTACCTCCCTCGCGCCAAGACGACGATCGAGTATGAAATGGAGGAGCGTAAGAGCGGGCAATACGAATACGCATGTCGATATGATGCCGGCAGGGCTGGTAGTGGAATAGCGCGCGCAGCAGGCGGTTTCCATAGCCGCCATGAAGCTCTACGACAAATAAAGAAAGACTGCCAAACGCTGCCCGGTCCAGTCTTCGAAAAAAGAGGCGGGCATCGCGACCCTGTGGACGTGGAATGGGGGCTGCAGTTCACGCCGGGAGGATATGTTTCGTCTGCTCCAACTTACGGAGATCCCGTTGATCTTTCCTGGCAATGAATCGCCCTAGACCAACAAGCGTACCCGCATGGATGGCGCAAGAGACCGGCTGTCAGGGCTCCTAGACGACACGCTGGACCGAGCGCCTCGCGACATCCGAGAAGGCGACCTAGAGAGCAACTAAAGATCAGTTTGGAGCTGGCGCCATGACGGAGAGGAAGCCTCGTACCCGCGGAAACCGGGACGGGAGGCCCTACCAGCGCAGTAGCGATGGGAAGTGGGTAGCCACGGTCTACCTGCCCAACGGCAAGCGCAAGCCGGTGTACGGCAACACCCGGGCCGAGGCCGCGGCCAAGAAGAAGAAAGCGGAGGAAGAGATCGCCGCCGGGCAGCCGATCACAGCCGGGCGACAAGAAACCCTCGGCGACTACCTCACCAAGGTCTGGCTGCCGGTGACGCTCCCTCAACGCGTCGCCGCCGGCCGACTTACGGAGTCCACGTTGGACTCCTACAGGGAGAAGGTCGAACTACACGTTGTCCCGCACTTGGGGAAGGTGCCGTTACACGAGCTCAGCACTACACACATCCGGACGTGGCTGCTGGAGCTGGCGGTGAAGCCGTCGAGAAAGACGAAGCGGAAGGCTCAGCCGGGCGAAAAGGTGGCGGTGCCGAAGCTCTCTACTCGGACGATCGCCTACACGCACGCCATCCTGAGGAAGGCGATCAACGACGCGGTGGACGACGAGCGGGTCAAGCGGAACGTGCTGCTGCTCGTGGACGCTCCGCGCGTCGAGAAACAGGAGCTAGCGCCGCTCACGAAGGACGAGGCGGCACGGCTACTGACCGAGGCCGCCGAGGATCGTCTGTGGGTCTACTGGTTGGTCGTGTTGGCCCTGGGGCTGCGCCGTGGGGAGGGCCTGGGGATGCGGTGGAGTCAGATCGACTTCGAGGCCGGCACCGTGCGTCTGGAGAAGTCCGTGCAGCGCCTGCGTGGCGAGCTCGACGAGGCGACCGGCCGACGACGCGGGAAGCTGGTCGAGAAGTCGCTCAAGACTGCCGCGAGCAAGGCGACCGTGGCGATCCCGAAGACGGCACTACAGGCGCTGAAGGAGCATCGCAAGGCGCAGACCGCCCAGCGGCTGGCAGCCCAGGTGTGGCAAGACGACGACCTGGTGTTCTGCACGGGCGTGGGCACGCCTCTGGAGCCAAGGAACGTCAACCGGTCCTGGTATGCGCTCTGCAAGCGGGCTGGCGTGCGGCAGGGTGAGGAGAAGGGCATCCGTCTGCATGACCTGCGGCACGCGACCGCGACGTTCTTGTTCGCCGAAGGCGCGGACGTCAAGCTCATCCAGTCCGTGCTCCGGCATGCCCGGACGGCGACCACGAGCGACATCTACACGCACGTGCTGGAAGAGGTGAAGCGAGGCGCGGCCGACTCGATGGACGGCGTCTTGGTGGACCTCACGAAGCCCCGCTCGAAGCGCCGGAAAGCGCTGGCGTGAGCGCGTTGCTACATGCGTTGCTACATACGCGATCTTGATCGAACAGGCGATCAACGAACCGCCTGGTCAAGATAAGCGCGCCCTGCAGGATTCGAACCTGCGACCGTCGGATTAGAAGTCCGGTGCTCTATCCAGCTGAGCTAAGGGCGCTCCTGCCTTATTGTGCATGATCCGGCGACTTGTCACGCACACGTTCTGGTCGTGTCAGGCCGACAGGGCGATCACCAGCCACATGAAGAGGGTTCCCGTGACCGTGGCGGCCAGGGTCCAGCCGGTGGCGCGTCTTGTTGTGTGGGCCTCCGGGAGGATGTCGGAGATGGCCAGATAGAGGAGGAATCCGGCGAAAAGGCCCAGGTAGGCGGTCAGGACGTGGGCCGGGATGGCGATGAGGAAGGTCAGGGTGGCGCCGATCACGGGGGCGAGGGCGTCCAGGGCCAGGAGGGTGAGGGCGCGGCGGCGGGCGTTTCCGTACAGCGACGTGATTGTGTACGTGTTGAAGCCGTCGGTGAAGTCGTGGGCGATGACGCCGATGGCCACGGCGACGGCGAGCGAGGCGTCCGTCTGGTAGGAGGCTCCGATGGCGGCGCCGTCCAGGAGGCTGTGGACGACCAGGGCGGATCCGGCCGTGACGCCTACGCCGGCTCGGGCGTGGCGGTGGGCGGCGTAGTCGCCTTCGTGCGCGTCGTGCATGCCCATAGAGCGTTCGACGATGTGGATGCCGAGGAACGCCAGGGCGAACATGAGCATCGGGAGCGGGACGCCGAGCACGTCGACGGCGTCCCGGGTGAGGGCTTCGGGGAGGAGATCGAAGGCCACCACGCCGAGCATCACGCCCGCGGCGGCGCCGAGCACGAGGTGGCGGTTGTTCTTGACGCGGTCGGCGACCAGCCCGCCCAGCAGCGTCATGAGGAAGGCCGCCAAGGAGAGCAGGATGGGCACGGTTCCTCAGGCTAGGGGGTGGCTGGGGGGCGGAAGCGATACGACACTCGGCCGCGGAATTGGAGAGAGTCCGACGGGTGCCAAGGCGTCGGGGGGTGGGTTCGGGACGAAAGCGAAGGTGAGGAGACCGGTACGGCGGGGCAGGGCGGCCCGTAGCCAGGAGAAGGGCCTGCCGGAAGCAGGAGGAAGAGGAGCAGGGCGGGGAGGGAGGGGGCGGGGTAAAGGGCAGGCGGCCGTGGGGCAAATGGGGCTAAGCTGTTGTGGCATGGTCGCGACGCTCCTGCATGAGATTCCCCTGCAGGGCGGGGACGTGACAGACGGGGTGGTGCGCGTCGGTGACACGGTGCGCAGGCCGGTCGGTCCGGCCACGCCCGCCGTGCACGCCCTGCTCAGACACCTTGAGGCAGCCGGGTTCGGGGGTGCGCCGCGGGTCCTGGGAACGGACGGCTTAGGACGCGAGATCCTCACGTACGTCCCTGGGCGGAGCGGGTTGTGCCGGGCCGGTTCGACGGACGCGTTCCTGGTCGACCTGGCGCGACTGGTCAGGGAGTTCCACGACGCGACCGCCGGGTTCCCGCTCGACGCCGGCGGATGGGAAGGCGGGTCGAACGACGACCGCGCGCCGGAGGTCATCGGACATTGCGACCTGACGCCGGACAACGTGATCTTCCGTCTCGACACCGACACCACTGCGGCCACCCCGGTCGCGCTGATCGACTTCGACCTCGCCCGGCCCACCACCCGGCTGTTCGACATCGTCACCACCCTCCGCCACTGGGCCCCGATCGCCGACCCGGTCGACCGCCACCCCCTCCAGCGCGACGCCGACGTCGGGGCCAGGATCCGCCTGTTCTGCGACGCCTACGGCCTCGCGCCCCGCGAACGCCGGCGGCTGCTGGAACTGTCCAGGCTCCGCTTCCACCGCTCCTACGACGTCATGCGCACCCGCGCCCGCGCGGGCGGGAACTGGGCCAAGATGTGGACGGGCGGCGCCGGGGAACGCATCCGCCGGGCGGCAGCGTGGCTGGATGTGCACGAAGATGAGCTTCATGCCCATTTGGTATGACCCGCTAGGTCTCGCGCTCGGTGTCGCACTCGACCAGGTTCTCGGTGATCCGC
The DNA here is from genome assembly GCF_053601695.1 of Nonomuraea sp. NPDC004702. Taxonomy (NCBI): domain Bacteria; kingdom Bacillati; phylum Actinomycetota; class Actinomycetes; order Streptosporangiales; family Streptosporangiaceae; genus Nonomuraea; species Nonomuraea sp. NPDC004702. The sequence goes on from NZ_JBSGCE010000066.1 coordinate 31,936, forward strand.
GCAGCTCGGCCCACCCCGTCGCCCTGTTCGGACGGGCGGCGGCGAAGCTGGAGGAGTCGTCGTACGGCGACACGAGGTGGCGCGGGGTGGTCCATGTCGGGATCTGCGTCGGGGGCGCGGCCGCCCTGGGCGTGCTGGCCCAGAGGAGCGGCGACCGGGCCGTCCGCACGGCGGTGACGGCGTTCGCCACGTGGGCCGTGCTCGGCGGCACGACACTCGCCCGCGAAGGCGTGCACATGGCCGAGGCCCTGGAGCAGGACGATCTCCGGCGAGCCCGGGCCAGGCTCCCCCACCTGTGCGGCCGCGACCCCGCGGGGCTGGAGGCGCCGGAGCTGGCCAGGGCGACGGTGGAGTCGCTGGCGGAGAACACCTCCGACGCCGTGGTCGCCCCGCTGTTCTGGGGCGCGGTGGCGGGCGTGCCGGGGCTGCTGGCCTACCGGGCGGTCAACACGCTGGACGCCATGATCGGCCACCACTCCCCCCGCTACGAACGGTTCGGCTGGGCCGCGGCCCGGCTCGACGACGTGGCGAACTACGTACCGGCACGCGTGACGGGACTGCTGACGGCGGCGCTGGCCGACGACCCCGTCCGGGCGCTGCGGATGCTGCGACGGGACGGCCACCGCCACCCCAGCCCGAACGCGGGCAGGTGCGAGGCCGCCTTCGCCGGCGCGCTCGGCGTCACCCTCGGCGGCACGAACGTGTACGGCGGCAGGACCGAACACCGCCCCACGATGGGCGACGGCCCCAAGCCGGACGTCAAGGACATCCGGCGCGCCGCCCGGCTCACCCGCGCGGTCGGACTGGCGGCGGCGGGGCTGGCCGTGCTCACCGCATGGGGCCTGCGCCGCCGCCATTCCGGATAATCGCGGTAATCAGCTAAATGGCGGTTAACTCATTATCCGATTGAGATTGATCGCCAGCCAGATGACGAATGCGGCGACGGCGGTTACGGCGACCAGACCCTTCACCGCGTGGTGCGCGGTCTCCCGCCGCACCGTCACCTGCCGCTGCGTCTGCTTCCAGACCTGCCTGAGCATGATCATGTTCTGGAAACGGCGTCCGAGCGCGAACAGGGCCAGCCCGATGAGGACGAACAGGATGACACGACCATCGGCAGGTTCCACGACACGGCCCCCTTTTTCGGTCTTGAAGAAGAAGCGTGCCCCCGCACATTTGGTTACTCACGATACTCGTCTGGCAGCTGTTTGTTGATTAATTTATCGGGTCGAGATCCACCACGATGGGAGCGTGATCCGAGGGGCCTTTCCCCTTGCGCGCCTCGCGGTCGACGTACGCCCCCCGCACCCGTTCCGCGACGTCGGCGCTGGCGTAGACCAGGTCGATCCGCATGCCCTTGTTCTGGTGGAACATCCCGGCCCGGTAGTCCCAGTACGTGTACGGGTGCGGCCCCTTCATCGGCGTCGGCACCACGTCGCGCAGGCCGAGGTCGAGCAGCTCGGCGAGCGCACGGCGTTCGGCGGGGGTGACGTGCGTGGAGCCGGCGAACAGCGCGGGGTCCCAGACGTCGGCGTCGGTCGGCGCCACGTTGTAGTCGCCGCAGGCCACCAGCGGCGAGCCGGCCTCCTCGGCCAGCGCGTCCCGCAGCGCGGCGAACCACTCCAGCTTGTAGGCGTAGTGCGGCGAGTCGACCGCGCGGCCGTTCGGCGCGTACAGGGACCAGACCCGCAGGCCGCCGCAGGTCGCGCCGAGCGCGCGGGCCTCGGGACGGGCGGCGCCCACCCCGTCGAGCTCGGCGAAGCCCGGTTCGCCGGGGAAGCTCGGCGTCACCTCCTCCAGCCCGACCCTCGACAAGACGGCGACGCCGTTCCACCGGCCGTCGCCGTGGGCGGCGGCGGCGTAGCCGAGCTCGCCCACCTCCGCCACGGGGAACGACTCCGCGGGACACTTCGTCTCCTGCAGGCAGACGATGTCGGGCTCGGTCGCGGCCAGCCAGTCGAGCAGGCGCGGCAGCCGTGCCTTGATCGAGTTCACGTTCCAGGTCGCCAGGCGCATCCTCCCAGCCTGCCACGGCCGGTCCCGTCGTCCGTGGTCAGACCGCCTTCATGAGGGCGGCCGAGACGTCCCGCAGGAAGCCGCCCGCGCCCGCGTCGAGCGCCGCCTTGGCCTGGCGCACGGCGTCGAGGACGTTCCCCGCCGCGCTCGGCGAGTCCTCCACCACCATGCGCAGCTCGACCTCCAGCGGGGAGCCGCCGAACCCCTCGCCCTCCAGCCGGATGAAGGCGATCTTGCGGTCGTCGAGGAAGGGCAGGTACTGGGCGCCGACGTGGGTGGAGGTGCCGGCGCCGGACGCCTTGGTGGCCCGCTTGCCGGCCATCCTGGCCGGGTCCTGGAGGTTGACGAAGTCCATGTTGCCCCCGGCCAGGAGCTGGTGGCCGTCGCGCAGCCGCACCCCGCTCGCGGTGAGGGCGTCGACCAGCGCCCGGTGCACGAGCGTGGCGCCGAAGGAGCTCTTGAGGTCGTCGCCGAGCAGCGGCAGCCCGGCCGCGGCGAAGCGGTCGCGCCACCGTTCGGAGCGGGCGAGCACGGCGGGCATGCAGTTGACGAACGCGCAGCCCGCCTCGATCGCGGCCTCGGCGTACCGCTCGGCGGCGCGCTGGGCGCCGGTGGGCAGGAAGTTCACCACGACCTGGGAGCCGGTCTCGCGCAGGTGGGCGGCCACGTCGGCGACGGTCGCGGCGCCGCTCGGCTCGACCAGCTCGGCCGAGCCCTCGCCCACGCCGTCGGCCAGGATGCCCTCGCGCACCGGCACGTCCAGGTGCGGCACGTCGGCGAAGCGGCGGGAGTTGTTCGGCCGCGCCCAGATCGCCTGCGACAGGTCCAGGCCGAGCTTGGCCCGGCCGACGTCGAAGGCGGCGGTGAACCGCACGTCGGAGACGGCGTATCCGGCGCACACGGGGTTGAGCAGGCCGGGCGCCTGGCCGTCGCGGTAGTACTCGACGCCCTGCACGAGGGACGACACGCAGTTGCCCACGCCGATGAGGGCGACGTTCACGGTGGTCATGCCGGAGTTCATATCAGGCCGGTCCGGCGGGCGACGGCGGCGGCCTCCACGCGGGAGGCGGCGCCCAGCTTGGCCATGATGTTCGACACGTGCACGCCGGAGGTCCTGGCCGAGATGAACAGCCGCTCGGCGATCTGCCGGTTGCTCAGGCCCTCGGCGACCAGGCCGAGCACCTCCAGCTCGCGGGCCGACAGCCCCGGCGTCGCCGACAGCGTCACCCGGGCGGTGGCCGCCGCCGCCTCCGCCTGCCGCCGCAACGGCTCCGCGCCGAGCGCGGCGGCGATGGCCAGGGCCTCGCGCAGCGGCTCGCGGGCCCGCGCCGGGTCTCGCTCGGCCGCGCCGACCAGCGCCCGCCCCAGCCCGTACGGCTGCCCCACGGCCCGCCAGGCGGCCACCGCGTCCGCCCACGAGCCGCCGAGCTCGGCCTCGAACGTGGCCCGGTACGCCTCCTGCAGCCGCCCGACGGTGGGCAGGCCCGGCGGTGCGGCCCGCACCCGTCCGATGCGGGCCGCGAGGGCCAGCAGCGGCCAGGCGTAGCGGCGGCTGCGGCTCAGGTCGTGCTCCGCCAGCACGTGGTCGACCAGCCGGCGCGCCCGGTCCAGGTCTCCCCCGGCCTCGGCCAGGCGGCATTCGAGCAGGTCGGGCTCCAGGCAGGAGTCGTAGCCGCGGGAACGCCCGCGCATGAGCGGCCTGGCCTGCGCGAGCAGCGCGCCGGCCGCCGACAGCGAGCCCTCCTGCACCGCGACCGTGCCGAGCACGAGCAGGATCCAGGCGCGGTAGATCGGCGGCGGGTCGAGCGCGAGCGCGGGGGCGGCGACCTCGCGGGCCTCCGTCCAGCGGCCCAGCGAGGCGAGCGGCTCGGCCAGGTTGGCGGCCAGGTGGGCGCCGCGCGAGCGGGCCAGGCCCAGCCGGGCGGCCTCGGCGATGCCGCGCCGCGCGACCGCCTCGGCCCTGGCGTGCTCGCCGGCGGCCTCCAGCGCGTCGGCCTCGCCGGCGTAGGAGACGAGCAGCGTGTCGTCGTCGGGCGCGCTGATCCGGGCGCGGGCGTACAGGGCGGAGGCGGTGGCGAGGTCGTCGTCGAGCGCGGCGAGCGCGGCCAGGGTGACCAGGGATCTGGCGTCGCCCAGCGCGTACGCCTCCTCGGCGCGGGCGCGGGCCTCGTCGTCCTGGCCGTGCCAGGCCAGCGTGCAGGCCAGGGCGCCGAGCAGCCGGGACTCGCGGGGGGCCAGCCGGACGGCCTCGCGCAGGTCGTCCAGGCCCTCCTCGCCGTGCAGGTCGCGGATGGCGACGCGCAGCTCCAGCAGGTGGGCCGCGCGCAGCGGGTCGGCGACCTCGGCGAGCGCCCGGCCGGCCAGGTCGTCGGCGCGGTGGGCGTCGCCGGCGCGCAGGGCGTCCCTGGCGGCGTCCTCCAGCACTTGGGCGTGGTCCTGGCCGTCCGCGTGCGCCCACAGCTCCAGCACCAGGTCCCATCTGCGGGCCCGCCAGGCGGCCTCGAAGGCGCGCGGCCCGTCGCCGGCCGCGTGCCAGTGGTCGGCGGCCAGCTCGGGCTGGGCGGGGGCGCAGCGGGCGTGCAGGCGGCGGCGTTCGCCGGGGAGCAGGTCGTCGTAGACGGCCTCGCGGATGAGCGCGTGCCGGAAGACGTAGGCGTCGCCGTCCACGAGCAGCAGCCGGGCCCGGACGACCGGCCGCAGCGCCTCGTCGAGCGCGAGGTCGTCGAGCCCGGCGATCTTGCGCAGCACCTCGTGGGGCGTCCTGCGCCCGGCCACGGCGGCGATCCGCAGCACGTCGAGACCGGGCCCCGGCAGCTTCTCGGCCCCGGCGAGCAGCAGCTCGCGCAGCGAGGCGGGGGTCGTGTCGCCCGCCTCGGCCAGCGCCTCGGCGAACAGCGGGTTGCCCTCGCTGCGCGCCACGATCGCGTCGACGTCGTCGCGGCCGAGCAGGCGGGCCACCTCGTCGCGGCCGAGCGGCGGCACCCTGACCACCTCGGCGCCGGGCAGCCGCAGCGGCTCCCGCGAGGTCGCGACGACCATCGCGCCCGGCCGCGTCAGGTTGCGCAGCAGGTACGCCAGCAGGTCGCGGGCGGCCTGGTCGGCCCAGTGCAGATCCTCCAGCACGATCACCAGCGGACGGCGCTCGGCGGCCCGCTCGACCAGCAGCAGCACCTCCTCGAACAGCCGGGCCCGGCCCAGGTCGGGCGTGTCGTCCAGCTCCCCCAGCTCGGGCAGCAGGCAGGCCAGCCCCTTGCGACCGCCGCCCGGCACGAGCCCGGCGCCGTACTCCCTGACCAGGCGGCGCAGCACGGGCACGAACGGCGCGTACGCCGGCCCGCCCGGATCGGCCCCGCCCTCGGCCACCAGCGCGTCCACGTCACCGGCGAACCGCGCGACCAGCCTGGACTTGCCGATCCCCGCCTCGCCCACGACCAGCACCGCACTCGGGGTACGGGCCCACGCGGCGGCCAGCCGGCCCAGTTCGGCCTCACGTCCCACGAACACACCCCTCATTATGAAGAGGCGGCTACGCATCATGCCCGATCCCGCCCGTAACGGGATTTGTCATCGTCGAAGGCGTGATGACGCGTTCGTTAAGCCTGATGATGGCCGCCTCGGTGACCGGGATGCTCGGTTTCTTCCTGCTGTTCTCCACCGTCCCCCTGTACGCGGCGACCGGCGGCTCCGGCGCGTCCGGCGCGGGCCTGGCCACCGGCGCGATGATGCTGTCCACGGTGCTCGCCGAGCTGGCCGTCCCCTGGCTGCTGTCCCGGCACGGCTACCGGGCGGCGATGGCGCTCGGCCTGGTCCTGCTCGGCCTGCCCGCCCTGCTGCTGCCGCTGTCGGCGGAGCTGCCCGTGGTGCTGGCCGTGTCCCTGCTGCGCGGCGCCGGCCTCGGCGTGCTCGTGGTCGCCGGCACCGCGCTCACCGCCGACCTGGTGCCCGCCGAGCGCCGCGGCGAAGGGCTCGGCCTGTACGGCCTGGCCGTCGGCGTGCCCTCGGTCGCCGGCCTGCCGCTGGGCCTGTGGGCGGCCGACGTGCTCGGCTTCGCGCCCGTCCTCGTGGTCGCCGGGCTGCTGCCCCTGGCCGGGCTCCTGGCGGTGACCGGCCTGCCCGCCGGCCGGCCCGTCACGACCGGCGCTGGCGGGCGGACGGGCGGGCTGGCCGCGCCGATGCTGGTCTTCGCCTCGGTCACGCTCTCCGTCGGCGTGCTGGTGACGTTCCTGCCGCTGGCGGGCTCGCCGGGACTGGCCTCGGCGGCCCTGCTCGCCCAGTCGCTCGCCACGCCGGCGGCCCGCTGGTGGGCGGGCCGGTTCGGCGACCGCCACGGACCGGCCAGGCTGCTCGTGCCGGGCCTGCTCGCCGCCGCCGCGGGCACCGCGCTGCAGGCGTGGACGGCCGCTCCCGTCGCGGTCGTGGCCGGGATGGCGCTGTTCGGGGCGGGGTTCGGGGTACTGCAGAACGCGACGCTGACGGTGATGCTCCAGCGCGGCGAGCCGGCCCGCGTCAGCGCCCTGTGGAACCTGGCCTACGACGCCGGGATGGGCGTGGGCGCGACCGGGTTCGGGCTGGTGCTCGGGCACACCGGCTACCGGCTGGGGTTCGTGCTGGTGGCCGCGCTCGTCGTGGCGACGATCCCGCTGGCCAGGGTCAGGCCCGCGTACGCGGCACTCCCACGGTGATCTCGCGGCCGAGGCGGCGGCCGGTCAGCAGCTCCAGGTCGTCGCCGCTCCAGAACCTGCCCGGGTCGTACCAGTTGGGACGCCGGCCGCCGGGCAGCAGGCCCATCTCCTCGTAGGTGACGGCCACGACCTCCGCGCAGTACGCGCTCTCCAGCGTGGCCTCCTTCCTGGCCCGCCGCGGCACCCGGCCCCTGGCCCAGCGGGCGGCCAGCCGGGCGGTGGACGGGAACGGGGTGCCGTCGAGCCGGGCGACCACGCGCAGGGCGGCGTCCTCCATCTCGGGGGTGGCCTGCGGTTCGAGCTGGCGCAGCCAGGGACGCTGGCCGTAACGGTCGGCCCAGACGGTGACCGCGTCGCGCAGGTCGTGCAGCTGGACGCCGCGCTGGTGGGTGCCCGCCCACAGGTCGAGCAGCGACTTGCCCAGCTCGGCGTGCCACATCATGGGCGGCAGGTCCTCGATCACGATCGCCATGCCCACGTGGTTGACCGGGCTGTTGGTCATCGTCTGGATGGCCCGGTCGGGCACGGACCTGCCGCGGAAGATCCACAGATCGCCGGTCCTGGTCACCTTGACGGCCTCGTCGAGAGTCAGCACATCGCTAGCCTAGGCACATGCGCTGGTGGAAGATGCTCGGTCTGGCGGGAATCGCGGGGGTCGCGGCCACGGGGGTGGTGATCGCGCGCGCCGAACGCAGGCGGCGGGCGTACACGCCCGAGGAGATCAGGACGCGGCTGCGTGCGCGCGTCGAGGCGGCGGCGGAGGCGGAGTCGGCTCAGCCGGACGGGCGCAGCTCGTAGGCGAAGACCACGTCGGGGTAGGCCGGGTTGTCGTCGTACCCCTGGACGCCGCCCAGGTAGGCCCGCTGGTACCGCACCACCCAGGGCAGCGCCGCGGCGGCCCGCACGTCGAGCACGCGTCCGGTGGCCTGCTCGTACGCCGCCTGCGCGGCCTCCTTGTCGGTCACGCTCAGCTCGGGCAGCCCTTCGAGCAGCTCGTCCAGGGTCCTGTCGCGCAGGTAGGCCAGGTTGAACACCGGCGGCTCGCCGCCGCGGAAGACGTTGCCGAACCACGAGTAGCCGTCGGCGTAGTCGGGCCACCAGTACATGACGAAGATGTCCTGGCCGCGTTTCCTGCCCTGCTGCCACTGGGCGTTCCAGGGCATGGCGCGGGCGTCGAGCGTGACGTTCAGCGGCTTCAGCTCGGCCGCCAGGCTGGTGGCCAGCAGCCGCTGGTCGTGGTCGCCCTGCGCGTAGGTGAGCCGCAGCCGCAGCGGCCGGCCCGCGGGTCCGTACCCGGCGCGGCCCAGCAGGGCCGCCGCGCCCGCCAGGTCCTGCCGGGGCGCGCGGCCGGCGACGTGGCCGGTCAGCCCCTCAGGGACGATGCCGCTGGCCGGCGCGACCGCGCCCCTGAGCGCCCTGACCAGGCCGCGGTAGTCGACGGCCTGCTGCACCGCGCGGCGCACCCGCACGTCCTTCATCGGGCCGCTCGCGGTGTTGAACAGCAGCATGGCCGTCTGGTACGAGTCCCGCTCGCTGGTGCGCACCCCGGGCGTGACCGCGGCCCTGGCGAACAGCCGGGGGCTGAGCCGGTCCACGAAGCTCACCTCGCCGCGGGCCAGCATCCGCCACGCGCGGTCGGGGTCGGGCACGACGCGGTACTTGACCGTGCTGTAGTGCGGCTTGTCCCATCCGCCCCAGTACTTGGGGTACGCCTTGAGCGTCAGCTCCTCCTCCTGGCCTGGACGCCAGGCCGCCACCGTGTACGGCCCCGACCCGGCGTCCCTGCCCGCGCCGAGCCATGAGCGCAGGTCGGGCGCCGCCTGCGTGTCGTAGATGTAGGCCGCGTACCCGGAGGAGGCCACCAGGTCGAGCGGCACGGCGTACTTCAGGGCGAACGTGACCGTGCTCGCGTCCTCGGCCTTGACGGAGGAGACGGCGTCCCAGATGTAGGACGCGCCCGCGCCGGTCTTCATCGTGCGCTCGATCGACGCCTTGACCGCCGCGGCGTCCACCGGCCGGCCGGTGTGGAAGGTCGCGCCCTGGCGCAGCGTGAACGTCCAGGTGCGGCCGTCGGGCGTCGAGCGCCAGGAGGTGGCCAGGCGGGGGGCCGACTTCTTGGTGAAGGGGTTCCAGAGGGTCAGGGTCTCGTAGACGTTCTGGAAGGCGATGAGCTCGTTGGAGTAGGAGCTCGCGGGGTCCCAGTCGGAGATGACGTCCAGGTTCTGCGCGTACACGAAGACCGACTCGGCGGCGGGGGGCCGGGGGACCTCCGTGGGCCCGGAACAGGCCGACAGAAGCGCCAGCGCGGCGGCCGCTGTGAGACGACGGCGCAACGCATCTCCCTCTGTAACCGATTTGGGGGAAACCTACTGCAAGATCACGGACACATGTCCAAAAGTCCCGAAAAATTGGGCAATTGGGTGATCGAATTGCTATCCTCTGGGCTTGTCCCGTCCGGGGTTGCCAGCAGGGGACCGACCGGAGTGAGGTGCCATGGGTCGTAGCCGGACGATCCGCATGAAGATCATCGGACTACTACTCGTGCCTCTGACCTCCATGGTCGTGTTGTGGGGCGTGATCACCGCCGTCACCGCCGGCGAGAGCCTGGAGCTGCGTCAGTACAAGACACTCTGGACGAACCTCCGCCATCCGGCGTACAAGTTGATCAGCGAGCTCCAGCACGAGCGTCTCTCCTCGGCCAAGCTGCTGCGCCGGGCCGCCTCCCCGAAGGACGTGGCCGACCAGCGCACCCGCACCGACGCCGCCAGGGACGAGTTCAGAAAGCTCTCCAGCAACTCCAAGGACCGATCGGAAGAGATCCGTACGCAGGTGGACGCGGTGTACACGCAGCTCGGCAGGCTCGACGCGATCCGGGGTGAGATCGACGACGGCCTGTCCGACCGTCTGCTCGCCGGCGAGGCGTACAACACCGTGATCGACTCCCTCTACGGCCTGCACCGGCGCGTCGCGCTCATCGACGACATCCCGATCTACGAGCAGTCCCGCGTGATCATCGAGCTGGGCTACGCCAAGGAGCTGCTGACCAGGGAGCAGGCCATCGCGCTCGGCCCGGTCACGCCGTCAGAACGCCGGCAGTTCACCCAGATCGTCGGCAACCGGCGCTTCCTCATCGACCAAGGGCTCGGCGAGCTGGACCCGAGCCTGCGCGACACCCAGGTCTCCCTCGTCACCTCCCCCGTCTACCAGCGCATGCGGCTGATGGAGGACCGGATCATCGCCGGCGCCGTGCCGCCGCGCGGCTGGCTGAGCACCACCGAGTCGATCTCCAAGACGTACGGGGAGTCGCTCATGCGGGCCAGCACGCTGCTCAACGCGCGCGCCGACCCCGTGGCCGACCAGGTGCTGTCGCGGGCGTTCATCCTGGCCGGGACGTGTTTCCTGCTGGTCATCGTGTCGATCGTGTTCTCGATCCGGATGGGCAACCGGCTGTCGAAGGAGCTGGGCGCGCTCCGGCTGGCCGCGCTGGAGGTGGCCCAGGAGCGGCTGCCGCACGTGGTGGCCAAGCTGCGCAAGGGCGAGAGGGTGGAGATGCCGGAGTTGTCGGTGGCCACCAGCACGGTCGAGATCGGCGACGTCGGCCAGGCCTTCTCCACCGTCCAGCAGACCGCCGTCGAGGCCGCGATCGGCCAGGCGCAGCTCAGCGAGGGCGTCGGGCACGTCTTCCGCAACCTCGCCAGGCGGTCGCAGGCCCTGCTGCACCGCCAGCGCATCCAGCTGGAGGACATGCAGCACCGCGCCACCGACCCCGAGGCCCTGGACGACCTGTTCCGCCTCGACCACCTGACGACCCGCATGCGCCGCCACGCCGAGGGCCTGATCATCCTGTCGGGCGCCACCCCGGGCCGCGGCTGGAGCAAGCCGGTGCCGCTGCTCGACGTGGCCCGCGGCGCGACGGCCGAGGTGGAGGACTACCGCCGGGTCACCGTCGAGCCGATGTCCGGCCAGCGCCTGGCCGGGCCGGTGGTCGGCGACGTGATCCACCTGGTCGCCGAGCTCATCGAGAACGCGACCGTCTACTCGCCGCCGCACACGCAGGTCATCGTGCGCGGCGAGGAGACCGCCCGCGGCTTCGCCTTCGAGGTCGAGGACCGCGGGCTCGGGCTGAGCGCCCAGGAGCTGGCCGAACTCAACGAGCGGCTGGCCAGCCCACCCGAGTTCGACCTGGCCGACAGCGACAAGCTGGGGCTTTTCGTCGTCTCGCGCCTGGCCGCCAGGCACGACATCCGCGTGACGCTACGCGGTTCACCATATGGAGGGACCACCGCGATCGTGTTGATCCCGGCTGAGCACGTCGCCGATCCGGAACCGGAGGCCGACGTGAAGGAGCCCGCCCGTCCTGTGATGCGGGTGGTGCCAAGTGAGTGACGAGCGATGGCTGGACGAGGACGCCGGTCCGATCGTCCCGGCCTACCTGCTGACCAGGGGCCGTACGGTGCCCGCGAGCGAGGCCATCGACCTCATCGCGGTCATCGTCACCGCCGGCGGGCTGACGCCCCCGGTGGGGCTCGGGCCCGAGCACCTGATCATCATGCAGAAGTGCACCAAGCCGACCCGGCTGGTGGACGTGGCCGCCGAGCTGAACCTGCCCATCGGCGTGGTCCGGGTGCTGGTCGGCGACCTGCACGCGCGGCAGCTCGTCCAGGTCGAGCTGCCGCCCCCCGCGCCGGACGCCAAGGTGCTGCTGGAAGTGATCAGTGGGCTGAAGGCGCTGTGACGGCCCGGCTGTTCAGCATTCCGTAGACGGTGGCGAACACCGCCGCGACCAGCCCGGCCGCCGCGGCGGTGCCGAACACCCACTGGAAGCCCAGGACGCCGGGGCGCGCGGCCAGGATCGCGGCGATGGCCGCGCCCGCCACGCTGCCCCCGACGATGCGCACCAGCGCGTTGACGCCCGCGGCCAGCGCGGTCCTGGACGGCTCGACGTGCTCGACGGCCATCGTGCCCAGCGCGGCGTAGCCGATGCCGAGGCCGACGCCCATGAGGGACGAGGCCACGTACAGGGTGGCCGGGCTGCCGTGCTCGAACGCCAGCCACGCCCCCGCGAGCCCGGTCACGCCCGCGCCCGTCGCCACCATGAACGAGGCGGCGAACCGGCGCATGATCCGCCCCGCGAACAGGGAGATGACCAGCATGAACAGGGTGCTCGGCAGCAGGAACAGCCCGACCTGGAGGGTGGAGGCGCCGAAGCCGAAGCCGGTCGCCTTCGGAACCTGGGCGAACTGCGACATGCCGGTCAGCATCGTGAAGAACGAGAACCCGAGCAGCATCGAGGAGACCGTCGCCCCGATCGTGCCCCTGTGCACCAGCATCGACATCTCGACCAGCGGCTCGGCCACCCTGCGCTCGACCAGCACCCACACCGCGGCCAGCACGGCGGCCGCGGCGAACAGGCCGAGCACGCCGGGCGACGTCCAGCCCCACGAGCCGCCCTCGCTGATCGCCAGCAGCAGCGCGACCAGCCAGGCGGTCAGCAGCGCGGCCCCGGCGAGGTCGGGACGGCCCTTGCCGGCCGGCGCCACGTCCCGCACGAGGAAGGCCAGGATCACGACGGCCACCGCCGAGATCCCGCCGGTGATCCAGAACACCAGGTGATAGTCACCGGCGGCCAGCCCGGCCAGGATCATGCCGCCGCCGCTGCCGAACCCCATCGTCGCGCTCAGCACGCCGATGCCGGTGGCCAGCTGCTGCCTGGGCAGCAGGTCGCGGACCACCCCGATCGACAACGGGACCAGCGCGGACACCGCCCCTTGCAGGATCCGGGCGACGATCAACCAGGTCAGCGACGTGGCCATCGCCGCCATGACCGAACCCACCACCAGCAGGCCCAGCGCGCCGAGGATCATCGGGCGCCGGCCGTACATGTCGCCGAAGCGCGACAGCAGCGGCGTGGAGACCGCGGCGACCAGCAGGCTGATGGTGAGCGTCCAGCTCACGGCCGAGAGCGAGGCGTGCAGCTCCCGCTGCAGCACGGGAAGCAACGGGACCACCGCGGTGTTCTGGAGGGCGGCGATGGAGGCCGCGAACGCCAGGGAGACCACCGTGGGCCAGGGATTGCGCATCGACGTCTCACGCGCCGCGGGTACGACGGCTGTCGCCATGTCGGCTCCTTTAGATAACTTAGGTAAGTAACCGAGCACCGATGATACATACGTAAGTTAGGTAAGCAAACAGATGGGCGAAGATCTCAACAGGACGGTGTCGGCCTTCCGGCGGCTGGTCGTCACGCTCAACCGCGCCAAGACCCACGAATGGCTCACCGAGGCGGCCGGCATCCGGCTCGACCGGCCCGACGTGCAGATCATCGTCTACCTGCTCGACGCGGGCGAGCCCCGCAGGATCGGCATGATCGCCGAGGGGCTGCAGGTCGAGAGCCCGCACGTGACCAGGCACGTCGCGGCCCTTGAGCAGCGCGGGCTGGTCGAGCGCGTACGCGACCCCGACGACCGGCGGGCCTGGCGCATCGCGCTCACCGAGGAGGGGGCCGAGGTGGCGAGCAGGTGCCGCCGGGTCACCACCGAGTGGTTCGAGGAGGTGCTGTCCGACTGGCCGGAGACCGAGCGGGCCGAGCTGTCCAGGCTGATGACCAAGCTGTCGGACGACTTCTGCGAGCGCATGCGCGCCCGGTACACCTGAGAAAACGCGTTGCGGGGCCGGGGGCGCGGGCGGCATGCTCGTGCCCATGGTCATCCAGCTGGTCAGCCGGCTCGTCATCCGGCGAATGCGCATGCCGCACCCGTCCGGGGGCTCCCGCCGCTGAATCGGCGGCCCCCGGCCCGTTCCAGACGGGTGGGGGCGCTGGTGTGCCCGGCGGTTTCATAAGCCGCTCCAGGCGGGTTCGATCCCCGCACCCGTCACCACATTGCTGGTAGAGATGGGCCCATGCGGATTTCGGTGGCGGCGGACAGCAACGACGGGGTGGCCGGGCGCATCGTGGCCGAGCTGCGCGGGCGGGGTCACGAGGTGCTGACCCACGGCGCACTCGACGACGGCGAGCGCGACGACTGGGCGTGGGCCTGCGAACTGGCCGCCAGAGACGTCGCGGAGGGCCGGGCCGACCAGGCGGTGGTCTGCTGCTGGACCGGCACGGGCGCCTCCATCGCGGCCAACAAGGTGCCCGGCGTGCGGGCCGCGCTCTGCGCCGACGCCTACACCGCCGACGGGGCGCGCAGGTGGAACGACGCCAACGTGCTGGCCCTCAGCCTCCGCCTGACCTCCGACGTCGTGCTCGGCGAGATCCTCGACGCCTGGTTCGGCGGACGGCCCAGCACCGATCCGGCCGACGTGGCCAACGTGGCGCACCTCGCGGAGATCTAGGCTCTGCGGCATGGACAACTTACGGTGCACGCATTGCGGCGCGGAGGGGCTCGAACCCGGGTTCGTCGCGGACCAGGGTGAGCACTCCCGGGGGTACGCCCGCTGGGTCGAGGGGGCGCTGTCACGCGGGATCTTCGGCGGCGCCCGGCTGATGGGCCGTCCCAAGTGGGAGATCGACGCCTACCGCTGCCGCTCCTGCCACCACCTCGAACTGTTCGCCACCCGCCCCGATTAGCCCGTCCCGCCGTCGCGGGCGGCTCACGATCCTCACGTCCGGGGGCACGGAAATCGTCGGTGCCGCCCTCTAGGGTGCTGGGCATGACCGACGTGCTGATCCGCGGCGGGCGGCCCTGGGGGCTCGCGTCCCCCGCCGACCTGCTCGTCCGCGACGGCCGCATCCACCGGGTGGGCCCGTCCCTCGACGCGCCCGGCGCCCTCGTCCTCGACGTGTCCGGCCAGCTCGTCCTGCCCGGTCTCGTCGACGCCCACTGCCATCTCGACAAGACGCTCTACGGCGGCCCCTGGATCCCCCACTCGGCCGACGACTCGCTGGCCGGCCGCATCGCCAACGACCTGGGCCGCCGCGCCGAGCTGGGGGTGCCGAGCGCCGAGCGGGCCGCCGCGCTGCTGGCCCGGATGAGCGAGGCCGGCACCACTCACGTGCGCACCCACACCGACATCGACCCGTCCGTGGGCCTGCGGGGCGTGGAGGCCGTGCGCGAGGCCGCCGCCCGCTCCCCCGTCCACGTGCAGCAGGTCGCCTTCCCGCAACACGGCGTGCTCACCAACCCGGGCACCGCCGACCTGCTGGCCGAGGCGCTCCGCGGCGGCGTCGAGGCGATCGGCGGCCTCGACCCGGCCGGCGTCGACCGCGATCCCGTGCGCCACCTCGACCTGATCTTCGGCCTGGCCGACCGGTTCGGCGCGCGCATCGACATCCACCTCCACGACGGCGGCTCGCTGGGCGGCTGGGAGCTGGAGCTGATCACCGAGCGCACCAAGGCGCTGGGGCTCGGCGGCCGGGTCACGGTCAGTCACGCGTACGCGCTGGGCGAGCTCGGCGACGCCGCCCAGGATCGCCTGATCCAGGGCTTCGTCGACGCGGGCGTGGCCATCGCCACCGCCGCCGTCTACAGCTACCCGGTGCCGCCGGTGAAGAAGCTGCGCGCCGCAGGCGTCACCGTCGCCTGCGGCCACGACGGCGTCCGCGACCTGTGGGGCCCCTATGGCTCTGGCGACATGCTGGAGCGCGCGATGCACCTCGCCTACCGCAGCGCGTTCCGCCGCGACGAGGACATCGAGCTCGCCCTGGAGGCCGCGACCGTGGGCGGCGCGCTGGCCCTCGGGCTGCCCGGCTACGGCCTGGCTCCGGGCGACCGGGCCGACCTCGTCGTGGTGCCCGCGAGCGGCCCCGGAGAGGCCGTGGTCGTTCACCCTCGGCGCACTCTGGTCATGAAAGACGGCGTAGTCCTGCACAATTGACCGGCGGGACCATCGAAAGGCAGGCAAGTGCTCTCTATTCACCAGCGGATCGCGGCAGAGCTCGGCGTGCGCGACGGGCAGGTGCAGGCGGCGGTCGATCTGCTCGACGGCGGCGCCACCGTGCCGTTCATCGCGCGCTACCGCAAGGAGGTCACCGGCGCCCTCGACGACGCGCAGCTCCGCACGCTCGAAGAACGGCTGCGCTACCTCCGCGAGCTCGACGAGCGCAGGTCGGCGATCCTGGAGTCGATCGAGTCTCAGGGCAAGCTCGACGACGAACTGCGCGCGCAGATCATGGCGGCCGAGACCAAGGCCAGGCTCGAAGACATCTACCTGCCCTACAAGCCCAAGCGGCGCACCAAGGCGCAGATCGCCCGCGAGCTCGGCCTGGAGCCGCTGGCCGAGAAGCTGCTCGGCGACCCGACGCTCCACCCGGCCACGGTCGCCGCGGAGTTCGTCACCGAGGGCGTGGCCGACGCCGGCGCGGCCCTCGAAGGGGCCAGGGCGATCCTGATCGAGCGGTTCGCCGAAGACGCCGACCTCATCGGCGACCTGCGCGAGCGGCTGTGGAGCCGCGGCCGGCTCGTGTCGAAGGTGCGCGAGGGCAAGCAGGAGGCGGGGGCCAAGTTCTCCGACTACTTCGACTTCACCGAGCCGTTCACCAAGCTGCCCTCCCACCGCATCCTGGCGATGTTCAGGGGCGAGAAGGAGGAAGTGCTCAACGTCGCGCTGGAGCCCGACGAGACCGCCGACTACGAGCTGCGCATCGGCGCCCGGTTCGGCATCTCCGACAAGGGGCGTCCGGCCGACACGTGGCTGGCCGAGACCGTGCGCTGGGCCTGGCGCACCCGCATCCTCGTGCATCTCGGCATCGACCTGCGCATGCGCCTCTGGCAGGCCGCCGAGGACGAAGCGGTCCGCGTGTTCGCCGCCAACCTGCGCGACCTGCTGCTGGCCGCCCCGGCCGGCACCCGCGCGACCATGGGCCTCGACCCCGGCCTGCGCACCGGCGTGAAGGTGGCCGTGGTCGACGCCACGGGCAAGGTCGTCGAGACCGCCACCATCTACCCCCACGAGCCCAAGCGCCAGTGGGACCAGTCGCTGGCCGTGCTCGGCGCGCTGGCCCAGAAGCACGGCGTCGAGCTCATCGCCATCGGCAACGGCACCGCCTCGCGCGAGACCGACAAGCTGGCCGGCGACCTGGTCAAGCTCATGCCGTCGATCACCAAGATCGTGGTGTCGGAGGCGGGCGCCTCGGTCTACTCGGCCTCGGCCTACGCCTCCCAGGAGCTGCCCGACCTCGACGTGTCGCTGCGCGGCGCGGTCTCCATCGCGCGCCGGCTGCAGGACCCGCTCGCCGAGCTGGTCAAGATCGACCCCAAGTCGATCGGCGTCGGCCAGTACCAGCACGACCTGGCCGAGTCCAAGCTCTCCCGCTCGCTCGACGCCGTCGTCGAAGACTGCGTCAACGCGGTCGGGGTCGACGTCAACACGGCGTCCGCGCCGCTGCTCACGCGGGTGTCGGGCATCGGCGCGACGCTGGCCGAGGGCATCGTGCGCCACCGCGACGAGAACGGTCCGTTCCGCACTCGCACGGCGCTGAAGGACGTCTCGCGGCTCGGGCCCAAGGCGTTCGAGCAGTGCGCCGGCTTCCTGCGCATCCCGGGCGGCGACGACCCGCTCGACGCCTCCAGCGTGCACCCGGAGGCCTACCCGGTGGTCCGGCGCATCCTGAGCTCGGTCCAGACCGACCTCAAGTCGCTGATCGGCAACACCTCGGCCCTGCACACCATCCGGCCGCAGGACTTCACCGACGACACCTTCGGCCTGCCGACCGTCACCGACATCCTGCGCGAGCTGGAGAAGCCGGGGCGCGACCCGCGTCCGGCGTTCAAGACGGCGGCCTTCAAGGAGGGCGTGGAGAAGATCTCCGACCTGGTGGCGGGGATGATCCTGGAGGGCGTGGTCACCAATGTGGCCGCCTTCGGCGCGTTCGTCGACATCGGCGTCCACCAGGACGGCCTGGTCCACGTGTCGGCCATGTCCCGCACCTTCGTCAAAGACCCGCGCGACGTGGTCAAGCCGGGCGACATCGTGCGCGTCAAGGTCCTTGAGGTGGACATCCCGCGCAAGCGCATCTCCCTGACCCTCCGCCTGGAGGACGACGTCACCCAGCCGTCCTCGGAGGGCCGCCCGCCCCGCAAGTCGGGCGCCCGTTCGGACGGCTCCCGCAACGAGCCCCGCCGCGACGGCAGCACTCGTGACGGCTCCGCCCCCCGTGGCGAGGGTGGCCGCGACGGCGGCTCTCGCGGCGACGGCCGCGACGGTGGCCGGGGTGACGGTGGCCGGGGTGACGGTGCTCGCGGCGGCGGCGGTCGTGACGGCGGCGGTCGCGGCCAGGGTGGTCGTGGCGACGGCGGTCGTGGCCAGGGCCGCGGCGACGGTCAGCGTGGCGGGCAGCGCCGCCAGGACCGTCCGGCTCCCATGGGCGCGATGGCCGAAGCCCTCCGCAAGGCAGGCCTCGGCAACGACAACCGCTGACCTCACCCCCTGACGGCGGGCCGGCCCCACACCCGGCCCGCCGTCAGGGCTGCCCGGCCCCACACCGGTCCCGCCGTCAGGGCTGCCCGGC